>JBAYAI010000131.1:0-2550 GCA_041669865.1 Bacilli bacterium | reverse complement strand
CATGAACCGAATAAAAGAAGTACTTAAAGAAAAAGGGATAAAACAAATTTGACTTGCAAAATAGATAAGTAACAGTTTCAATCAAACGAATACTTACGTATGCAACCGCAGTAAGCCCGGTCTCGAATAACTGTTTGAAATTGCTAAAATATTAGGCGTAAAGGAATTGATTGATAATAAAGAAAAATAATTTATGGTTTCCAAAAACCTTGTAGATATAAAAGAAAATGATATCATTAAGTATGATAAGGAGTTACTTCCGATTTTGCTTAAAGATAATAGCTCAAAGTTAAATATTATTTGGGCTACGCACAATTATGAGCCTTTGGGTGATAAATATGGTTTTAACTCACAAATATTAACTTCCTTAATCACTGGTGATAAAGGTCAAATAATCAAACCACGAGTCAATAAAACGAAAAGAGAACAAGATTCTAGAGTAAAAGATAAAGCCGAAGTATTTACACCTTCGTGGGTATGCAATACCCAGAATAATCTTGTCGATAACGCTTGGTTTGAAACAGAAGGATTATTCAACACAGAAACTGATAAAAGTTGGATTACAAAAATTGATAAAATTCCATTCCCGACTACAAATGGTAAAACCTATCAAGATTATGTAAAAGATACTCGTTTAGAAATTTCTTGTGGTGAAGCTCCTTATTTGGTAAGTCGTTACGACACAATAACAGGAGAACCAATCTCTATTCTAAATCGAATAGGATTACTTGACAGGAAACTACGTGTTGTTTCAGAAAATACCGAAAATAAAAGCGATTGGTATGAATGGGCAAAGATTGCTTACCAAAGTATATACGGATATGAGTGGCAGGGAGATAGTTTACTATTGGCAAGAGAAAATCTCTTGTTCACATTTATAGATTATTACAAAGAAAAATTCGGAAAAGATCCAGCAATAAGACTCATACGAGAGATAGCAAAAATTATTTCGTGGAATATTTGGCAAATGGATGGGTTAAAAGGTGTTATTCCCAATAGTTGTGGCGAACATAAAACAATCACTAAAACACTTTTTGATACTGAAGAAATAATAACATTTTGTGAGGGTTGTCAAAATAAAGATATCTATAAACATAATGGTATCTATTGTAAAATTAAAGATTGGCAATCAGGCGGCACACTAAAGTTTTTATCACTACTTAAAAAATGAGACTATGAGTAATATTAATACCGATATACTGGATGGGCTTATTATAGGTCGAGTTGATCCTCAGATTTATGCCTTCTCGACCCATACTATCCCCAATTATTTAAAAATTGGGGATACTTATCGTCCTATCGAAATACGACTAGATGAATGGCGTAAATACTTTCCAAATCTAGTGAAAAAATTTAGTGATGTAGCAAAAGTCGATGAAGAGATTTTCTTTCGAGATCATGCAATTCATTCTTTTTTGGAATCATCTGGTAAAACTCGTCTTCAAAAAGGCGATATTGATGAGTTCTTGTATTTCTCTAATGAATTTTTTAAAGACACAGAGGTTAAAGACGTTAAAGAGGCGATAGATGATATTAAAAAGAGTCACTTATGTAATGACGGAAGATATCAATTCTATCGTTTTGAAGATAGTCGAATTCCTGTTAGCTTTACTTGGAAAAGAGAAGAAAATTACAAACCTCGTCCAAATCAACAAAATGCTATAGATAAATTTAACGAAGCAATACAAAAAAAGCACACAAATCTTTTGATGTATGCTGTAATGCGTTTTGGTAAATCTTTTACATCTATGTGCTGCGCAACAGAAATGGATGCCCAGCTCGTTGTTATTGTTTCTGCTAAAGCAGACGTTAAAGCAGAGTGGAAGAAAACGGTTGAAAGTCACATACGATTTGAAGGGTATAAATTCCTTGATAGTAACTCTTTGCAAAATAATAGAACTATCATAACAGATACTCTTAAAGAAAACAGAGTAGCTCTATTCCTAACATTACAGGATTTACAAGGTGATGAAATTAAAACAAAGCATAAAGATCTTTTTAATAACAATATTGATTTGCTTTTGATTGATGAAACACATTTTGGTGTTCGTGGTGAAGAATATGGCAAAGTTCTTAACGATATCGGTATTACAAATAATGACGAAAGGAAAAAGGAGCTTGAACAAATCGATGACGATTTAGTAAAGTTAGACGAAACAATAAAAATATTAAAATCAAGAATACGTATTCATTTGTCTGGAACTCCTTATCGGATATTGATGGGTAGTGAATTCACAAAGGATAATATCATCTCTTTTTGCCAATTCACAGATATAGTAGATGAACAGGAAAAGTGGAATGATGAAAATCTAAATAAAGATGATGTTAAAGAATGGGACAATCCATATTATGGATTTCCTCAGATGGTAAGATTCGCTTTCAACCCAAACGAATCTTCAATAAAAAAAATGGAAGAACTTAAAAAAAATGGTATTACTTATGCTTTTTCAGCTCTATTTAAGCCTCAGTCAATATCGAAGGATAGTAAGTTACATAAACATCAAAAATTTGAACATGAACAAGAAATACTCGATTTATTAAAAGTTATTG
>JBAYAI010000130.1:0-2580 GCA_041669865.1 Bacilli bacterium | reverse complement strand
TTTTAATACTTTTTTATAATTTTGTAGTATAAAATTCAAGGTGTAATAATACTAAATTATAGGAGATGTTATGCAGTACAATAAAAAATTAGCTTCAGTTTGGGATGCGATGAGATATTACTTAAAGGCCTTTTTTTACATGAGTAAAATGATTAATCGAGATAAGAAAATTATTGATGAAAAATTTGTGGAACGAACAATGTTAGCAGTTACTCAGGTAAATGGTTGCAAGGTGTGTTCACAAGTCCACGCCCAAATTGCATTAGATATCGGTCTATCAAAAGCGGAGATCAGCAAAATGTTATCCGATGATGAGAATTCAGTCCCGGAAAGTGAAGCAGTGGGAGTAATATTTGCGACAAACTATGCCGACAAAAATGGAAGACCTGATAAGGCCGCACTTAATCAACTCTATGAAACTTATGGAAGAAGAAATGGCAAAGCGATAATTGCCAGTTGCACAATCATGATGATTGGCAATACGATGGGAATTGCCTGGGATACTTTTTCGAAAAAGTTTAAAGGTGTTAAAACTGGAAGCTCTATCTTTAGAGAACTCGGAATATTTTTCTCATTTATTCTGATGATACCGATAAATATTTTGGCGATATTTCTTGGACTTATATTCAATTTTTAGAAGCTGATAATTTACTGCCATTATGTGTTTTATATTTAGGTGTTATTAACACTAGATATATGTCTAACAAAAGAGTAAATTATATATATGAAGCAAAATAAAAAATCGCGTGAAAAATGATATGGAACTTTAGGTATATTGGTGGTAAGAACAATCATTACATTTGACAAACTTTGTAGTCTTTTTAGAAAGAAGGTGTCGAAATGAGTAAATATAGTGAACTAATTTTGAAAGGCAACGAAGAGTATAATTCAGGGAATTATGAAACTGCTTTAAATTTGTACAATGCTGCTGCGGAAATTGAACCGGAAAATCCAGAAGCGTGGATTGACATGGGAAATACTGAACAGTGGACTCAAAAATTCAACCGCGACACTTCAGCTGCTATTGAACGATCTTATAAGGACTATGAGAAAGCCGTAAGCGTCGCTGTAGAATCTGAATTATTAACTGTGAATAAAGAAATATTTAGCGGACTGATGAAACAAGCCAACGTTCTCGCTGGAAGCATCTTGAAATGTCAAAATTCCGATGATTCTTTCTATCAAATTGAGGAGATGGTTAACGCAAATAGAATAATGCTTACTTGGTTGACTAACTTTTTCTTCTCGCCTAAATTTGATTTTCGTTCTCTTGAAGAAGAACAATTCGATTTCATCTTATCGATTACAGATTTAATCAATTTGAATATTCAAGAATATTATCACAGGATTCCCAACGGCAATCCGACGAAAGATTTGAAGGAAGTTAAATTAATTTTCACTTACGAACTTTTACCTTTTTTGAAGACGCTGAGTTGTTATAAAGCAAAAAAACAGGCGATTGTCAATAAAATTAGAGAACAAATTGACTGTTTAAGAGAAGGTGTTTCCAAACTATATAATGAGAGACACATGTTGGAAGATGAGAAAAGTAAATGTAATTTGACAGAAGAATTAGATTATCTAAAAAATGCAAAAAAACAACTGAAGTTTGGCAAAGATGTCAAGGTGAGAATAGATTTAAAACGCAAAATTGAAAAAATTCAAGACGAAGTGAAACTATCTGAAAAAAAGTACGATGTAGAGATTTCTAGGCTTGATGTGAAAATTCAGTATCTCATAAAGGAAATTGAATTTTTACAAGGAAACATCAATGAAAGGATGTCATTGTTCATGTAAATGATTCGCTGTGTCAAATTCTATGCATGCAATTCAGTTGGATTTTATAAGGATGTTAAGATATGTTTGATACAAGTGTTTTTTATAGAAAGGAAGCACGTGATATTTTAAAAAAATATTGTGCGAATAGGTTATGTTAGAAGTATTATTATTTAGTGTAGAAAATTGTGGATCTTGCTCTTTGAACGAAAAGAGAATTAAAGATGTATTAAAAGATTTTCCAGATATGCAGTTTAAGCATTTAAGCATAGAAAAAGATAAAGAATTGGTTAAAAAATATCAAATTCTTACTGTTCCGACAATCGTCATAGTAAACGATGGAGAAACAATGTATAAAATACCAGGTATCATTGAACGAGATAGGTTTAAAAGAGAACTTGAATTTTTAAAGTATAAAGCTTTGGGAGTGATTTGATTTGACGATTATAAGACATTCACTTATTAGACTATGCGACAACATTTTAATATATAAAGTAATTACTATTGGCTAAATATTTAGTCATTTTTTCGAAATTTTTATTTATAAATATGTAGTTGTTTGGGGGATTTTTTATCAAAACACTCCGCTTGTGAAGTTTCTATAAAAAATAAAGGCGGTTGCGTATTATTTTAATAAAAATATTCTATCAAGAATATTTTACTAAATTTTGACTAAGAGCATTATAACTAATAAAATATTGTAGAGCATTAGTATATAGTGTTTATATATAACTATTTTATTTCAATCATTTTAAATAACTATTTAAAGTTATAGAATATATATAATCATGGAGGGAAAATGGC
>JBAYAI010000129.1:0-2592 GCA_041669865.1 Bacilli bacterium | reverse complement strand
TTGTAGATCCGCCAAGGACAAAGTTAAGATTTACGGTAGCCAGAGCATTTAATGACGAAATTTCAAAGTTACAAGTAGAATAAACTATAAAAAGGAGAAAGTATATTGGCTGAAATTAGTCCAAAGATTCAGTTTTACGACGCTGAAAAGATTAAAAATATAAATCCAGAGACGATGAAGCTTTGGAAGAAGTACGAAATTGATATGACGTTGCGTGAACTTTCTCCAAAAACAAAATCTGGATATTTAAACGATCTTCAGCACTGGTGGATCTATATTTACGACAATCAAGGAAATCAATGTATTACGGATTTAAGTGAAGATGACATAACAGAATTTCTCTATTACTGCCGTACTCAAGGTAATAATTCTCGTAGAATGAAAAGGCGCATGTCTTCTATTGCTGCTTTTTATAAATTTCTACGAAAAAAGAAATTGATAGATAATAACCCAACAGAATTTATTGATCGTCCTAAAAAAGACACAGAAATAATTACGCAAACATTTTTGACAATGGATCAGGTCAACCAGATATATGAAGAACTTGATAAAAACATATCTGAATCAAAAACTATGAGTGGAATACATAGTGCATTGCAACTTAAATGCTATGCCATGTTCTCTCTTTCGACGATGGCGAGAGTTACTGCTATCAGCAGTGTCAAATGGAATCAAATCGATTTTGACCAACGTGTAGCAAATAATGTTCTTGAAAAAGAAGGATATCTAGTTACTTTGAGTTTTTCAGAAGATGTAAAGTCGATTTTAATTGAGTTGAAAGAGTTTAGAAAAAACAATAACATTAACGACGAAGGATTTTTATTTGTAACACAAATGGATGGCGTGCATCGTCAAGTTACAACTAGCACATTAAACCAATGGTGTAAGAAAATTGGGGCTATGATAGGTGTCCCAACACTACATCCCCACGATTTTCGTCATAGTGGAAGCCAGTTGATGAAGTTAAACGGTGCTAAGGTAGAGGATATTTCAGCAATGCTAAACCACAAGAGTACCGATGTTACGATTAAATATTACTTACGAGTAGACCAAAAGAAGATTCAGGAATCTCACGATAAATTCGGTATCTAATTTAGGAGAATAAATTTGAATAATGTCTTTGTTTGTAAAGGAACAAAATTAGCGGCATTTCTTATTGGTAAGGGATGCCGCTGTTTTAATGTCGACATTGATAAAATAAATCCAACGTACTTGGTATTTCTTTTTGATAAAGATCAGTGTTGCAAAGATGCTTTAAATATATGGTGTAAAAAATAAGTAATTTGGTTGCGGAGGATAATATGAAATATAATAGTGAAATATTGGATAAATATAATTTACATAATTGTGTTAAAAATATAATAAACAATTCTAAATTTATTGATGGGGATTACCATGTATATTTGCATATATCTCCAAATGAAAAATTTTATGTTGGAATTACTATGCAAGAGCCAGAAAAGCGATGGAAAAATGGAAAATCATATTATTATAATTTACATTTTAAAAGATCAATAGATAAATACGGATGGGAATCATTTAGACATTATATTTTACTATCTGATATTTCAAAACAGCTTGCGGAAGAAATAGAAATTGAATTGATAAGAGTCTTAAGAAGCAACGATGATCATTACGGATTTAATATTTCAAATGGTGGATTCAGTAATGGAAAGCATTCTGAGCAGACTCGAAAAAAATTGAGCCAATCATTGAAGGGTAAGCCTTCACCTATGAAGGGTAAACATCTATCTCTTGAAACAAAAGAAAAAATTAGCAAGGCAAATTCTGGCAGGGTTGTTTCAAGAGAGTTGCGAGAACATTTGTCTATTGTGATGAAGGGTCGAGAAAAAAGTTCAACTACATGCCAAAGATTAAGTGATTCTTTAACTGGTAGAAAACTTTCCGAGAGTCATAAACAGCATATGAGAGAGGCAAATGTTGGTAAAACTGTACCGCCCGAAGTAAAAGAAAAGATGAGTAGAAGTAAAAAAGGGAAGCGCCTTGGATCTGAAAATACTCTATCGAAAGGTGTAATCTGTGTAAATACTGGGACTCATTACGGTAGTGTTGGGGAGGCACAACGCAAAACAGGTGTTGCGATTGCATCAATTTCAAAGTGTTGTTTGGGACAAATTAAAAGTGCAGGAAAGTCTTCTTTGGGTGAAAAATTAGTTTGGATATACGAAGATGATCCAAGACTTAAGTCTCAAAATTTAGATGAATTAAAATCTATATTACTTTTAAGTTCTCAATCAAAAAAGCATCCTGCATCTAGACGAGTTATAAATAAAGTAACAGGAGCAATTTACGATTCTATTTCTGATGCTGCTAGGTCAATTAATGTTGATGTACAAAACATTTCATTATGTTGTCATAATAAAAGAAATAGCTCTGGAAAATCTGATGATGGTATACCATTTATATGGGAGTTTTATGATTGATAATGTATTTCTATTTAAATAGTTAATAAAATACATATTTGTTTTGATTTTAGTCACCTCTTGGTGGCTATTTTTGATTATAAGGGGTGAAAGGCAGTGGCAATGACCACAAAAGGCGGTAAAACTACTGCCAAAAAAGGAACTAGAA
>JBAYAI010000128.1:0-2652 GCA_041669865.1 Bacilli bacterium | reverse complement strand
ATCTTTATTTGGCTCTTCTCAAGGAACAATAAAAGTTTCTTGCATCAAGTCTAATACCGAAGCACCAGTTGATTAGCAAGTGTGCTATCACTGGAGTTCGACTGTCATCTTTTTTGGTGGAGCAAGGCAGGTTCGGAATGGTGCACACTGGTTCATTTTCATTCTTTAGATAAACAATTTAGAGAAACTTATATTGCAAGCAAAGAAGTGATTAATTGTACCTTCACAATATATTTTTAACACAATTAATTTCACCTTTTGATATGTCTTCACATAACATAAATACATCATAAAAAGGTATTGTCAAAACTTTAGTTTTAGAATCGAACCCAAAATTGTTTTGCGAAATTTTAATAGCTAATGCTAATGAATTATGATCTTTAAAACGTTCAAGTGAATTAAGAGGTCCTTTATTTTTCTTGACATCAATCGGTATGATTGAAGACTTTGTTTCAATTATAAACTCAAATTCTGAACTGCCTTTCCCTTTCCAGTAAAAAAGCGGAATACCATGGGATGTCAATTCGTTAGCTACATAGTTCTCAAAGAAAATCCCAGAGAGAGTATTTCGTGTTTTATTATCTAGAAAAGTGGTTCCGTTTACTCCGCTTTGATAGGAAAACATCCCAATATCTGAAAGATACAAACGGAATAAGGACTCATCTGAATTGATCAACGGTATAGTAACCTTCTCTTTGACTAAAGACGATTTTACAACCAAATTTGATAGAATCAACCAATCAATTGGTGATTCCATGGCACGTCCTTTCGCCCCTTTTTCAACCAATGTTGATTTGAAATTTTTAGATTCTTTATTAAGCTGATTGTAAATTGTCTGAAACACTTTTTTTGAACGAACAATCGCTTCGGGACTAGCCTGATAAAGATCCATATCAGAGAGGTAGTTGTCATATAGGTCTTTTAACACTTCTCGTGATTCTTGATAATTGCCCGTCTCTAAATAGGCGTCAACCGCTTCCGGCATTCCGCCAACAAGGAGGTAATTAAAGAACTCTTCTAGTCCCTTAGAATGTTCTTCTTTAGAAGAAGGAATCCCTTTTGCATATGAGTTCTTTATAGATTGAAAAAGAACTTTGTTTTTATTCAACAAATATTCTTCAAAATCCATTGGATAAATTGTCAGCTGATTGATTTTTCCAACCGGAAAAAGAAACCTATTTTTGTTACCTAATCCTCTTTTTCGGTTTTCTCTTTGAATTTTAATTCGTACCATCGATCCAGTTTCTATAATCGGAATCTCAGGAAAATCCTGGCAAAAATATTTCATAAGAGTAACTATAGGCAAACACTCTTGAACCTCATCAAAAATAAGAAGAACGTTTTTATCGATAACAACACCATTGTTTAAAGAAAGATAATTCAAAATTTTTTCAGCGTTGACATTCTTTTCGCAAAAATCAGTAAATTCCTGATTGGTTCTACAATCAACATAGATATATTTTTTGGGAAAAAATCGTTCAGCAAAAATATCCTTAATTAAATAAGTCTTCCCAACTTGTCTGGCTCCCCAAACCATCAAAGGCTTGCGTCTAGTATTTTTTAGCCAGTTCTCAAGATCGACCAAATATTTTCTTTCCATATTCACAATATACAATTAATTGCACCTTTTAGCAAGACTTAAGTGTTAATTAATTACACCTTTTCGAGCCAACCCTTTTAATAATCTGGTTTTTTCTTAATGAAGATACATTATTTTGAATAGATGTCCTTCCCAATGACAATGTACTTTGTAATTCCAAAAGTGTGATATTAGGGTTATCTCTCATTTCTTTCATAATCAACGTTTGTGTTTTATTTATCTTGTTTGCTGCTTTATCCCCAACTTTATCGCCTACATTATCCCCCGTTTTGTTTATCCAATTAAAAGGAATGGTTACCATAATTGAATTTTCACGGAAATCAAATGCTTTTTTCCATAAGCCGCCACTATCTTTGGAACTCCTCGTCCTGATTGCTCACTTATATGAAGTTGCATAAAGATGTCGGCTAATCTTTGATTAACCGGCATAGATTCTCCAGCAAAAAGCCTTTCTCAGTTTGACCACCAGAAAGTACTCCTCTTGATATGATTTCTATTCGATTTGAAAAAGCGGAGATAATAGGTCCGTTTTTAGAAGTTCATTTATTATGAACAAACGCATTGATAATGGCTTCTTTAAAAGCTAAGTAAAAATATCGTTACAAATTAAAAATTATTTAATGTTTGTAACAGAATATTTGAAATATGAATCCCAGAATTACCTTGAAAATCAAAACATTCACTTTTTCCCAATCTAATAACTACTTATATCCGTACGCAATGTTTGTGTTGCTTAGCATCAAAAAAGCGGGCTGTTGGCCCTCTATCTTTATTTGGCTCCTCTCAAGGAACTATAGAAGTCTCTTGCGTCAAGTCTAATACCGAAGCACCAGTTGATAAGCAAGTGTGCTATCACTGGAGTTCGACTGTCATCTGATTTGGTGGAGCAAATCGGGATCGAACCGACGACCTCATCGTTGCGAACGATACGCTCTCCCAACTGAGCTATTGCCCCAAACCTCTATTATATTATCATTATATTCATTAAAATTATAACTGTCTTTTTAATTTTATAGAGTAAAGAAGCAATTTATCTTATAATAAATAAAAGT
>JBAYAI010000127.1:0-2688 GCA_041669865.1 Bacilli bacterium | reverse complement strand
CTTACTTATATATGAAACGTCGCTATCGGATTAACGAAGAAAACTATCAACGAATGGTAGCGGATATTAATCAGGGAAAATTCAGTAAAGAAAATAAACTTTAATAAAATAGATCGGCCAATTGACATGTACCCAGTTTCCTAGACAAGTTAATTGGATTATATCACAAGGCTAACATGGATGCTTCCCTAAACTTAACCGGAGGCATCCATTTTGTTTTGCCTTTAATCCTCCTATTGTTGTAGTAATCGATGTATTCAGCAATTGTTTGATACAAATGTTCGAATGTTTGGAACTCTTGCTCGTGACCATAGAACATTTCCCGTTTTAAAGTTCCAAAGAATGTTTCTATAATACAGTTATCAATACAGTTTCCTTTACGAGACATGGATTGAATTATCCCTTTTGATTTTAATCTATTGCTATATTGTCTCATCTGATATTGCCAGCCCATATCACTATGAAAGATCAAACCTTCTAGATTTGAATTCTTTTCAAAAGCTTCATCTAACATTCTATTAGTTTGCTCAAAATTGGGTGATAAAGATAAATTCCACGCTACTATATCGGTACCAAACATATCAAGGATTGGAGATAAATATGCTTTGCCAAAGGGACAACTAAATTGAGAAACATCTGTTGTCCATTTTTCATTTGGTTTAGTTGCTTCAAAGTTTCTATTAATAATGTTGTCTGCAATAGAACCAACAATTCCCATATATGAATGATATTTGACTTTGAGTTTGATTGCTTTTAAACCATATTTATTCATTAATCTTTGGACTTTTTTATGATTGATATTGATTCCTTGATTATGAAGCTCCGCAGTAATTCTTCTCACCCCATATCGTTGTTTATTTTCTATGAAAATATCTTTAATCTTTTCGATTAATTCTTCGTTTTTAATGTCTATATCTGGTTTATTGATTTCAAAATAATACACTGATTTAGATAATGAGGCCGCTTTTAGCAAAGTTGATAGTCTAAAACGTGTTTCAGAATCTATTATTTCTTTGATAACTTTTGCTTTTTCGCCTTGGGATGCGCGGCTTCCCTCTTTGTCACCAAGGCATCGAGTTTTTTTAAGTAGATATTCTCCGCTTCCAAATATTCGTTTCTCGCTCTAAGAAGTTCTAATTCTTCTTTTTCTGATGGAGCTAGTTTCACTTTCTTTTTCTTGGGCATAGTTGGTACATTATGTGGTCTTCCTTTATGACATTCTAAACCATCTATACCTTTTTCTCGATATTTTCTAACCCATATGGATAATTGTCCATCACTAATGCCGTTATCTAAAGCAACTTGTCTTATGACTTTGCCTGATAACACTTGGGCAACGAGCTTAAAGCGATCATCTTTTGTCCAATCTTTATTGAACGGCCTTCTTTTCAGACCTTCTATTCCAAATCTATCGTACAACGCAACCCAATTCCTCACTTTATGGATAAAAGTATCGCGTGAAGATCTGCAAATGCCTGGTCTTTTAATATAGACGCCATTTTTATACTTGTTGACGCACTCAAGTTTAAATTTAAATGTGTATTTCATGAAAAATACCCCTCCTCCTATGTCCAGGATTTGGGGTACAGTTCATAATCGCTTTATTTTTTTATTTCATTTAATTTCTTTTTTAAGGCTTCCGCGACCGCCAAAGGTACTAACGGCGAAATGTCTGTACCATGCATGAACAGTTCTTTAATCGTTGATGAAGAAAGAAAGGTAAAGGCCGGAGCCGACATAAAGAAAACCATGTCAATTTTTGGATCAACAAAGCGATTGCCTGCCGCCATTTTAAATTCATATTCAAAGTCGGTTGCCGCTCGAAGTCCCCGCACCAAAGCAATTGCTCCATGTTCGCGCGCGTAGTTAATTGATAGTCCTTCGGTCATGTCAACGCTTACTCCAGGTAGCTCTTTTGTTGCTTCCTTAATCATCGCAAACCGTTCGCCAAGAGAAAAAAGACTTTTTTTCGTCGGTGAAACCGCCACTAGAATAATAACTTCATCAAAAACGCTGAGCGCACGCCGAAGAATTTCCATATGGCCATTCGTCATTGGATCAAATGAACCGGGATAAACCGCTACTCGTTTCATACTTTTCTCCTCAAAACATGAACCAAAGTTTCTCCGTACTTATATTGCCGAGTAATAATGAACTCCTCTGGTACGAAGAAATTGGAACTTTGATTTTCGATTACTATTATAGCATCTTGACTAAGTAATGTGGGTTTTAACAAATCGGTGAAAAGGATTTTGTAATCATCAAAGGCATATGGTGGATCAATAAAGACCAAATCAAATGTATCGCCACTCATTTGCAAAAAATGATCATATGAATCAAAAAACGCCTGACCATTGGCCTCTAAATCACTTATGTTTTGTCGAATAATTGCAATGGCTTCTTGCCGAGTGTCGACAAAGGAAGCTTCTTTTGCCCCTCGCGAGAGTGCTTCAAGACCCATGGAACCCGAACCAGCAAATAAATCTAAAACGCGCCGATTAAGACAATTGTGTCCCAAAGCGGAAAAAACAGCTTCACGGATACGGTCTTTAGTCGGACGCGTTTGCGTATCAGAAATAAATTTTAATTGTCGATGGCGATAGATGCCCCCGATAATGCGCACTCTAATAGCCTCCGCAGCTCTTACTTCCACCAAAGGGGCTAAATATTTTCTTTTGTATCTCGTCG
>JBAYAI010000126.1:0-2690 GCA_041669865.1 Bacilli bacterium | reverse complement strand
CTACGTTTGAATATTGTACTGATAAATTAGAGCTAACACTAAAAAGACTAAATTGTTATGAAGTTTTTGAAAAATCTAAGAATAACTTGAAAAAATATTCAGATTTTGTAATAGATGAGGTGATCTTATATGTCTGATGAAGATACAACAAGATATAAAGAGATAGCAGAAGAACTTATGACAAGATTTAAGTTCTCGAGATATGATTTGGTAGATATTGGGAACAAGAAATTTGCGTATGAAATGCCTTTTTATGCCGAAACATTAAATGTTACATCCTTGGATATAAAAATGGCTGTATCGTATGTTAAGCATGGTGGAAAAACTAGAACCAATTCTTACAATATGAGAATTGAGAAAAGAAAAGGAGATGAATGCAATGTTTGATTTTAACAAGTTAGATAAGTACAAAAAGTTTATGGGAGAAGAGGGAATCACAGAAATGAAGTGGGAATTATATACTATAAAGATTTACGACAAAACTAAAATTTATGGCAAATACATTTTGCAGATGTTCAGTGATTTTGATGATTGGTGGGAAGTAGAAAGTGACGATTGGGAAGAATTTAAAATTGAAGTAGCAAATAAATTTTTAGGAGGAAATAATGAGTAATAATATCAAGTTAGTTTTGCCTTATCACTACATACAAAAATTTAAAACCAAAAAAGATAAAAAAATAATGGTAGCTTTGAATTGGTATAGAAATGTAAACTTTTTTCTCAATAATCAAATTAAGAAGTATTATTATGAGCTTGTGAGAGAGCAAATGACGGGCTTTAAGTATGACAAACTACAATTATATAGAATAGATTATAAACTTTATTACAGCAATGAAAGAAGCGATATGATGAATGTAATTGCTGTGATAGACAAGTACTTGCAAGATGCGTTACAGAAAGTTGAATTAGTTGAAGAAGATAATGTTGAGCATTGCAAAGAGATAAATTGTATTGTAGCTGGGAGAGATAACGAAAATCCTAGAGTTGAAATAGAAATTTCAGAGGTGATAAAATGAAGAAAGAATATAAGTTGTACCAATTACTTTGTGAAAACGAAAAAGAGAGAGAAGATCTAAAAATTGCTGTAATGAAAATTAAGAATTACAGTAAAGAAAAAACGAACGCAAAAGCATTAATTGAGCTATCAAAGGAATTGTCACGATAAAGTTATAACAGACCTAGGCAAGTCTTAAAACTGTCTATCAAATATAAAAGGAGAGTGTCAAAATGAAAATTATGTGTTTAAGTATCAAAGAAGAAAAAGATATCAAACCTGGGTTAAACGAGAATTACTTTGTAGTAGAGGGGAATAAAATTCCTAATGATTTAGTAGATGATTACATCTTAGAAAAAGAAGTGAAAACAGAAAGAGTTTTAGGCAGGTTGATGACTATAGTGAATGTAAAGTTGAAGAATGGAATGGTTTTAATAGAAACTACTTCATGTGTTGATGAGAAAAACTATTCAGAAAAAATAGGTGAAGAAATTTGCTTGGAAAAAATAAAAAATAAAATTTGGTTTGCATTTGGATTTATGCTTATGAGTGCACAAAAACAAGAAATTAAATAAATTATAGTTATCTTAAACGCTAGATGACGCATTATAGCAATCTTGCTTTAAAAATTAGATTGCACCAATAAAAAGGACTTTTAGGAGTCCTTTTTTTAATTTACATTAAAATAAAATAAATATTTCTTGACATTGTTTAGTAATTACTATATAATTACTGTATAGAAATTAAATAAGTTTTTAAAAGGAGTGATAAAATGAAATTTATAGGTGGATATTACAAAGAGAATTTAGACCTTGAACATAAAGGTTTAGCATTTGAAGAAGTTTTAGTTTTGAGTTTAGAAGAAGCATTAGAACACCCAGCAATGGAATTAATAAATGTTGGTGAATTCTATGATAACTACAAAGATGATGACGATGTAGAATTTATGCAATTATCAGATACAGAGAAAATGGGAGTTATTGAAGGATATGTGCAAGATGATGAGATATTTGGCGGAAGATTCTATGATAATTCAGAAGTTTTAGAAATAGTTGCAGAATTTGAAGAGAATGCAAAATTATACGAGGATTAGGAGGGACAATGGCTAAGAAGAAAATCAAACTAAAACGGAAGGTTGTACAAATTGGTAACTCACAAGGTGTGAGAATACCAAAAGAAGTGTTGAAGTTGCTGAAAGTAGACAACGATGGGTACATTGAAATTGAAATTGAAATGAATTAGGAGGGAGTTATGAAAAAACTGGAGATAACAAAAAAATATTATTATGGAGAAATAGAAGAAATAAAAACAATCTATAAAATAATAGGAGTAAGGAAGGATAGATTGTTATTAGAACTTCTTGAAATAGTTGGAACTAAAGAATTTTATGTTGAAAGGGAAAATCCTTCATATAAAATTTATTATGATTCAAGAATTGGTAACTTTATAAAAATTGATGGAGAAAATATAGTAATAGATGAATATTTAAAAGAATTGTTCAATAATTTTTATTTCAAAGAGAATTAAAATAGGAGGAGTTATGGATAAATTAAATTTGGACTCAATAATGACTGATGAATTTGGGAAAATGCAACAAACTATAGTTGAAGCTGTAACCAAAGTAGAAGAAGAACACGAGGAAATGCTCAACGAATACATGAATGGCGACGAGGAGAAGCTATTTAGTGAAACACTG
>JBAYAI010000125.1:0-2931 GCA_041669865.1 Bacilli bacterium | reverse complement strand
GTCCAACTCCTAAAACCGCGCTTCCCATCATTATAACTGCCACATGTTAGAGAGTACGGAGGATCAGCATATAAAAAATCGGCCTCCTGAAGAACGCTATAATCAAAGTTAACAAAGTCAATTGAAGAGAAATGGATGCCCGGCAATTCTTTATTGAAATCCATCAAGTTCGTTCTAATTGCACTGTTAAAGGAACTTCTGTTTCTGCCAAATGTGTTATTATATTCTTGCCGACTATTAAATCTAAACTGATAATTAAAACTAAAATTCATCAAAGTATATAAGTCAAGGATATCACCTTCTCGATTTACATACTCTCTAAACCTTAAGTACGCAGGCTCATCATCTTTTGTAAGTCCCCATGCCTCAATGGTATCGTCTATGTGCTGCAAAATATCTTCAATCGTATTTTGCTGAAATGCCTGCAAAATTTCAATGACATGATAATTTATATCGTTGGCATATTTTACTTCAGCGTGCGTATTAACAACTACATCACATCCTCCACAAAAAAGATCCACCATTGTGTGAATGTTTTTTGGGAAGAATCGTTGTATATCCTCAATGATTCTATACTTGTTGCCTATATAATTGAACGGAGACTTAATCATTAGCCTTTTTCAAAATAAAATAGTTGTTCTTGAAGACCTGCTGCATTGTTCGGTATTTTGCTTTTATATCGTCGGTATCCGAACTGGAACAGTTCAAAAGAGTCGTGGGCAGCATAATCTTGGCAAATCTCCGCTAATCTATCTGTTGAAAGTAGGCCTTCGGTATTGTAGCTAATAAGAACATGATGACACCGCGTATCCCTTATGAGATCCTCAAAAGCAGTCTCAACGGATTTTTTCTTGCAAAATAGTGACTTCTCTTCTGGGCAGCTTGCTCGAATTCCAGTTACTCCGGCAATGGTCGGATAATCGTATCTCGCGATTGTTTCGAGAATATGATAATTGGGCAAGTATTCTCTTGAGTTATATGGTGGATCTGCATATAAAAGATCACACCTGCGATTGAGTAATTTATGATAATCCATATTTGTGCAGATATTCCTCTTTCGATTGGAGAAAACAGTAGGCTCTTGCAGCACTAATGGATTATATGTTCTTTTATCCCAAAATTTCAAGTATGCCTCGAAAACACCTGCTATATTGGCAACATATGGAACAGCACTTATTAATGAGCCAAGAAGATAATAATACTCATTTTCCGTTATCCTCTTTGACTTATACCAAATCTCTATTTGAAGGCGAATGACATCAATTTTTAGAGCATTGTCCGGCTGGAAATACATTCGTTGACAATCGTTGACCGGGCTATAATTGTTATATATAAAACAATTGTTTATGTCGATGTCTGTATCTGCAATATTGAGATTATTAAGAAATGTAATAGGATCTGCTATACCTAACTGCCTAAATGAGGGCTTTTTATTTAACCCGATTGTTGAACGCTGAATAACATAACTAAAGTATAAGAAATCATTGCTTATTGTTCTGAAACCAGATTTTTTGAAAAAATCAGAGACTACGCCAGAGCCAGCAAAAATATCCAGCGCAGATGTGATATCTGGGCATTTTTGCTGTATCACTTCATTTATAGAACTAATAACAAGGCTCTTCCCACCAATATATCTCATACTATTTTGAGTTCGGTTATGGTTGATATTGTCCAGCGTCGATAGCTGTAAAGAGCAAAGTTAATGAAAATAATTCACTGACAGTACCTACGCAACAGAAATCATATGAATTTGCATCAATCCGCTCGGAAATTCTTATATTTACTACGCAAAGCGACACGAAACTATAACCAACATACCAAAGTTATGTATAGAACATCATTACAGTGCCGTTTTCTGACGGCAATCCGTTTGCCGGATGATAATTCCGACATCCCGGAAAAGGAGTGTGAGGAAATGCTCAATGAGTATCTCGATCTGCTCAAATCCTTTATTACCACAAACAGTTACTTCGTTGTAGACGACGCTCTGGACTCACTCGTATGCATGTTCGATGAGTTGCTGGCGAGCAAAAAAAAGGTCTTGTCCTAACCAAACTCATCAAGGACGCGAGGCATAAGACAGTGCTCTTCCGGAACCACAACGAGAAGAGACTCGCTTACCCGGATCTGTTCTTCTTTGGCCCGGAACCGAATCATTCTCCAATCTATTGGATCGGCTCAAAAGTCGAGCTCTCCGAACTCCTTGTTGCACTCGATCGCCAAGGCTCGCTGGGTGACAAAAGCGGACATCACTTCCCATTCACAGAGGCCCTCGCGCAGATTACTTCCTTCCTTAAC
Source organism: Bacilli bacterium (assembly GCA_041669865.1). Classification (GTDB taxonomy): domain Bacteria; phylum Bacillota_I; class Bacilli_A; order RFN20; family CAG-288; genus Scatoplasma. The sequence goes on along the minus strand of JBAYAI010000125.1, from coordinate 633 downwards.
ATCTCTCTTACCGATGCGTCAACGGTAAAGAAAAATGTCCTTGACCGCAAATCGAAACGGACTGCTTTCATTGATGCGCTGCGCCTGTCACTTCTGACCGAGCGATTTTAATCCCACTTGAATTTCAATCAGTTACAAAGAAAAGTACACCCCAAGGTGCACCTTGATGTGTATTTTCTATTTCTGTCCTTCTGAACTTTGCGACGGCAAACTTTCAAGAGCGAAGTTATGGAGTACAAAAGAATTATTGATGACATTCAAGTCAGTATTTCGCAGCTCCAGCAGCAGCTGGACACTTTGCGACTCATGGATAAGCGGATGGTTACATCCGCGCTGATGACGAGACAAGAAGCTGCCGATTTTATCGGCGAGTCAGTAAGGCAATTCGATAGGGACTGCCAGCGGTATGGAATAGAAAAACTCCATACCGTTGGCGGTATCCGCGTACGCAAAAGCGAGGTCATGCGCCACATGGGATTGCCGATGGACGAGCTTCTATGAACTATCTGACAGAAATACGGCTCTTTTACGAGTGGCTGGGGACGCACCCTCTGCCTCCCTCGGCCATTGCATTATGGCATGGACTGATGTACATCGCCAATTGCTGTGGCTGGGAGCAGGAGATCACAATTC
>JBAYAI010000124.1:0-2939 GCA_041669865.1 Bacilli bacterium | reverse complement strand
TTTTTCTTTAATAGTTCGGCCTGTGCACCAAGTTGTTCTCTGCTGATCCACCCTTGCTTGAAAGCAATTTCTTCTGGGCAGCTGATCTTCAACCCTTCGTGCTCTTCAATCATCTTTACAAAGGCAGTCGCATCCGCGAGGGATTCGTGAGTTCCAGTATCTAACCAGGTGACTCCTCTTCCGAAGTTTGTTACTTCGAGAGAACCGTCCTTTAAATACATGTTATTTAAATCGGTTATTTCTAGCTCTCCTCGCTTAGAAGGCTTTACTTTCTTAGCGAAATCAACTACTCGATTGTCATAAAAATACAAACCCGTAACGGCGTAGTTAGACTTAGGGTTGGGATCTTTTTCCACGAGGGAAAGAGGCTTACCCTGTTCGTCTAGTTCGACTACTCCGAATCTCTCGGGATCTTCAACGTAGTATCCAAAGATTGTCGCCTTTCCGTTCTCGGCGCTTTTCACAGCATTTTTCAATGCTGTTTTTATCCCATTTCCATAGAAGATATTATCGCCTAAAATCATCGCGACCGTGTCATCCTTGATGAAATCTTCTCCGATAAGGAAGGCTTGAGCCAGACCGTCAGGGCTTGGCTGAACCGCATAGGATAGGTTCAATCCAAATTTTTCACCTTTTCCCAACAACTGTTCAAACCTAGGTGTATCTTCAGGAGTAGAGATAATGAGAATATCTCTGATTCCTGCTAGCATCAATATTGATAAAGGATAATAAATCATCGGTTTATCATAAACCGGTAATAACTGTTTGGAAGTGACTTCAGTTAGCGGATACAATCTCGTTCCGCTACCTCCTGCTAGAATAATACCTTTCATACATGAATTCTCCTTATTTTCTTATTTAAATAATAATTGTTTAAGCCAATTATTTAAACTGTATTTTTCATAATTCTCAATCGGTTTAAATTCCGTGTGGAAAAATGGAGAAGAAAAGTTTATCTTTTCTCCTTCGCTGTAGATATATATGTTGTTTTTATCGTAAAAATCGTAGTTGATTATATCTTGGTTAGTCGTTATTAGTTTCTTCCCTAAATACATGGCATTAAAGCACCGTTCCGTGAGGGCTTTTTGCTGATTCATAGGCACGTCTAAAATGAAGCGAGAAGACTTGAAAATATCGATAGCCTTCTGGCTATCCATCTTTTTAAACTTGAAATTTTTCATTCGTTCTTTTTTAAAGTCCTGAGGATATTTTATCTTGTAAAAAAGTAAGACGCTCTTACCTTGAATGTACTTGTAAACAATGGAGTTGTTGTATTTCTTGCTCAGTTGACTAACAAGCGAGTTCAACTTTTTATTCTTTCCTTTTTTTATCGTTCCCACAAAGCTAAAGTCGTACTTTGTTTCCAAAGGTGAAGTATCTATATAGCTGTTGTAAAAAAGCGGAATAAAATTGTATCCATATTTGATAGAATCTCCGCGATCAGTCGTGTAGACTTTGTCGAAATACTCAGTGAATTTAAGCCCCATGTTAAAGTTAGCAATAGCATCCCAAAAGACATAGATGAACTTGCTTTTAGAATATCTCTCTTTAAGTTTTTTTAGAAAGCTTTTCGTAAGAACTTCGCCCATGATAACTAAGATATATTTATATTCTTTTTCTTTCGTTTCTAAGAGAATTTTATCTAAGTATTTTTCGCATCTACCCTTGACTAAAAAAGGCATTACTCGCAACGCCGCTTTTGTAGCAAAATTCGAACTCGGGCGATCTGAATACCAGTCGCAGTCAAATCCTAACTCTTCTATTCCCTTTTTAAATATGGTTTGATAGTAGAAAAACTCGGGTGATATCAACAAAACTTTATCTTGCATGTATTAACCTCTAATACCTGCTGAAATATCATTAAATTTCAACTTATATATATTAACATATTTGCCAATTTAGTCATATCTAATAATTGAGAGAGTTATCGATATCCATATTGATTTTCCCATCTTTAATCTCGATAATTCGATCGGCCTTCTCCGCGATTCTCCTATCGTGAGTAATCACGACAAAAGTCGTGTGATACTTGTGGTTAATCTCTCTCAGCAAGTCGTAAACTTGCTCGGTAGTATCGCTGTCGAGATTTCCCGTTGGTTCATCAGCGAGAATTATCTTCGGGTTGGCCATCAGGGCTCTAGCAATTGCCGTGCGCTGTTGCTGCCCACCGCTCATGTCGTTTGCCGGGTTGTCTTTAACCGAAAGTATTCCCATCAAATCCATAAGTTCGTATGCTCTTTTTCTCACATCTTCCGTTATTTTCTTTCCTTGGATTCTAATCGGCATAATGACATTTTCATATGCGGTGAATTCCGGAAGCAAGTAGTGAAATTGAAAGATAAATCCCAAAGTTTTACTCCTCAGATCAGTCAATTGATTCTTTTTCATCTTCTTAGTAGAAACACCGTTGATAAGAACTTCTCCGTCGGTTGGATAGTCCAAGGTTCCAACAATATTGAGCAAGGTGGATTTTCCACTTCCACTTTGACCGATGATTGAAACAAACGATTCTTCTTCGATTGCTAAATTTATATCGTAGAGAACTTGTGTCTTGTAAGTCGTGCCGTATACTTTGTTGACGTTTCTTACTTCTATTGCATTTTTCTTATTATCCATTTTTAATCACCTCAATTACACTCAACTTCGAAGACTTCCAAGCCGGAATCAAAGAAGCGAGCGAACTTGCTAGGAGTCCAACTATCGCTGCTGTGGCTATTTGAATGGGATCATAGAGCAAATTGACAACGGGTTCTCCAGCTGCGTTGAGAGCAAAGGCGCTGAAGCTTGCGCTCAATCCCAGTCCTATCAGGACACCGCATATTGCACCCATCAATCCTAGCAGTAATCCTTCGTAGAGAAATATCAAACTCGCTTTGCGGTCTTTGATACCCATCGCTTTTAAAATTCCTATCTGTTTAGATTTTTGGATAACGCTGATA
>JBAYAI010000123.1:0-2971 GCA_041669865.1 Bacilli bacterium | reverse complement strand
GACGGCATCCTTAATGTGAAACAAGAAGAAAAAAAGCAAGCCTTTAATGCCTGGGGAAATTTGCAAACAATTAAAGAAAATGTGTAAAATGGTTTGTCTCCTTCAGGAACATGATCTTTTTTCGAAAAATCCTGATATCAGATATGAGAAACTCAAGTTAGTGGAATGGAAGAGGGCAGACGACAAACAGCCATCTGGTTATTATGCTTCATACAAAATCGGTGCAGAATGGATAGATGAAAAAGAGGGCAAAGCTATTGTGGTCACACCGAAAAGAGGAATGGAAAACATTAATGTACTGGAGATGTTCATGCAATGTTTTACACCAGACTTGGCCGTAGACTCTTTTTCACAAATTTATTCTGTAGATTTGGACAAACCCACTATTGACGCCCCGGAATTAAAAGGAATCATTGGTCCACTCATTGCAATTCATTTTCTGAAAGTAGTTGACAGAATCAAGTATTTGAAGAAAGGTTATGTACGCCACAGCGAAAATCTGAAAAAACAAAAAGGTCATATCAAAATACTGGAAAATGAAAGAACCAACATAGCAATGAAACGCTATGACCGGATTTACTGTGATTATGATGAATACTCTTTAGACATTCCGGAAAACCGATTAATTAAAAAAGCCCTGTTATTTATAAGAAGGATCATAGGTCGACTGGTAATGCAACGCCCTGAACTTAATAAAATGAAACTGATCCTTGCCAAAAATCTGACACGCTTTGAAAATGTATCCGACGAAGTCAACGCCAGAGAAGTAGTTCGTGTAAAAGGGAATAAACTGTTTCGTGAATATCAGGAAGCCATCAGACTGGCAAAAATTATTATCCGCTATTTTGATTATAATATTAACAAATCCGGTGATCAAGAAGACAAAATCGTTCCCTTTACGCTTGATATGTCACTATTATATGAACATTATGTCTACGGACTGCTCTATGAAGCCTACCATCATGATATAACTTATCAATTTAAGGGGAAAACTGGCTATCCCGACTTTCTGTACCAGTCAGAAAACTATAAAGCTATCCTTGATGCCAAATATATTCCCAAATATCAGGGTGAGCCTCTTGACAATTATGTTATCCGCCAACTTAGCGGTTACAGCAGAGATCTGACTATCCTGAAATATTTAGGGTATCCGAACCTGACTGAGACATCACACGTTCCAGACGTTCCATGCATTATTCTCTATCCGACAGAAGGTAATAACTATTCAAATCCTTTTCTACATAAACAGCTTGAGGAACTATGTTCGAAGAGTGTCAGCGAACTATCTCAATTCTATAAAATAAGCATTCCGATCCCGATATTAAAACCACGCTGACAAACATACCAGAATCTAATGTATTAACGCCATATAGCAATTTTCTGATATTATCAAAAAACTAGCTTTTCACAAAAAAAATGATTATAAATAACAATAAGATGTCAATACACAAAAATTACTACACAAATATTTGGAAGAATCATCTCAAATGGATTAACGATTGTTTATCTTCTAATGAATCGAAAACCTGCACTTTAGAAGAAAGAGAATTCATAGATACTAGAATAAGGAAACAATATTCATTCAAGATAAAATTTCAAAACGGAAAATCTATAAAATGTACTAATTCTGCAGTTGCTAGAGATTTAATAAAGGTGGTTATGAACTCTCGTTTTTTTAAGGCAAAGACTAAAGACAAAATAATCATTATTAATATGGACTCAAAATTTAATTTACATATAAAAATCGATAAAGACAAGCAATACAGCCCCGAAAAGGTTCCATCTCCTACAAATGAAGATTACACAAATTTATCTTCTGAGCAGAAAGTTGTTTCTTTTCCACCAATAGTTGACAAGCAGAGTAAAATTCTTATACTTGGTACTGCACCAGGCGGAACCTCTTTAAAAACAAGTGAATATTATGCAAAACCTGGCAATATCTTCTGGGAAATAATCCGTCAACTCTTCAATAATGGGAAACCTTTCTCCTCCTATTCAGAAAAAAAGAGTTGCCTCAGAAATCATCATATAGCTTTATGGGATACTTTAAAGAACTGTAAGAGAGTTAATAGCACGGACCAAGGGACCAAAGATCAAGAAAAAAACGATATCGATGCTTTTTTAAAAAGGAACCCTTCCATTAAAAAGATTATCTTTAACGGGAAACAGCCGGCCAAGAATTACAAACCTATCCTAAAATATTCCATTGCTTTATCAACGAGTCCCGCAAACCGTAAATATTCCGATGAAGAACGGATTGAATCATGGAAAAATGCATTTAAAATATAAACAACTGATACTAAGTTCTTGCCCTGATGCAATTATAAAAGTGATTCATTATTTCAAATCCATGCACTTGCTATAATTTTAACCTGAAAAAACAGAACTCGAAGTCCGATTAATATCAAAGGAAGTACACGCTTAGAAGCGTATTTCTTTTTGCATTCTATCAAACACAAGAGATTAATAAAATCCTCATGTTTTGCATCTTCCGATTCCCCAACTCCCTAAAGCTATTTAGAGACAAGCGAGAAAAGTAAAATCTTCTCCTCAATTCCTGATAACAATAGACTAATTCTTATCAGAATCTACTATTTTTTTAAATTGCCAACAACGTAAGTCTTGAACATATTTCCCATTCGAAGTAGAAACAGCTTCAGGAAAATCTTTCAGTAATTTTTTTTCACCCTTATCATTGTATTCTGCGACATTTTTTCGGATAGAGGATTTTACTGCTACTTCTTTCTCACCGTCAACCCATTTTATGGAAAAGCCATCAAAAACAGACGCTTGTTGATATAATGCTTCATACATCATTGCGGATCGGCTTTCCGGTTCCCCATCAACTTCAAATTCACGAATAAGCATAGACGCCCTCACTGCTTCCTTCGGGCAATCACCTTTTTCGAAAGTGATGTCAATGCCAGACACATGATTGTTTAAAAATCCGAAATGGAAGACCGGTTTGTTT
>JBAYAI010000122.1:0-3023 GCA_041669865.1 Bacilli bacterium | reverse complement strand
GCATCACCCGCCCGGGTGGCGAAATTGGTAGACGCACAGGACTTAAAATCCTGCGGCCTTCATCGGCCATGCGGGTTCAAGTCCCGCCCCGGGCACCATTGATTAAATTGCTTGATTCCACTTGTGTGAAATCAAGTTTTTTTATGCCAATATATCCACATCTTTTATCCAGAGATTTTAACACAAATTCAATCATTCAAACATTTTGACAAAATAAAATATCTCTCGCACTGACCGTTCTATCAAAAGGAGCGCATTTTGAACGGTTTTGTGAAAGAGATATCTCATTAATTAAATATTTCTTTATCAGAAATAATTAGTTCAGTTTTATATTACTTTGTATTCTTTTAGTAATTTTTCAATATCAGTACCCTTAACAGCCTTTAAAGCTTTCTTCAGAGCAAATCTCTCTGTGAATTTCAATTTCATATCAGTAATTTTTCTACCATCGCGCAACTGAACAGAAGCATTTAATAAATCTCTAACATCGTATATGCTTCCCCAAACTTCCGGTATTCCGCGATCGACACCTAGCAATGTGTACACAGCTTCCATGGCAGTTCTCATAGAGTATTCTGTCGTGAAGATTGTATCTCTCTTTGTTTCAGCGAATTGACCGATAAATGCAAAGTTAACTGCATTATCAGGTATCACTTTAGGTCTGTCTCCCAGTTCTCTAGGCATGAAGAATGCTGTGATATAAGGCATCATACAAGGTACTGTATTAGCGCTATTTTCCGCTAATTCTTCTATTTGATCTTCCGGTACTCCTAAGTGGTACAACCACTCTTCACAAATCTCTTTACCGGTACAATCTCTCATAGCTTTCTTTATATAGTTACCAGGTTTATCGGTAAACAATCCATAAATCCAGCCTACCAATTGATCCTTAGGCTGATTTCTAAACTGAGGTTGTCTGTTAAATGTCCAGCTCATGAGCCATCCGGAATCTTTCACTGTAACAATTCCGCCAGTAACAACACCACCGGAGAAAGGATCTCTCTTACAAATCTTTTGAATATAAGGAACGATCTTTTTATCTAAAGTTGTAACAGTAGCGCTCATCCAATTTGACTTCTCAGGATCGGAGCAAAATTTATCAGGATTGCCAAAGCTCGCGTCTTGCTTTGCTATCTTTCTCCACATATCCCAACCGCAACCAGGTTTTATAGATTTGTTAAAAGGTGCAATTTCATTTTGAGAACCTAAAGTTGAATTTTCTACGCATCCACCATTTGTCATAAATACTAAGTCGTTTTCTGTCAGCTTAATCTTCTCTTGCTTGTTAGACTTCTTAACGACAATTTCCTTTGCAACTTTTTTATTGTTTTTAATATCGAAATTCACTGTCAAAACTTGAGTGTTATACACAAAGTTCACGTTGAATGACTCCAAATATTTAATCATAGGAAGAATCATAGATTCATACTGGTTGTATTTAGTAAAACGAAGAGCGGTGAAATTCGGAAGTCCACCAATGTGGTGAACGAAACGCTGAATGTAACGCTTCATCTCCAATGCGCTGTGCCAATTTTCAAAAGCGAACATCGTTCTCCAATACATCCAAAAGTTTGTGTCCAATACTTTCTCATCAAAGAATTCATCGATTCTCTTATTTTCAAGTGATTCATCAGGAGCAAAGAACAAATTCATTATTTCCTTAGCGCCTTCGTCAGATAAGTTAAATTTATTTTCAGTCTTAGCATCTTTCCCTTGACCGTATGTAGCTCTGGTCAACGATGAGTTTGGGTCTTCTTTATTCAGCCAGTAATACTCATCTAATACAGATATGCCTGGAGTCTCGATAGATGGTATAGATTTGAACAAGTCCCACATTACTTCGAAGTGGTTATCCATTTCTCTTCCACCTCTCATAACGTAACCAACTCTATCGTACTCATATCCATCGCAAGCTCCGCCGGGGATGGGGTCTTTTTCCAAAATGTGAATGTTTTCACCTTTCATGTGACCATCTCTAACTAAAAAGCAAGCCGCAGATAATGCCGCTAACCCCGAACCAACTATATAAGCGGATTTTTTATCAACATTTTCAGGTACTTTCGCTTTGGCGAAAGCCTCGTAATTACCACTAGAATAATACATATATTTTCTCTCCTTTTTATTCTTACGATTTCATACTAAATACAAAGTGAGAATTTATATATATACAACTTAAAAACAATGATAAAAATTTTATCAAATCGGGTAAAATGTATAAATATTTTCTTAAAATTACTTATCTAATCTACAGTTGTCGAGAGCTTGTTTAAAAGTACCTTGTATCAAAGCAGACAGTCTATTGATTATTAATTTGGGATCCTGTTTCATCCCTTCGCCAATCCACTCAAGGATAACTCCAACAAAAGCGCACTTATAAAAATCAGCTATAAATTTCTTGTCGGCTTCCTTAACTTCCATCCCAGAACTTTCTTCCTGAACTACGCCTATGAGAAAGTCGTAAGTTATGTCGTACAAATATATTTGTATTTGTTCTTTTCTCACAGAATGATAAACACTTTCAATTAAAACTTTGTTTTCCAAAATCGCATTGAAAATCTCCAAAAAACCATCCTGCCAAGTTTCATATGTCTTCTTTCCGTTGATTGCTTTGTTCGCTTCCTGCGCAAAAGATCACTGAATAAGATCGTAAATATCTTTAAAATGGTAATAAAAAGTCATGCGGTTTATTCCGCACTGATCCGTAATATCAGATATGGTTATTTTATCAATTGATTTTGTTTCCAATTGTTTTTTAAAAGCTTCTTCAATGGCGAATTTAGTAATCTGTGACATATGTACATCCTTCATAAATATAATAGCACAATTTGTGGTTATATTTTACACTCGCAAATAACAAGATGACACAACACTCATCTTGGTATTCTCCTATAAAGTTTGACAAATTTTGAATTTTTCTAGACATTAAAAAAGTAAAAATGCTATAATCTTTTATGTCGAAATCGCACCCGCCCGGGTGGCGAAATTGGTAGACGCACAGGACTTAAAATCCTGCGGCCTTCATC
>JBAYAI010000121.1:0-3071 GCA_041669865.1 Bacilli bacterium | reverse complement strand
TTGCGAATTTAAGATTGCTAAAGTTTATAAATACAGGGATTAGTTGATCTTTTTGTACTTCAACCTAAGCGCATTCAAGCTGACAAAGATTGAGCTGACGCTCATGGCAGCAGCTCCGATCATTGGAGATAGTCCAAATCCTAATGCTGGATAGAGCAATCCGGCAGCAATGGGAATACTTATAACATTGTAAAAAAGTGCCCAAAAGAGATTTTCTTTAATATTAATTACTGTGTTTTTACTTATATTGATGGCAGTAAGAACTGAGCTGAGTTTACTCTTTATCAATACAATGTCAGCAGACTCAATTGCTATATCGGTACCAGAACCGATAGCTATTCCAACATCAGCCCTAGTCAATGCCGGTGAATCGTTAATACCATCGCCAACCATGGCAACTTTCTTTCCCTGTTTTTGAAGCTTACGAATAATTTCTTCTTTTTGCGAAGGCATGACATTTGATATGTAGCGGTCGATATTCATTTCATCTGCGATTGCGCGTGCGGTTAGCTCGTTATCACCGGTGAGCATGATAACTTCCAAATTGCTTGCGCGCATTTGTTCTATAGCTTTTTTCGAATCGGATTTTATCGTGTCAGAAACGAGAATGATGCCCAACAGGCTGTGTTTGTTAGAAACATAGATTGGAGTTTGACCAAGTTTTAGATATTTCTCAACTTGTTTCTCCAATAGGGATGTATCAATATTGTTTTGTTTCATCAATTGTATTTTACCTACGTAGTACATCTTTCCATCGACGTTTCCTTTGACACCAAATCCAGGAAGGGTCAAATAATCATCAACCAGGTAAAATTTTTTACTCTCGTTAGCCTCAACGATAGCGCTAGCTAATGGGTGTTCCGACTTGGCTTCTAAGGAGGAAGCAATAGCGAGCAACTGTTCCTTGACAATATCTCCAATCACGATGATATTTTGTACGGATGGCTTACCTTCCGTAATCGTCCCAGTTTTATCCAAGACGACAGTGTCAATCTTTTTCAATTCTTCTATCGCTTCAGCGGACTTCATCAATATTCCTTTAGAAGCAGCTTTTCCGGTGCTAACAGTAATTGCTACCGGTGTTGCAAGACCAAGGGCACACGGACATGAAATAACGAGAACTCCAATCGCGTTATTCAAAGCGAATTCCAAAGAATATCCAGCAACAATCCAAGCAATCCCAGTTATTAAGGCGAGAGAAATCACAATCGGGACAAAAACGCCAGCCACCTTATCAGCCAATCTCGCAATTGGAGCCTTTGATGAATTAGCATTTTCAATCAATTCGATGATCTTTGCTATTGTTGTATCTTTCCCTACTTTTGTTGCGCGATATCTAATAAATCCGTGTTTATTAATGCTGGCAGAAACTAAGGAGTCGCCCACTTTTTTATCGACTGGTATACTTTCGCCAGTGATGGCTGATTCGTCGAGAGACGACTCGCCCTCAACGACAATCCCATCGACAGGAACGTACTCTCCAGGATAAAGAGAGACAATGTCACCAATCGCAATATCGTCGACAGATATTTCTATTTCCTTCTTGTCACGAATAACTTTAGCCGTCTTTGGAGTCATGTTCATCAATTTAGTAATGGTCGAATTTGTCTTTCGCTTAGAGCGGGCTTCCAAATACTTTCCAAGGGTCACTAAAGTTAGAATCATCGCTCCGGTTTCAAAGTACAGATTCGAAACGTACTTTTGAACGAGAGCATAGTTATTTTCACCTAGTCCAACACCTATTGCATATATACTAGCAACACCGTAAATAAGAGCCGCCGAAGATCCGATAGCAACTAAAGAATCCATGTTAGGGGAACCTTTAAAAAGCGTTTTAAACCCCGAAGCAAAAAACTTCCGATTTACGTAAAAAATAGGAAGGGTTAATAAAAATTGCGTAAACGCATATGTTAAGGCATTGTCGGTTCCCATAAGAAAGCTAGGCTGAGGAAGACCAATCATATTTCCCATTCCGATATACATCAAAACAAGCAAAATAGGTATCGAAAAAATAAGTCTAAACTTTTCTGAAGGATACTTTCTATCGCTAGTTAAATGAGATATGTTACCAGGTTCTACAGTTTTGTTTTTTAAATTTGCTTGATAACCAGCCCCATCGACAGCGGTCATAATCTGAGCGGAATCAACCTTTGCTTGATCATATTCGCAAGTCATCGAATTAGAAAGTAAATTGACATTAACTTCCTTAACTCCATCAATCTTACTTACCGCTCTAGTTACCGCTTGTTGGCAAGCAGCACAACTCATGCCAATGATGTCGTACTTCTCTTTTTTTAACTTAGTTTTTATCGCAGCATTTTTTTCTTTTTTTTTTATTTCGTCAGCATCGCTGACTCCCTGGAATTCCGGTGATACAGCAATTCGATTTTCTTTTCTTGAAGCAATGTAACCGGAATTTGCAACAGCTTGAAAAATTTTCTCATCATCTTCTTTTCCGTCTTCAAAATTCACGAGCGCTTCAGCCTTTTCCAAGTCCACTTTTACCGACTTTACACCATCGACATCTTCTATAGCGTTGGTAACTCGCCTGACGCAATGTTCGCACATCATTCCTTCGATAAGAAAGGTTACACCAGTTGACTCTCGCTTAGAAAGAACTTCATATCCAGCTTTTTCAATAGCGTTCTCCACTTCGCGCAAAGAAACAATTTTCTCGTCAAAATCAACGATGGCATTTTTATTAGATAGAGAAACATCAACAGAATTAATTCCGTCGAGTTTTTTTATAGCTTGTGTGACACTGTTAACGCAGTGATCGCACATCATTCCTTTTATATTAATTATTCTTTTCACAATCAAACCTCACTAACACTATTAGTGTATCAAGTTTACTTTAATTTGTATTGAATAATGCTTATAAAATTTTCAAGATGAAAATCAATGAAAGAAATAGATAAAAAATGTAAAAAAACTGCATTTTTTGTAAGAATATTCCCACGCACAAAAAAACCGGCAGCTTCCTTATCTCCCCGAAAGGGTACTTCAGGCGTTGTAGAGCTTAACTTCTGTGTTCGGAAAGGGAACAGGTGGTACCTCTACGCTATCGCTGC
>JBAYAI010000120.1:0-3102 GCA_041669865.1 Bacilli bacterium | reverse complement strand
TGGCTGCATTCTCATTATTAAACCTGCTCCACCTCCGGCTGGTCGATCATCTATTCGGCGGTTTTTATCTTTTGAATAATCTCTAATATTAATAATCTCAAATTTAACCGCTCCTTTTGCTATTGCTCTTTTTATGATTGAATTGTCGATAAATGAATCAAAAAATTCAGGGAATAGAGTGAGAATTTTAATCTTTAGCATCTTTCATTATCTCCATTCCTAAATCAGTTAAAACTAACTGATTTGCTTCGTCCTTAATCTCATCGATATAGACATGCATCAAAAAAGGAATGTACTGGTTCTTAACGATAATGTATGGTCTATCTACCAAGATCCTCGTTTCACTGACTACTCCAATTTTCTTTCCTTTGGCATCGACAATTTCCATGCCCAATAAATCGCTTAGATATATAAGGTCGTCATCCTTCAATTTCGGAGCATACAATTCACACTTATTGTATATTTGAATCTTGTTGATGTCGTCAAATCCTTCTAGGGTCATTCTTGGATCTTTGTTTGGATCTTCTTTAAAAGATTTAATTTTTGCCTTTATAAATTGTCCATTTTTGTCTTTAATGAATAACTCTTTTCCAGTAGAAAAGCGCCTCTCAATTTGATTAGTTATTATGTGAACTCTAACCTCGCCTTTTAATCCGTGAGTTGAGATAATTTTACCAATTAGTTTTAACTCTTCTGTATTTTTCATATATTGATACCTCGCTTAATTATTATAACAAAAAAAGCACTCTCGCAAGAGTGCTTATAATCCAATTGATTAAGGACTATTCTATTCTTCGGAAAAAGACTGAAATTTAAGATGAACTCTCTTGCGGTCATCGCGAGCCTTGATATTCACAATAGTGCGAATAGAGTCAGCAACGCTACCATGTCTTCCGATAAGTTTTCCTAATTCATCATCAGGACAAACAATAATGAAGTGAACATCTCGAGAAGTCTCCACAGTTTCTTTCGAATCGATGCATCTAATGATGAGCGATTCAGGTTCTTTAACTAAAGGTTCGATAGCTGCACGAAGTATTTTCTCGTATTCCTCAATCATTTTACTTAGCCTTCTTTGTTGCTTTTTTTGCTTCTAAATACTTAGCATAAACGCCACTTTGGGTGAACATTCTTCTGATAGTATCAGAGGGAATAGCACCTTTAAGTAACCATTCGATAGCTTTTTCTTCATCGATTTTAGCATCTTTGAGAGCCCCAGCAGGGTCATAGCTACCAAGTTGAGCAATGAATGCACCATCGCGGGCATTTCTTGAGTCAGTAACCACGATGCGATATGAAGGATCAAAGTGTCTACCGATTCTTGCTAATCTAATTTTAACCATAGGTATATCTCCTTTTTATTTACTGATATATACTACATTTAAATAACGGCTGTGTCAAGTACATTTACTTAACAGAGATTTTAGAAATATCTTTGAAAATGTGATATTATATATAAAAAGATAAATACATAAAAGGAGCATAGATTTAATGTTTGATATGGTCAAGCAAAAGCGCAAAAGCGTTGTGTTAATTGTTGTTTTCACTATTCTTTTTACTTTATTTGCCTATCTCAACTACTACATTACTTTTCCTGTTTACAATCTATGGGGAGGAGTTGATACTTCAAATGCAATCTTTCCTCATTTGGAACAGGGTGTTTTGCTACTTGTTGCTATTTTGGTATCTTGTGTTCTTTTGATACCTGATATTATATTTTTTATTTTTATACTTGCGAATATAAGAAATTATTTTAAATATTCAAAGTTAGAAAAAGAGAATAGAAAAAAATAATTTACATTATTTATTTTAGGCTTTAATTATTTGAAGAGAGAAACTGGAGGTCCTTATGAACAAAGAAATTGTTGCAATAGACGAACTTTTAGACGAGAAAGGTAATCTTAAACATCCAGGTTATTCGAAACACATGGTACAACTTTACGATAGAAGCAAGATATTAGCCCGAAAGTCGAGAATCAAAGAATGGGATTACTATTTGATTTATAATGACCATTTTGGAATAGCCATGACGATTGCAGACAATTCGTACATGGGACTTTCATCGTGTACCTTTTTGGATTTTGACAACAAGTCTGAAAAAACTTTGACTAAGATTAAGTGGTTTACCAAAGGTGAGATAGGCTTGCCCAACACTTCGGCTAAAGGGAAAGTAGAATTCAAAGCTCACAATTTCTATCTTGGATTTGAAAACGATGGGAGTGAGCGCAAACTCACTGTACACATCAAGCATTTTTTAAAACGAAAAGAAATAAAAGGCTCAATAATATTGAGTGATACTCCGGAAGAGTCGATGGTAATCATGACCCCATTTAAGAAGGATAAGCACTTTTACTACAACCAAAAAATAGTCGGAATGAAAGCTGAAGGTACTGTTTTTATAGGGGATAAAAAGTACAATTTTTCAAAAGGTACTTCCCGTGCAATTCTAGATTGGGGTAGAGGAGTATGGACCTACAAGAACACCTGGTATTGGGGTGGTGCTTGTTTTAAGCAGGACGGATATGAGATTGGATTCAATATAGGGTATGGATTTGGCGATACAAAAATGGCAACTGAGAATATGCTTTTTTTGAACGGAAAAGCAAGCAAAATAGACAAAGTCACATTTAATATTCCTAAGGACTCAAAGGGTAAAGAAGATTACATGAAGCCTTGGACTTTTACATCTAATGATGGAAGATTCGAGATGAAATTTGAACCGATAATTGATAGATCTTCCGATACAAATCTAGGTATACTTCGTTCTAAACAACATCAAGTTTTCGGATACTACACCGGCACTCTTATCTTCGATGTTGGATATAAGGTGGAAATTAAAAAGAGGCTGGGTTTTGCAGAAAAAGTAACAAACAAGTGGTAAATCCACTTTGTAAATGAAGAATGTCTAACTATTATCTGATTTTCAAAATTGATAACTATAAAATATTTATTTATTATTATATCTGCAAAAAATTACTTTAAACTGCCTATTTTTCGTGGCTTTTGAATAGACATTTTATATTTTTGAAATATATTTTTTCCAAAACACTTTATAAAAATAATATGTTATTGTATATTGGTTTTGGAATTTATAAAGAAATG
>JBAYAI010000119.1:0-3211 GCA_041669865.1 Bacilli bacterium | reverse complement strand
TCTTTAACGTACTTAACATCGACAGCCCTTACTTCGTTTGACAAATCACTGTTGAATTTTACCAAACTTTCAATGCTTTTATCCAAGCCATTTTTATCTGCTCCATATTTCATAGGAGCGCCAAATATGATTGTGTTCATTCCATGCCTCCAAAAATATTTCTTTATTTATTATAACACTGATAAAAAAATATATTCATAAATATAAAAAAGCGAGTCAGTGATTTATCACTAACCCGCTAACTGAACTATTTGGTGAATACAAAATTGTCGTTGTCAACTGAAATCTTACAAGTTTTAAATATTTCTCCTGTCAGTATTTTCTTAGATAGAGGAGTTTCTATGTATTTTTGGATGTATCTCTTGATGGGACGCGCTCCATATATCGGATCATAAGAATCATCTTTTATTTTCTTAACAACTTCATCATCATAAGTCAATTCAAGATCTTTCGCTTTCAAATGTTCAACAAGTATATCCAAGAACTTTCTAACTATTTGTAAGCATTCCTTTTCTGTCAGCGAATTGAACGTAATTATCTCATCAATTCTATTCAAGAATTCAGGTTTGAACTTCTTTTGCAACAAATCAAAGACCTTTTTCTTATTATCAGCAGTATTGCCGTTAAGTAAATACTCTGATCCGAGATTGGAAGTCATAATTAATATTGTGTTCTTAAAATCGATAACTCTTCCTCTGTTGTCGGTTAATCTTCCATCATCCAACACCTGCAAAAGGATATTAAATACATCCGGATGGGCTTTTTCTATTTCATCTAAGAGAATTATAGAATAAGGCTTTCTTCGAACTGCTTCAGTGAGTTGCCCACCTTCATCGTAGCCGACATACCCCGGAGGAGCGCCTACCAAACGAGAAACGCTGAATTTTTCCATGTACTCCGACATGTCAATTCTCACCATTTCAGTCTCGGAATCAAACAATTGCTCCGCTAGTGCTTTAGCCACTTCAGTTTTTCCTACCCCGGTAGGGCCAAGGAACATGAAAGAGCCCAAAGGTCTATTCTCATCTTGTATTCCCGCGCGCGATCTTAAAATAGCATCGCTCACCAATTCCAAAGCCTCATCTTGACCTATAACTCGTTTTTTGAGTTCAGATTTTAATCCAATTATTTTACTTGATTCGGCTTTAGTGAGTTTGCTAACAGGGATACCTGTCCAAACCGAGATAACTGATGCAATTTCATCTTGGGTGACTGTTTCATTAAGGAGTCTACCTTCGCCGTTTTTGCTCTTGAGTTCCCGGATTTTTCTTTCGAGTTCAGGGATGTCATTATTTTGTAATTTAGCTGCTCGGTTATAATCGGCGTCATTGAGAGCCTTTTCCAAATTGAGCTTTGCTTTATCGAGTTCACTTTTATACTTTTTGACACTTTCTATCTCCCCCTTTTCATTTTGCCATTTGAGTCTCAAATTATCTCTCTTGTGTTTAACTTCTGTTATTTCGCGAGATATATCTTCTTTTCTCTTTTGTGCTGATGGAGTATCATCGTTTTTCAATGACACTCGTTCAATTTCCAATTGCATTAATTTTCTGGATATTTTGTCAAGCTCATCTGGCATGGAATCAATTTGCATTCTAACTTTTGCACATGCTTCATCCACAAGGTCTATAGCTTTATCAGGTAGATACCGATCGGTTATATATCTTTTTGACAAACTAGCAGCGGCTATTAAGGCATCATCAGTTATTTGGACACCGTGATGTACTTCATAAGCATTTTTTAAACCTCTTAATATTGTAATTGTATCCTCAACTGTCGATTCATCTACAAGTACCTTTTGCATCCTTCTTTCAAATGCAGCATCTTTTTCGATATACTTCCTATACTCATCTAAAGTTGTTGCACCGATGCAATGTAGTTCACCTCTAGCAAGCATTGGCTTTAATAAATTAGCAGCATCCATTGCACCATCTGTTCTTCCGGCACCAATTAGTTGATGTATTTCATCAATAAATAAGATTATTCGTCCTTCAGATTTTGCAACTTCTTTTAAAACTGCTTTTAGTCTCTCTTCAAATTCTCCGCGGTACTTTGCACCAGCAACTAAACTACCTAAATCCAATTCAAATATAGTTTTGTCTCTTAAAGATGTTGGAACATCACCGCGGAAAATCCTCCAAGATAATCCTTCAGCAATAGCAGTTTTTCCAACACCAGGTTCACCAATGAGAATCGGGTTATTTTTAGTTTTGCGTGATAGTATTTGCATAACCCTTCTAATTTCTTCATCTCGCCCGATGATTGGGTCAATATGTCCTTTAGCAACTTCAGCTACCAAATCTCTTCCATATTTATTTAATACGTCGTAACTCGCTTCAGGATTATCGCTGGTAACCTTTGAATTACCGCGTATTTGTGTAATTACTTCACTGAACGATTTCTTGTTGTATCGATCAATTTTCCCAAGTTCGCGAACAAGAGTATGCTTGCTGTCAAACTGAGCTAGTAACAAATGCTCAATTGACAAATATTCATCTCCTAGTTTTTTTTCATACTTAGTTCCATTAAACAAAATATTTTTAAATTCGAGAGAGGGCAATGGATCTTCCACAGAATTTGTCGTGTTAATTTCTCCTAAATATTTATCTATCAATTGATTGACAATCTTGGCATCGATGTTCAATTTTTCAAGAATTTTGACATAAAATGAATCACTTGTATCAAACATTGCACGCAAGAGATGCGGTACATCAATCGATGGATGCTTCTTTTCTTTAGCTAATTGACTTGCAGCATTTATCACTTCTATAACTTTTCTAGTATATTTTTCATCACTCATATTTCACACCTCCTATCTTAATTAGCACTCTGATATTTCGATTGCTAAATATATAATATCACTCTCGTTAGCAGTGTCAAGTGCTGAGTGCTAAATTTTATACGAATTCTCGCTTGCCAACTCGTTTTATCATTTAGGAAATTCCTAAACTTTAACATCAGGTATTTTGGGGTTTATAGTTTTGTCTAAAAAATAGGATGTGAAATATTTGGTATATTTATCTAGAAAAACATTATCTCCAACAAAAAAGGGGCTGTAAAGAAACGAAAGATTAATTTCGTTTCTTTACAGCTTCTTTTTTATTTCACTATTTTAGATTCCTATTTTCATATGGGTATATCCAACTTATCCACGTGTGTAGTGTTTCTTTCCATGCTAAAAAATCATTTCTTATTTTTTTACATCGTAGGA
>JBAYAI010000118.1:0-3221 GCA_041669865.1 Bacilli bacterium | reverse complement strand
GTAGAGGAAGCCGCTTTGGGATTGGGAGAACCGCCCAAGACTTTGATTGGCTGGGAGACCAAAGTGATGCCCAGATACAGCACCATGGAAAGGCTCGCAAAATTCTACGGGGTTTCTATGTATTACCTAAAGACAGGCTTTAAACAGGAAATTTAAAAACCATCCCTTCACTTGTCCTTTTTTGAAGAAGGACCACAATCTCAAAAATGCGGGCTGATGACACCGCTGTCATTTCCGATCAATTAAGGCACCTTAAACCTTATTGTTTTTAGTTTGCCCCACAATACAATTTTGTAAAATATTCTTACGAGGACAGTGAACAGCCGTGAAAGATTTGTTTTTGAAGGATATTCTCCCTTTGAGCGAAGAAGACGCACGTGATGCCAAGATTGCCTTGAATATGTCATGGGAGGGAAAATCCCATTTCGAACGTTGGAACGAGAGCGATGCAAACAATCGAGACGTTTCCTATTCCTATTATTCTCATTACGGAAACCGAAGAAATTTCACCCGTATCGGCCAGTTGGTCTTCGGATTTGTTCAGGTCCCCAGGAACAACAAAAGATGGCTATTAGTCACGGCTGGAAGAATCACTTCCTTGCCGAATCACGCCACCTGCGACCACGTCGGGGAAGAGAGGTTCCAGGGTCTAGTGGGAAGACTTATCGTAGAGATTGAGAAGGGAAACACTTATTCGAGGTACGTCTTCAACCTGAACAAGTACTATAACGAAGCCAAGGTCATAGAGATTCTTGCTGATGACTATCAGGACATTTCCTTCACAGGCCTAGACAACGTTCATCTTTCCTTCCACGATCTGAGGCTGATTCTGAACGGGACGAAATACGCGGATTACCGAAACGCGCTCTCTAGCGTCAAAGGAGTCTACTGCCTGACCGATACCAAGACCGGAAAGCTATACATCGGTTCCGCTTACGGGGAAAAAGGCATCGCCCAACGCTGGAGCGATTACATCGACACGAAGACTGGCGGTAACAAGGATTTAATCGAGCTCTACAAAAAAGAAGGTGAATTCTATTTCGAGAACAATTTCTGCTTCACCCTGATTGAGTTCTTTGGAATGAACACCGATACGGACAGAATCGTCGGGAGAGAGACATATTGGAAGAACGCTTTCGCCACCAAAGATCACGGATATAACGAAAACTGAAATACAAAGTCTAAAGGCATACTTATTAAAACAATCTGGCAGCTTTGCAAAAGGTAAAAGCCTATTCATTATGTCCATAAATCTCCTAAAATAGCGGAAAGCCACAAGGAAAAATAGCCATCGCCATCGAAATATATAAGAAAAGTGCGGACAAAGAGGATGCGGACAATGCCGAAAAGTCCCGAAATCTCCGCACTTTTTTCTTTTTTAAGCACTTCTCTATGCTAAAATATTTAGGGGAGAAAAGACCGCTTTATATCTGGTCCGCCACTCCCAAAAAGTGTTCTGCCCTTTTCCCTAAAATTCGTCCGCATTTCGTCCGCATTTGGCCTTCAAAAGGCTTCTCTGAGAAGATTTGCTATTCTATCCCGAACTTGAGATTTCTCGATAAAATGGGCATTTTCTTCAAATTCTAAGACGTAATTGCAACTGGTGCAAAGAGACTTAGGATCCCATGGAGCAATCTGTGCAGGTTCAAGTCCTGTCGGCCGCACCATCATAAATCAATGACTAATGTGATGCGATTCGTATCACTTTTTTTATGTCAACAACGATTACTTCTAAGGATTGATTAAAAATTCGTTGAGTAGACAGAATTAAGTAAAAATCAATATAGTTTTGCTCAAAAGACTAAGAGTATGTTCGAATTTACCTTAAATCAGTCAAAAAATAGGAAGTTAAGAAAATTTGAATATGTTTTAATCGGTTCATTTTGATTCAAAATCACTAAAAAGAGTTTAACTCCTAAAAAACATTAGTGGAACACTGAGAAAAGTGATAAAACCTCATACAAGTTATCGTGGCGAAACTGGTGGACGCAGCAGACTCAAAATCTACCGAATGTGAGTTCATGAGGGTTCAATTCCATCCACATGCACCAAATTTGAATGGTCTAATCTCTTAGCATAAACAACTATGATGTTTTTGTTTTATGAAAAATAAAGAAGATTTCGAACACCAACATTCGGGATATAGCCGCTATACAAGGAACAAGAATCAGTGAGATTGACCCAAATAGGCAATTATCAAGGCTAAATAAGTCATGATGCTCTGGAGTCAATTGGGACTCTAAATTAAACATGTGGAAAGATCACTTTCGTTTCCAAGGAATTCACTATTGGGTAGGCGGGTTCACCGAACTTGATAATGCTATAAAAGCAGCAAAAGAAAAGAAGGAAGAAGTTTATTTGGGAATTATTTCTGAGAATCCAATAAAAACGAAAGAAAGTTTAAAGTACCTCCCTGGAACGTCTATTGTCAACCTGACCGTCGTAAATATACCACATTATAAAGTAATTGAGTTTGTCGGAAGAGATAGAACTATATACAGATGGGTTTGCAAATGCGAATGCGGAAATACATTCATTGCAACTTAAAAAGATATAAAAAAATAAAGTGTTTTCGTGTGGATGCATTTAGAGTGGAAAAATATACTTATCATCTTTCCAAGTCCAACCAGAATTACTATATCGATGGAAATTGCGTGATTAGGATGGTGAGAAACGAGCCAAATATTACCAATCGCAGTTCAGGAGTTAAGGGAGTATATCGAGGAAAAAAAGTAGGACTTGGTATGCAAAGTTGGTGTTTCAATGCAACGAGCATCGTGTAAGGTGCAAAACAAAAGTAGAAACAATAAAGGCTAGGTCAAACCTCGAACAACAATACTATCTTCCATTTAAGGATAAACATAAGAAATTAATCAAAAAACAAAAAGAAATAGTAAAAGTATGTTAAGATAATGATGCGTCATCTAGAGTACGTATGACCATTGGTCATTTGATACTAGAAATAGTACTCACGTGTTTCGAGTAGAACCTAGGGCACGCAAAAAGCTGGAGTTCACCGTTTGTCTTACGAGAAAGGTATTAAGCTCATATGGTTTTCTATTTGAGCTTTTTTAATGTATAAGGCTTATTTTTTTATATGTTAAGTGACATAGTAAACGCAAAGAAATTTTGAAATCGCCATGCTTTCTTATTGGAATTATCATTCTTTAGTCTTTTCTTTGCGTTAACTTTGTCAAATCTTGCTTTTTATATATACTTAT
>JBAYAI010000117.1:0-3222 GCA_041669865.1 Bacilli bacterium | reverse complement strand
TTTTCTAACGGGATCCATCTGGTCATCTTTCAAGAAGTAAGCACCGTAAACTTCAAGTTGTTTTTTAAATTTATCATAGATATCTTTGTGAACAATAACAGACTGTTCAGAAGCACAAATCATTCCGTTGTCGAATGATTTAGAGTGAACGATGGAAGCGGCCGCTAGTTTAATATCGGCTGTGCTATCGACGACAGCGGGTGTATTTCCGGGACCAACACCTATCGCGGGTTTTCCAGATGAATATGCGGCATTGACCATACCGGGACCACCGGTAGCAAGAATGCAGTCAACTGACTTCATCAAAAGAGCAGAAAGAGCAACACTTGGAACATCAATCCATCCGCAGATTCCTTCAGGCGCACCTGCTTTTACCGCTGCTTCATATACAACTTTAACGGCATCAATCGTGCACTTTTTAGCGCGAGGGTGCGGTGAAAAAATCACACCATTTCTCGTTTTTAAACAAATGAGAGTTTTAAAAATCGCAGTGGAAGTCGGATTGGTCGTGGGAACTATAGCGCCGACAACACCGAGAGGCTCGAGTATTTCTCTATAACCCATGTGTTCATTTACATTCACTTCACCACAGGTTTGGGTATTCTTATATTTGTTGTAAATATACTCGGAAGCAAAGTGGTTCTTGATAACTTTATCTTCCATCACCCCCATGCCGGTTTCTTCAACCGCCTCTTTAGCTAAAGGTATGCGCATTTTGTTCGCCGCTTTAGCCGCCTCATAGAAAATTTCATCGACTTTATCTTGAGGGAAGGTAGCAAAAACTTCTTGAGCTTTTCGAACTCGTTTAATCAGTTCAAAAAGATCATTTTCGCTTTCGACA
The DNA here is from genome assembly GCA_041669865.1 of Bacilli bacterium. GTDB lineage: Bacteria > Bacillota_I > Bacilli_A > RFN20 > CAG-288 > Scatoplasma. The sequence continues at coordinate 2,381 of JBAYAI010000117.1, read as the reverse complement.
AATAAATCTTTAGACATCATATTCTCCTTTCGACCAGCCTTAACTTACACATGTAATCTTGGCTTGTCATACGATTAAAGTATATATATCTATTTTTTTAAAATAAAGGATTTTCAGCAATGAAAATGCTTTCATTTTTTTATTTTGGAAAACAGGCAGTTATTCCCAAAATTGAGTTTGTTTTAGAAAAATTATATGCTATCATTAATGTGTATTTTTATTTTTAGATTATATTTTGGGAGTTATTAATGAACAAGTTAATAGACGAATTTTCCTTACCGGTTTTTGTAATAGAAATAAAGACTTCCAAAGTCCTATATTGCAATACCACAATGGAAAAATTGATCGATAAAGATTGGAAGAATTTATATGCTAAGGATATAGATATTTTTTCCGATGTAATCGAAAATTCTCTCCTGAAAGATTCAGGCGATGGCATCGCTTCAAAGTCTGGCTGGTTTAACTATATTTTTAACTCTTCTCGCGGTACTGACCGCGAACCTTTAAACGTCAGCAGAAAGAAAATAAAATTCCACGGCGTTCCAGCAATGCTATATGTTATAAACACGGAAGATGCTCCTAAAGCAGTTTCCTCTCGCATCGTTAGGTCAACGACAAAAATCTTTAATGCTATTTCCAATTTTTCGAGCAATCCTGAAACGGCGATTAGAGATATCCTTGGATTAATTGGTGATGTATTCGCCTCAGATTGCATTGTCTCGTTTATCAACAATAAACCGTTTAACAAATATTTTCACTGCAAGAACAAAACCAGTGAAGACATAGATTTATTGCGTTTGACTCTCAAAACAAATATGGGAGAATTCGTAAACCTATACAAGAATCATCAGCCGAATAAAATCTATAGATTGACCAAGCGAAATTCAAATTTTCTCTTTGCCAATCTTCAAGATAAGAAACCGACTCTTTGCGACATGAAATTGCCAAAGTATGCTATTCCTATTAAGTTTCCTTCTTCGATAAAAAACGATGGATTAATTTTAATCATCAATGCTAGGCGAAAAACTGAAGAGAACGACTTCGCATCTTCTTTAGCTAATATGCTAAGCTTTTTTTACTACATAATCTCAAATCAAAATCAAATTGAAGAGTTGTCTTTTTACGATAATCTAACTGGCTTTTACAACCGCAACAGCTTTATGCGAGTCAAACAAAATTTAAGCAATACCCCACCGGAAACCGTCGGGGTAATATTCATCGATATCAATGGACTTAAATACACAAATGATAACTACGGACACAGCTTTGGGGACACGGTTATCATTTCCACCAGCGATGCCATCAAACGCGTTTTCAATCGCAACAATGTGTACCGAATTGGCGGAGATGAATTTGTAATAATAATCGCCAACAATACCCGCGAGGAGTTCGAAGAAAAGTGCGCTCGGTTTAAGAAAATTCTTCTAGAGGATCAGTGCTCTTCCGTATCAATCGGAATGTCTTTTGCCGAAGGAAATCAAATTAACTTAAACTCTATCTTAGAATCAGCCGATCAAAAGATGTACGAACAAAAGAGAACATTTTACGAGTTGAGTAAAAAAGAACACACCATTGGTAAAATGCACCTTTGTCACATAAAGAATCAAATTGAAGATGGAATTGCTAGCGGTCAGTTCAGCTTATATGTAAGGCCGCGCTTTGACCTAAAAGGGAACTATGTGAATGGTGCAGATTCAATCATCCACATCAATCGACCGATCTTTAACATTTCCAATTCCTTTCAGTTAGTAAGGCTTTTAGACAGTGCGGATTTGATGTACCCCATCGATTGCTACATGATAAAACTAAACTGCCTATTTCACAAAAGGATGCTCAAGAAATATGGGAAGTCCGTGACAACTTCCATCAACTTCTCCAATCGCACTTTCCTGCACAAGGATTTTAAGAATTATCTATTGTCTTCCGTGGACAAATACGGAATTCCTCACAGATATATCAATTTACAAATCATTTATTTAGAAAAAGAGATTTCGCGCGAATTAATCACCACAGTGAACGAACTGTACAAGATGGGTTTCCATACGTCTATCAACCATTTCGGCGTTGGAGAGACCGTATTTAAGCCTCTACAGCAACTTTTGCTAAAGTCTGTCAAGCTCGACAGTTCCTTAACTCCTGCTCTAGATAATCAAAAAGGAATAATTGCTCTAAAGTCAATATTGAAAATGACTTCCGACCTAAATATCGATGTTTGTATCGATTCCATCGGATCGAAGAAGCAAGTCGAAAAAGCGATCGAAATCGGATTTAAAACTGGGCGAGGGGATTACTATTCCAAAGCAGTAACCACCAAAAAATTCGAAGAATTATTTGTAGTTCCATACCTTGAAAAGTTGAAATAAAAAAAGCAGGATTTCTTT
>JBAYAI010000116.1:0-3229 GCA_041669865.1 Bacilli bacterium | reverse complement strand
TTGACAAATTTGAAAACCTCGAGAATATATTTGCTATCAGCGGTATATATTTTATCCAAAGATGGATTTTCTTTGAAACAACGGTCTAACCAAAGCTTCTGGTTGTCCAATTTTTTTACCGTTCCAGTAACGCGAATGGAGACTCAATCTTTCGACAGTCCGACCATTGCCGCTTTTTTACTGTGCTCGAGCTGTTCATAAACTTCTTTCCCTCTTGCGGTGACAAAGTAGACACCACTTTCATCGGTGAGCATCGTTTCGATGATTCTCACCTGTGGATTTCCATTTTCATCTACTGTTGCAAGAGAAGTTTCACGAATTTCTCTCAACGTTTTAAAGGCATCTTGTACAGTCATATTTTCCCCCTACTTTCTTTATAAAATCGATTCTAGTTTTGCGAATACTAAAAGAATTGTTTTTCTATCTCTTTTAAGTATTCATCTAAAAAATAACGAAAAAAACGAATAACGATACTTGTATATACAAATATAGTATTACTACTCTACATGCAAAGGCATAAATAATCAAATAAAAGACATAGTTATTTTTTAAATGCATCCCCTAAACTATGAAAGGAGAAATAGCATAAAAGAAAGTTAAAAAATTTTTTAATGATGATCTATTGCTTCTGATTGCTTTGCTCTTACAGTTTTGTAAAATGTTTTTCCGAAGGGAAGAATCAGCAGGGCGAAAGTTTCTCGTTTATATTTTTTGTAGCCAATCTTGTAAGAAGAGTAGTGTACTTCTGCCATAGGAATAGATATAAAGCGGAAAAGCAAATAGACGAGAATAAAACCAATGTATGCGAGCCAATCACCAGGATAGACTACTGCGTATACTAAAAGAACGCCACCCCAAACGCCTATTTCTCCAAAGTAGTTGGGATGGCGAGTGTTTTTCCACAAACCGCGACGGCAAATTGAAGAGCGACTTTTCCGATTGCGAATATATTCGTGCATCTCCTTATCAGACACGTATTCGATAAAGACACAAAGAAGGATGAGAAAGATGCCAAAAAGTTCTTGCCCGGAAAAATCAAAATTATTCAACAAATAATTAAAGTAAGGAATCGACGCAAAGAAGACAACGGTTGTGGGTAAGAGACAAATACCAAAAAGGTCGACGAGATAAAAGAAATAACCCGTTTGTTTTCGCAATTTTTTATAGCGCCAATCTTCATATTCGAGATTGTCGAATGTTGAGACAAAATTCAAAGTTAAACGTATGGAATAAATGAGAAGTGCCGCAGTGAAAATTACGTTGCCTAAGTTCCAGGAATTACTATCTACGAGAAGAAAGATACCGATTGTAACTGTCTGCACGGACCAGTAAGGATCATAGGTGGAGGCTGTTTTTAAAGCAATGCCAGTGAGCCAAACAAAAATTGTCGCAGCAACATCGCTTAGAAAGATGCGCCAAAGAACGGGAATGCTAGGCAAAGATTGATATGTTATAAATCCAATGATAGCAGCCACCGCATAGATTAGCAGCAATACCAACAATCCCAACTTGCGGTTTTTTCTAATCGTTTTCATTAAATTATTTTCTCCTCGTATTTTTCTCATTGCTAGTATTTTAGCATTTTCTATTTTCTTAAGAAAGCCACATATATTTACTGTGCATTTTAAATATAAAGAAATAAGAAAAAATGCTAGATTTATCCTTAAAAAACTATCAATTAATTTCTCGTTGTGTTAGATTATACATAAAATAAACGGAGGAAAAATTTATGTATCGTAAAAATGCATGGAAACAATATGACAAAGATGAAATGCAAAAAGTGATGAATTATGCCGAAGAATATAAGAATTTTATTACATTTGGCAAGACTGAGCGACTATTCGCCAAAAAATCGATTGATTTATTAAAGAAAAATGGATTTAAAAACATCGATGAGACCAAAGATTTAAAAGTTGGCGATAAAGTATTTGCCGTCAATAAAAATAAGAATATATGTGCTTTTATCATCGGTTCAAGAGACATCGAAGATGGATTGAGAATTCTCGGGGCCCACATTGACTCACCTCGATTAGATTTTAAGGAACACCCCTTTTACGAAAAGGAAGAATTCGCCCTTGCTGACACCCACTACTATGGCGGAGTAAAAAAATATCAGTGGGTTACAATTCCACTCGCTTTACACGGAGTCATTTGTAAGGAAGATGGTACGGTAATCGACGTAAATATCGGCGAGGACGCTTCTGATCCGGTATTGGGCATAACTGATTTACTTATTCACCTTTCGAAAGACCAAATGGCGAAGAAACTATCCGAAGCGATAACTGGTGAAAACTTGGATGTCACATTAGGAAATATTCCGATTGAAGGTGAAAATAAAGATGCGGTTAAGCTAAACATCTTAAAATTATTAAAGGATAAGTATGGAGTTGAAGAGGAAGATTTCCTCTCGGCCGAAATAGAAGTGGTACCGGCAGGTTCGGCTCGTGACTTTGGCCTCGACCGTTCAATGATTGCTGGTTATGGCCACGATGACCGCTCTTGTGCTTATTCTTCTTTGACAGCTTTGTTGGAAGTCAAAGATGTTGAATATACCGCTTGCTGCTGCCTCGTTGACAAAGAAGAAATTGGTTCGGTTGGTGCAACCGGTGCAAAATCTTTATTCTTTGAAAACACGGTGGCAAAAGTAGCTGAATTGATGGGAAAATCTTCTCCCTTATTTGCTGCAAGAATTGCTATGGAAAATTCGCGCATGCTTTCTTCTGATGTTTCAGCAGCTGTCGATCCTTTGTATCTCTCAGTTTCCGACAAAAAGAACGCTGCATTCTTTGCAAATGGACTAGTCATAAATAAATATACGGGTGCGCGCGGTAAGTCTGGTTCAAATGATGCCAATCCTGAGTATTACGCCTGGGTTAGAAGCGTTCTTGATAATAATCAAGTATGTTGGCAAAATGCTGAACTTGGTAAGGTCGATCAAGGAGGCGGTGGCACAATTGCTTATATCCTTGGAAACTACAACATGAATGTTATCGATGCGGGTATACCGGTTTTGAATATGCACGCTCCGATGGAAATTATTTCTAAGGCAGACTTATTTGAGGCTTTCAAAGGTTACATTTCTTTCTTAAAAGCTTAATCTTATCTATATTTTGTTTAATTTGACAAAAAGGGAATTGCATATGCAATTTCCTTTTTTTAAACAATAAAAAAGTTGTGCGGTTTTACCGCACAACTCATATAGACATGTAATTCAATTTTTTAAAAAATT
>JBAYAI010000115.1:0-3232 GCA_041669865.1 Bacilli bacterium | reverse complement strand
TGGTGAATCTGTTAAAAAGCCTCTTGAATATTATCAAAATAATTTAATTAGTACTTTGACAATTTTAAGTACGATGACTAAACATAACGTTAGAAATTTTATCTTCTCTTCTTCCGCTACCGTCTACGGAATTCCCGATCACGTTCCTCTATTAGAAACTGACCCGATAGGTTCAGCGACTAACCCATATGGCGAAACCAAAATAATGATTGAGAGAATTTTACAAGACTATGCCCATATTCACCCAGAAGCCAACATTGGCATTCTTAGATATTTCAATCCGATTGGTGCTCACAAATCAGGTTTGATTGGCGAAGCTCCTAACGGCATACCTAATAATTTAATGCCATACTTAACTCAAGTCGCGGTAGGTAAATTAAAAACTTTAAAAATATATGGGAATGATTATCCAACCATCGATGGAACCGGTGTTCGAGACTATGTTCACGTCGTGGATTTAGCTGAAGGACACGCTCTTACTTTAAAAAAACTTGCAACTGATTCCGGATTGGTGATTTATAACTTAGGAACAGGCAAAGGTACATCTGTTCTTGAATTGGTCGCTGCATACGAAAAAGCATCAGGAATCAAGATTCCTTATGAGATTTTTCCTCGTAGAGAAGGCGATGTCGCAAGCAATTACGCTTCGACGGAAAAAGCTAAAAAAGAGTTGCATTTTCAAGCCAAATACAATGTCGAAGATGCTTGCCGTGATTCAAACAATTGGCAGCAAAAAAATCCCAATGGTTACGATGACTAATTAAAATTCGATATAAAAAGCCACGAGCAAATTTAACTTATTAATGTTATAAGTCAAACATCATAGCTCAGTGGCTTTTTTAAATATTTATAAGGAAGGGAAATCAGCGACTTTTACTATGCCTAAGTGAGAAATGTAATCTTTAATTAAGTCTCTTGTAAAAACAACTTCACCATTTATAGGTGTTCCATTTTTTCCGCCTTGATAACAAGCGCTAGATGAATTGGTAATAATATAATCAATCGCTAAAACTTTATATGTCGCATCGTCATCAACTTCCACCCCATTAAGATAATATTTTGAATTCTCTTTTGTGAAATCTTTGGAGTGATAATTATAACTATCCGTACAAGCATCAATTAATGTCTCTCCGGAAAGTTCAATATACTGAACTTCATTGTCAAAAGGCATCACTTCGTAAATGTCGCCATACGTAATGTCATATAAGCCATCATCATTCAGTTCAGAACTTGTCCAAGTGCTTCTGATACCACCTTTGTTATGCACGGCTACAGCTATATCATCGACCTTGCATACTTCCTCAGCGTAATACATCATCGCTTCGGTTACTAAAGTTCCAAGTTGATCTTTACCAAAACTTTCATCTCTTTCAGCAACAACTTCTTCTAATACTTCTTGGAAAATAGCCAAGTAACTATTAACAATTGATTCAATTTCAGGAGATGAGGCATTCGTGCAATTACTTTCGTAAATTCTATCAGTTTCTCCAGATTCAACTGAATAATCTCCACTTGAATCCTTAGTTAATACCAATTTAGAATACGCTCGAGAATTACAACCCGCTTCTAAAAAGTATCTTTTTTGGTCGCTGCTTTGTATGCAACTAAAAGCGTGATTGTGACCGCCGAATATTCCGTCGATATTACTATCAGTTAAATATTCGTTCACGGCATCTGTGCTTCCAGCTTGATGCGTTAACACAACTACTATATCGCAGTTTTCTTCTTCCTTTAATCTTGCCGCTTCCGCCGTGACTAGAGGTTCATCATCAACAAATTCTATATCTTCAATTTGGCTCGCAGATATAGAATTTCTAATAAATCGATAGATACTTCCAACCACCCCAATCTTCACGCTACCTTTAGTAATTATCGTCGAAGGTTGAGCTAAATCAATTATATTTCCATCGGATTTATTAAGGATGTTGATTCCTAAAAACGGAAAATTTGCTGTTTCTTCTTCTTCAGCAATCGTATCAACTCCCCAGTCAAATTCATGATTTCCAAGTGCCATGGCATCGATTCCCATCGAATTCATGCATTCCATCATACATTGACCTTCAGTTATATTTGATATTCCAGTTCCCTGGGACATGTCTCCGGCTGAGAGCAAAACACTGTAGTCATCACTAAAATCCGCATCGTTTTTTATGCAGTAGTTCAAATTAGCCATGCCAGGAATATACGTGCTTGAACTAGCGTCTTCTTCAATGGCTCCGTGCGTATCATTGATTGAATAGATAGCAATTCTATTTGGATAATCATCCGTATTTTCGTCGCTCGTTGAAACTTCGCTTATCTCTGATGATGATTCTTCATTTGAAGTAACTTCATTTGAGGATATCTCCTCACTGCTAGTTGTTTCTCCTTGAACCGAACTTGCCACTTCGGATGTTGAATCATCTATTGAGGTGTTGCCATTCGAACTTGTTTGATTGATAGAAACGATGTCACACGAGGAGAACATCGGCAACAAGAATAGACTTAAAATTAAGACTTTTTGAATTCGTTTCATATTTTGATCTTTCCTAAAATTTTTAAAAAAAGGAACCAGAAAATCCGGCTCCAATAATTCTAAAGATAGTCTGCTCCGTAAACAGTTCCTTTGGCTTCAATGTAACTTTTTATACAATCTCTAGTAAGTTCAGTAACATCGTTTAAATTTATTCCTTGATTTACACCTTTGTAACAGGCATCGGTTGAATTTGAAATCATGTAATCAACTGCTAAAACGTTATAATCTTCTTCCCTGTCGATTAAATTTTCACCGTAATAGTAATCCGTTCCATCCTTTGTGAAATTAGATGAATAATACGAATTATTACAAGCTTGAATAAGAGTGGTTCCAGTTAAAGATATCATTTGAACTTTATTGTCAAATGGCATTACTTCATAAATATCATTATAGGTGATGTCGTAAGTCCCTTGGGCATTTTCAGTGCTGTCATCCCAAGTGGATCTAATTCCGCCATAGTTGTGAACCGCAACCGCGATATCGGTAACTTCACAGCCATATTCAGCGTAATACATCATCGAATCACACACCATTCTTCCAAGCATTGACTTGGTAAAATATCTGTCGCGATATCCGATAACTTCATCTAATTCTTTTCCTGCTAAATAATCCCATTTAGCCACCACCGATGCAACAACAGGGGCTGTCGCATCATAGCAATCAGATTCCTTCAACTGAGTGTAAGACCCAGAGGTTACTGAATATTCATCATTGTCT
>JBAYAI010000114.1:0-3243 GCA_041669865.1 Bacilli bacterium | reverse complement strand
GAGAATGCTTATTATCACGAGAAAAATAACGGCGAAAATATTCTGGTATTTGCGCAAGCTTGATCTCACTAAGTAGTCTTTGTCAATCTTCGTCAAATTGGCATAATAGTCTATGTATTCCTCTCCAAACTTTTCAGCGAAATAAAAACCGACTATTAGCACCAAACCATAAGTGCCGTATTCCGAGCGAATGGGAAAAGAATCAAAGTCGGACATCACCATTATCGCTGAAGGAATTATTCCTAACAAGGAGTAACCACCCTTGCGGTTAAACAAACTTAAGGCGAGGACTCCAAGCCCGAGTTCAAACATAGCGTTTCCGTTGTAGCCGTAACCGGACACAGTCATTACAATATCTATCAATATTCCTAATCCGAGAAGGCGGAGAGAGTACTCCAAGTTGTTAGATGATTTGTAAACCCCTTGCACCGCCATGAATGCGTAGAGAGGAAAAGCAACTCTACCAATGGAATATAGCGCGAGAACTAAATCTATATTATCTTGAAAGAAAAACGTTCCGATGTGATTGATAGTCATGGTCAGCGTAGCGATTATCAATAGCGCAAAGTGAGACAGCACCAAGTATTTAGGTTGGAGGCCTTTTTTCTCGATAGTTAATTTTTTATTATTGCTTTTCATTTTGCTAAATTTTAACTCAGTGCGACGATGAGAATTCCTATCATGTTATATAGACCGTGAACAAAAATGCCGGGTATCACATTGTTTTCGTGATCGTAAATATATGAGAGCACGGCTCCACCTCCAATATATGAAGGAAGGGCGATGAGCTCTATTAATAACGTATCATAATTTATAGTCCAAATACCGTTTTCAGAATCGTAAAAACTGCCAATCCAGTCAAAGTGTATTGAACTGAAGATCAAAATAGTCGCGATGTACGCTAAAATCTGAGACTTAGGTCTAATGCTTTCAAACAGTCCTTGTCGATAAGCTATTTCTTCAACGATGGGGGCGAGAACGCTTACCATTATTAGAATCAATATCGGGTGTTGCGTAAGCATTAAATCGATTGCCTCTTGATTAGCGTTAGTGGTGGCATCGATTTCCAACCAATAATATAAGTGCTGTTGAATATTGGAGATGATGATGGCGACGATGAATATTAAAATAAGGCCATAAAGGATAAACAACCATAATTTCTTATCTCTCAAGCGGATAAAATTTTGCATAAATTTATTCTTGTTAAACGAATAAGAAATAGCGATTAAACTTGCGGCCAAAATCACGTAGCTAATAAAGTTAGTAAAAGTCGATAGATCGATTGAAGTCATATTTGGAAACAGCTTAAGGATTATTGAGTATACTAAATATGAGAGAATATTTAACCCGAGAAAGCCAGTGAAGAACATGGTTAGCGCTTGGGTTGTACTAAAATAATTGATTCTAGGATTGTTCAAATTGCGATTTTTTGTATTTTCATTATCTATAGTATTTTTCATATTTTTCCCTCATTCGTATTAATTTAGAATATATTATTTGCTCTTTCAATACAATTTATTTGTTTTAAAAACCCAATTAATAAGTTATTATGATAATATATTGTAATAAATTATAAATAGTAATGCTTTTTTTGTTAAGACATTTCAGCTTCCTATATTAATAAGGAGAAAATTATGAGCGATATCTCAACTATTGTTGCAAACTTCGACTGGAATTATCTATTTTTACTTTTTGCCTTATTCGGCCTCATCGGCGGGATAATAGCCTTGATAAGAGGAATAAGACACACGGTTGCTAAATACGTGATGGACGGCATTTTAATAATATTGCTGCTAAGTTTTATCCGGCAAATTTCGATCGACATTGGCGGAATTGACCTTTCGGGATTGCAACTTCAATTTGAAGTGAGCGGTGTCACTTATCAGGTGACGACGATAAACGAAACAATTGTCAAAGTGATAGACGGACTGGGATTAGTATCATCTGCATCGAATCCCGCCTTAGTTCAACTCGGGTTGAGTTATGCTCATTCACTCATTGGTCTGGTTGTCATGATTGTAGGAATCTTGCTCATCGTGATTGTTCTCGGACCGATCCTCGGCGATCTTCTTCGCTTAATTATAAGTGCGATTTTTTCATCTTCTCAAAAGGAGAAGAAAAAGAAAAAGCATAGATTTGTCGCTTTTTTAACCGCTTTTGTTTGCGGATCTGTTATCGGCGCCTTGCTGCTGTCTCCCTTGACAGCTGCAGCAAATTCAATATCGCAGGCTGCCACTCAGATTAATCAGGCTCAGGAGGATGGATATCTTGCTGACGACCAATTTGGCGAGTATCAAGACTTGTTAGACCTAGTAGAAACATATCAAGACTCAGCGGTCTTTCAGGCTATGACACTTGGATCTGGAGATTCTTCTGACGCCATTGATTCAAATTTGATCGATCAAGTTACATACATAACCATCAATGGTGAAAAAATATTCGTTTCCGACGAAATCGGAAATCTATTGGATATGTTCTCTTCGGCAATCAGCTCAATTACCTATGATGGAACAGATTTGGTAGTCGACTTCGACCAACTTTTGCTTCCTGATACTGTCGAAGGCGTGTTGAACGGATTATCCAACTGGCAACTTCTCGTAGAATTGCTACCGATTATTACCGAAATCGGATTAAATGAAGCTGATTTGGAGAGTCAGCTTGGTTTTGAATTAGATCTTTCGGGTATCGACTGGTCTGATGCCATGACTGATATCAACGATATATACTATCAGTTTTATCAAGCCGGACTCATTGAAGAATATCTTTTACCTTCTTTAAACGGCGGGACAGTTTCATCTGTCTTTTCACTTGATTACACAAAGAAAGAAGAGATGAAAGCGGCGGTTGAGGCCGTTGGGGACAGCGAGCTTATCTCTTCATCGCTCTCTGATATCCTGCGCGGATTTGCAACTCAAGCTGCACTCAACAACGGAATTGAATACATCTCCACCCTAGAATCGGTATACGATTCCATTGACTGGTCCACGGAACTTTCCAACTTAGTTGAATTTATTTACGATTTAGCTCGGGTTTTAGATTTGGATTCAATCGACGGAGATACGATGGGAACAATCACAGATGAAATCACTTCAGCCCTCAACGATTCGGGAAAACTCGCTAATATCAAAGCGTTAATCTGTGGCGGAAGCGTTGTTTTTGATGCCACTAGCGAATTGCCGGCTGAGACGATAGATTCTTACAGCGGATTGTTAAATTTTCAAATAACATCTAAAAAGGTGATCG
>JBAYAI010000113.1:0-3312 GCA_041669865.1 Bacilli bacterium | reverse complement strand
CTCACAGATGTAGTTGCCATTGATGCTGCTACAGGTAAAGTTACTGTTGCTGATATTGATACTGCAGCTACTGGAACAATCACTGCGACCATTAAGAATAAAGAAGATGTCACTCAGGGTAATCCAATTGTTATTAATGTTAAAATTAATGCTGTAAAGTCTGAACCTGCAGCAGTCACCGACAAGACCCTTGCTGATCTTGTCGCTGTTGAAGAAGCTGATTTCAAGATGTACAAATACACTGGTGTAACTGGTTATGTTTCAAATCTTAAAGATGGTGATGGATCTAAATATGGTAACTTTGATGTTGCTTCAGATCTTGCAGGAACTGACAAATTAGCAGTTTTTGGAGCAACTGCTTCTACAGGTGCAATCAAATTTGATAACCACACTGGTTCTTACTACTTCTCAAATCCTAAGGATTTCTTAACAAATGAATTCACTTCTGCTATTGCTGCTGATGATGAAATCACATTTAACGCTATAAGATATGCTTATGGTGATACTCAAGAAGTTTCTATTGAAATTACCGCAATCAATGGTGTTTCAACCATACCTGAAGTAGCAAGTACAACTCTTACTATCGATGATTTTGTTGCTTCTTCTGGTGATTTCTACACCGATGGAACCGCTACTGTAGATGGAGTCGATTTCTATGGCGATTATCTTGGATTCGGTTCAAATGGTGATGATACTTTCATTCAAATGAAAGTTAAGAGCTCTGAATTAGTATCAGCTGTAAGTAACACTACCGCTATGGCTGGATCTATCGATTCAATTACTATTAATTTCAACGAAGTAAAGAGTGAATATGATATTAACGCTGAAGCTTTCGTTCTTGCCACTGGCACAGAAGCAATCTCTGGAGTTATTGATGGAGATACTGAAGGTGTTATGAAAAACGAATTAGTTCCTACCGCTGATGGTACAAGCTATACTTACACATTCGATGTAGATGAAACTGCAGGATACACTTTCTTCAAATTAAGTAGAGATGGTTCTCACACTTCATATGTCGATTCAATCGTTATTGACTACGTTTCTTAATTTATAGTTTCTTAGTCTTTAGTTTATAATTTAGAAGAGTCATTAGTTTGACTCTTCTTTTTTTGATGATTATTTTTTTTGTTTTGTGGTATTCTAATAGCGTAAAAATAATCGAGGAAATTCAATGTATGAGTAAACAAGCGCAAATAGAAAAAAATTCAAAAGCCAATAGATTTGTTAAATATTTAGGCACAACCACAAATGGAATGGCTATCGGTTTATTTGGCACTTTGATCATCGGAACAGTTATTGCTCAAATCGGATCTATTCCCGGTTTGTCTGCTCTTGATTCTTTGGCGACAGTTATTAAAAGTTTAATGGGTGCTGGAATTGGATTAGGTGTAGCTTTAGCCTTGAAAAAACAAGGGGTAGTTATTGTTGCTAGCATGGCTGCAGGCGCTATTGGAAATTACGCTTTTTACTGGAGCACTGGAGAAGTTTCCGCAATTGGCGATCCGTTGAGCTGCTATATATCTTCGGCTATTTGTATCGAGATGATAGGTCTTATCTTAAGAAAGAAAACACCAGTAGATATTATTCTCATACCATTAGTAGGATTGATATTCGCTTGCGTGTATGCTGTGTTTTTATCATACTATGTCCATTTTGTCACTCTTGGAATAGGGAGTTTAATAGAAATTTCATTTGACGCAATTCCTTTCTTTATGTGCATTATTGTTTCCGCTTTAATGGGAATGGCTTTAACTGCACCTATCTCTTCTGTGGCTATAGCAGTCGCAATTAATATTGGTACTGTTCCTATCGCAGCAGGTGCGGCTCTTATTGGTTGTTGCACCCAGATGGTCGGATTTGCTTATCAGACTTCTTACGATAATAAATGGGGAAAAGTTCTTGCTGTTGGACTTGGAACTTCTATGCTTCAATTTAAAAATGTTGTTCGCAAGCCGAAGATTTGGCTTCCAACAATAATTGTTTCAGCAATTCTCGGGCCCTTAGCTCTAGGATTTGAGATTTTCACTGATTCTGTTGGAGCAGGAATGGGAACTTGCGGGCTAGTTGGAATTCTAAACACTTTTTCTTCCATGGGTTATTCTTGGATTAACACTCTTAAAATATTATCAGTCACTGTCGTTTTTCCTTTGGTTCTCGTGTTTTTAGTCGATTGGATTTTCCGCAAGAAAAAATGGATTGTTGAAGGAGACTTTAACTTAGAGTCCGATTTGTAAAAACGATTAAAAATTTGCTATATATTATTTTTAATAATATATTGTTTATCGTATAAACATCTATAAAGCGAGGATATTTTTATGACAGCATTACAAGCTTCTATTTTTGGAATATTACTTATTACTGCATCGACCTTTTTTGGGTCTAGCGCAGTATTTTTTGTGAAAAGCGAGATGTCTAATAAATTTAAGACTATAATTTTGGGATTGGGAGCGGGAATTATGCTCTCTTGCGCTCTTTTCGGTCTCACTTCTGAATCTATCGAATATAGTTTCGCGGATAGCGAAGGAATCTTCGCGATAATTCCTATCGGCGTTGGTTTCACTTTAGGAATTCTTACTTTGGTCGGTTTTGGTTATCTTTCAAAAAGAATCAAACGCAAAGAAAATTCGAGTTTATCAATACACGGAGAAAAAATGTTCTTCGCTGTTGCTTCTCACAATATTCCAGAAGGTTTAGGTGTCGGTTTTGTATGTGGAGCAGCGTTTATCAGCGAATCTTCAACAGCTATTTTTGCTGTGATTAGTATATCTATCGCACTAGCTATCCACAATTTGGTTCAAGGGATAACTATCTCTCTTTCGATGTACGGCGAAGGGACAAAAAAGCAAACAGCTTTTACTTATATGGCTATAACTGGAATCATCGAAGCTATCTTTGCTGTTATTGGTATATTCATCGCCAATTCTCTGGAAAATTTAATGCCTTGGCTCTTAGCTTTTGCCGGAGGTGCAATGACGTATATTGCGATAGAAGATTTGTATCCTGAGGCGCTGGAAGGCGGAGAGCACAATTTAGCAGTTCTTTCTTTTTTCGTTGCTTTTGTCATTATGATGATGTTTGAATTATATTTTGAATAGTTTGATTATAGAAAGATTTTTAATCTAATTAGAATATTTTTCGCTAGAATAATAGAACGATAGGGGCTAATTAATAAGCCACTTGAAATTTATATGTGTTAAGTGACATAGTAAACGCAAAGAAATTTTGAAATTGCCATGCTTTCTTATTGGAATTATCTTTCTTTAGTCTTTTCTTTGCGTTAACTTTGTCAAATCTTGCTTTTTATATATACTT
>JBAYAI010000112.1:0-3337 GCA_041669865.1 Bacilli bacterium | reverse complement strand
CTATCTAATTCCACCTCAGCAAAGTAATCGGCTAGCGCGCTTAGTCTCTCTTTGACTCCCTTGATATACTTGCTCTTTTTCTTGGAATACTTTTTCAATAGTTTAAGAACTTCGAAATAATCGATGCTGGCGGAAAACATATCTCTAACCCGCTGAGGCAAATTGTGACCTTCATCTACAAGTAAGATGTATGGATTCTGCGAGTAGTTTTCAAAAAACCTAATCAACTTTGCTCGCGGATCGAACAAGTAATTGTAGTCGCCAACAATGACATCGACGTAATTTAATAGATCCAGTTGCAACTCAAAGGGACACACTTCGTACTTTTTGGCAATGCTGACTATATCCTCAAAGTTAAAGATATTCTTCTTTACAATTTCGTTTAAAATCACCTGATTTATCTTGTCGTAGTAATCCTTCGCATATGGGCACTCATCTGGATTGCAATGTCTCTTCTTGTCATTGAGACAAATGTGTTCCTTGGAAGTCATGATAACCGCCTTCAACTTGCACTTGTGCTTCTCGAGTGTTTTCAAAGTGTCGAAAGCAACTTTCTTAATTGAGTTTTTGGAAGTGAGATAGAATATTTTTTCTAAATTTCGCTTTTCCAAAGCTCTAATGGAAGGATAGAGAGCGGAAACAGTCTTGCCTATCCCCGTTTTAGCCTCACAGAAGTTTATTTGACCGCCTTGAATAGAATCGGTCACAAAATCCATCATTTCCTGCTGACCGGGCCTAGTTGAGGCAAAGGGAAACTTCAAATTTCTAATTGAATCTTGTCTCTCTACTTTAATTCTTTGAATAACTTCGTAAAAGGAAATGTACTGGTCCAGCAGTTGATCGATATCTTTTTTTAAATCTTCTTTTGTGTAAGCAAAGATATATTGCTTTAAATCCGTATTGTCAATTTGAGATATGTAAGTCAACTGAACCTTAATAATGTCTAAATTGTGATCTAACATGTAGATGTAAGCGTAGATCTTCGCTTGTCCTAAATGCCAGTTGCCCTGAGTCTCGTAAAAATCTTTAATCGAGGAATTAGTTGTCTTGATCTCATCGATAGTCACATTGGTGTCGGAATAGACAATTATTCCATCCGCTCTTCCCGAAAGTTCAATTTGATAATCGCCCCTGAGAAAAGTGTGAGAAAGATATTCCTCGGGAAAATATTCCGAACCTTGTTTATCCTGGTACCACTTGTGGAGGCGCGTTCCTTCTTCCATTGACATAGTGTTAAAGATACGATTATCTATGTGACCTTTTCTCAAGAGTAAATCGATAAAGCCGTGGACGCTAAGTACTATTCTTTCCATACATACTAAGTATATCAAACATACCTTTTTTTAATCATATAAATATAGTAATTGCTAAGAAAAAAGCACATAAAAAGATGTAGTGAACCCCTTTTTCATCACTTTTTATTTCAAACTTTAGGAGTTCACTACAATTCTATTGAATTTTTGAATCTTATTGCTTTGAAAATATCTAATCAACAACGCTGATAGCACATATTCGCCAGTAAAATGAACCGGATGAATATTTGATATTTTGAATCGCAAAGAGCAAGGTTACTTCTGTTCCGTCGTATTCATCGAGAAATTCAAACTCACTTCCCTGCATTTGGGAATACAGCGAGAGAGATTTCGAACTATCTTCAGGGTCGCTTACCCGATAAGCTGTGTAATATGTAGTTTCTGTTTTTTCCACGACAGCTTGGCATTGATAGATATTTCCCACTGGATCAGTCGATGGATCGGTCGCAACAATCTCTGCAATGGTTTGGTCCTTGATGATGGATGAATCATATAGAGAATTTATCTTGTTGTCGTTATTCAATATTTCTACATCAGTAATCTGGGTGTCGCCTCGATATCCAAGTGCCTCTGCTTTTTCCACATCGCTATCGCTTATATAGCGAGAAAATGTTCCTTTGATAACAACCGAATTGCCCTCTTCGATATCATCGAGATTTGCAATTGTCTCCGCGCTGTTATAGACAATCATAGAGCCAGTTGCATCCTGAATGATAAAGCCTAATCTCTTGTTGCCTGACTTATAAGTAATTCTAGCGACAACACCTTCAACCGTCACTTCTGTCCCTTCGTCGAGATCTCGAACTTGATCGAGAGTTAAAGTATCGACAGATGCTTTCGGTGAGAGGGTTAAACTATAAGAAGTAGTGAGCAAAGTTTCTTCGTATTTGCTTGTAATGCTGATATTTTCTTTCGTTTCTATGTCAGGTATAGATATTTCAATTACGTTGTCAACATCTGTGGTCGAAACTGCGATGTTTTCAACATCGTCTCCCACTGAGAAAGAATAAGTTAAACCTTCGATATATGGATCTTCTTTGGGAACGGTAATGGTGATACTTTCGGTGTATTTTTCCGCGAAGTAAGTATCAAAAATTCTCATGTTACCATAGTAACAGTAATCGTCGCTGGTAGGAGTATACTCACTCAAAACTTGTACGGGTAGTCCTCTCCACTCATTTCTCGACGGTTTACCATTCATCACTACGACATACATGTCCACATACTTGTCAGAATACTCATCCAACCAGGCGTAATCTTTGCCATTAGACTGAGTGTAAAAAGGCAAAGTCGTCGTCAAATCTAAGCTTTGCAAGTAATAATTGGTGTATCCAGGTTGTTCGGATACAATCACCTTACCCTGTAGTCGATAGACATTTCCTGTAATGTCGGTAGTGAGAGAAATACTTTGAATATCATTGATATCCGATTCGTCGTCAATCGAGGAAGTGGGAATAGCCACTCCTTCCGAATATGTTTCTAAAAGCGTTGGACTAGTTAGCTGCAGTGCTCCTTTGTATCCGGTGCTCGCAGCCGCACTCTCATCCGTTTCTGGAATGTAAAAAGACACTTCTCCGCTGAGAGATATTTCTTGATTTACCTCGACTGACTGGGCCAAGTCTTCCCCATAGATATATATGCACCCAGTTTCATCTATAAGATAAAAACCGGTGATATATGGGGTACCTTGTCCTGTGTAAACGTGTTTCAAGACAACGCCTTTAACTTGAACTTTTGTCCCGACATCAAGGTCTCGCAAACTAGATATGGTTGCAAAAGTACTTTCTGTAGAAATCGACGACTCGTTTTCTTCTGTCAAGGATTCTAAGTTTGACGTCTCGCTTGAAATAATTTGGGAAGATGTATCCGTCCCACAACTCGAAAAAAACAGTAGACCAACTGACATCACGATTAAAAATGCTTTTTTCATATTACCTCCTATGAATTGCTTTTATCGAACGAGTTTGTAGTCTCAACTATCTATAATCTATTCTTAAAACGTCTTTATGTCAAAATTTATTATT
>JBAYAI010000111.1:0-3338 GCA_041669865.1 Bacilli bacterium | reverse complement strand
GTTTCCACTACTGGGAGTGGAACTTTCGGTGCGTTTTGGTGCAGGAAACTGATGGTTTCGGATGGCTGTCGGTTGGCTTTTTGACCTAACCAATTAGCCTAGCTAATTATAACATAGAAGGCGTTTATCAGCTAACTAAAAACCTATCGTCTATAATCAACGTGCAAAAACTTTATTTGCTTCTATCTTCGCCTGCTCAACATTTTTGTAAACAATCATTATTCTTTTATTGTCACGCAATAACCTTTGGCATACATTTTCATATTCTGTAGAGACGTCCCAATTAGGCTCATACATAAAATCTATATATGCTCTATGACACCAATAGTTTCTCTTCTCTTTCATTTGCCTTAGAAAATTATAATCGTTGTCAGATATGAATTGTTCTCCACTACTTTTATCTAATTCTTTAAGCATCGAAACAACTTCCCCTAAAGTACATTTTGAAATAGAGGCATAAGTCACATTGACATCTCCTGCTTTCATTAATGAATAAATCCATTTCAAATCATTTTCTATAATTTGAAAGCACATAATAGTCTGACCATGAATTTTATAAAATTCATCGATAGTCATTAATTATCTTCCTCCAGAACATCTAATATAACTTGGAGTGCTTACATTTGCTTCGATTGGATCTGATTCAAAAATAACATTACCTTTTGAATTATGTTCTTTCAAAACAACAAAAAATAAAGCATTGGCTAGACCGGTAATCGAGATATAAGCAAACCCTTCAGCTGATTTAAACTCTCCAACAAATTGCTTGTTTTCCCCATCTTTCAAATACAAATCAACTGTTGAATAACTACAGTCCTCTGAAACAGGCTTGAAGAACACATTGATAATGCTGGTTCCAGTTTTAACAATCACACGAGCTTTCAAAACCATTTCTTCTCTATTCTTTATTTGAATCTTCTTGTAGTAAGCTTCTTTGTCAGCATCTTTAAAAAGAACTGGAATAATTAGATCATCAGCCAATCCATTTTTGAACGAAATCTTCATTGCCTCTATTTTGTCGTCGAAATTCAAATTTATTAGATAGCCTTTGTTTTCTAACAATCGTTTTTCACTTATGCCGTACTCTATAAATGTTTTTGAAACATTACCTAATGAAACTGATAACCAAGCATTGTTTTTCTTGATTTGCACAGAGCCTATCGGATTGTTATCGCCAACTAGAATAACCATTGGGTATTCAATGATGGTGATATCGCTGGCCTGCTCAACAGTAACTGAGCCAACTTCTTTATTGAATCCATTATCACTGACCTTTTGCTTTTCTTGGCCAAAAATCCAAAAACAAATTGATCCATCACTAATTAACTTTTTTTGATAATTATCCATAATTTAATTATTTCCTTTCAATATCAAGAATATACTTGATGCATTTTTGAAGCTCTTCTTTTGTTAAGTCGACTTTATTTTGTTCAGCATGGACTATGTTATTTCTTTTCATCCTTAGCTTATTTAGAAGATTAACCATAGGACTTTCAACCGGATATCCCCATCCATCGTCATCGTCCGGTATATCTTTGCAATAAGAATCAAGCATAGCTTTTAGATCGCCTTCTTTTTTGAAATCGGCTTTTAGAATAGCTTCAAGTTTTGTACAAAGTTTTACCACTACTATTTCGTAGTTTCCGGCTTTCATTTGATTCTCGAAATATTCTGCCGTCAAATCTCCGGTAGTTCTATTTTTGTCATCTTGAAGTTTTAAATCAGAAATAATTTCAGCCTTGCATTCACTTACTTTTACTAGGAGTTCGTTTGGTGTACTAAAACCAGAGTGGCAGTTTCTCATTATTTGATCACGAATGTATATATCATTTGGAACTTGAGATTGACATATTGGAATGTGTCTTGAATAAGAACTGCGATTAGTTAAATCGTCCTCAAGTCTTTTAAAAATTGCCTTAAGTATCTTGTCATAATCAACTGTGCTTTTTGTAAATTCAGATGCATCCACCGTTCCTGCTTGACCATAGGATGCAACTAAATCGTTGTCTATACACAAACGAAAAAGTCCTTTCACATCTTTCTTCTCAGCCAAATTGTTGAAAACTTCATATGCAGTGACAGGGTAAATCCCTAATGTTTTTTCTATCAGCTTTGTATTATTGCATGTTAGTAGTTTTTCAATTTGCAAAATTCCATTATCTATACAGCTGAAGATAAAAACCTCCTCAGGAGTTTTGCTTTCATCTTGCTTCATAACCAGAACCTCTATTTCTTTCTTTTCTATATGTACGAAACCATTTTCCGTATTGTATTTATTTCCTTCTAATAACTTATCGGTCATTTCTTTTTCAAGCATTTTCTTAAGAGAATCTAAAGGAATAGCTAAAGATAAAGACTCATACAACTTAAACATGATGTCTATTCCAAAACTATTGTTCTTATCAATGGCTCTATTCATAAATTCCTTATAAATATCTTGCCATTTAGGATTTTTTACAGCTTTGCAAGAGAACACTATTTCTTTTGTCTCTTCAGGACATTTTTCAGAAAGAATAAAATCAATTGATTCATTGTTGTATTCTTTTGGGTCTACATCATTAATATTCCAGTTGATTTTTTGCAATTGATTTAGACAACCGCTAATAATGAACATATTAAGCATTACATCAATTCCCCAATATTTCCATTCCTGTCTAGGACCAAAATATCCATAAGGCCTTTGAGATTCGATTATTGCTTTAAAGACATTCTTGCTTTTATATTCAATTACATAGTCCATTAAAGATTTTCGGCTTTCGTCAACTATTGATTCATCTTTAATTTCTTTAAAAAGTGAAAGATCATCATTTTTAGCGCAGACTTCCATTTTCGATGCGAAAACCACCTTTTCCTCAACCGTTTTACCAGTCAACAAATAATCAAGGGTAACTCCAAGAATAGATGACAACGAAGGAAGAAGCCCGACATCTGGATTTCCTTCCTTTTGCTCCCATTTGCTTACGGCCCTATCGGTTACACCAATTTTGTTAGCTAACTCAAGTTGTGTTAAACCTAGACGCTTTCTTTCTTCTTTAATCCTGTCGCCTATTGTTTTTTGCATTTCCATTTCTCCTTTCATACTTAAATTCTACGGCACGTTGATAAAATATCGTACATACTCTTCTTTGAGTTGATAATAACTTTTAAAAAATATATCAAAAACCAACTCTACTACTCGTTGATTAAATTATAACATTATCTCTTGAATTCAAAAGAGAATATAACAGTTTGTTAAGTATTAAAATCTGAAAATCTAATTATAAAATGCGATACTTCTGGTAGTATTCCATTTCAGCAATTTCTCGCGCGTTGATGGCTTCTTTTTTTAATTTGAATCT
>JBAYAI010000110.1:0-3352 GCA_041669865.1 Bacilli bacterium | reverse complement strand
TTCATCAGCTTGTTAGAAGAAAATGGTGAATCATACATTCTAGTAACTGTCATGGATCCTAGTGCTGGTTCAACCTTTACTGAATACAAATATGAAAGAGTAACAACCACTGATGAAAATGGAGAAGTTACTGTGACATATGTATTAGTGGAAGATGAAGAAGAAACTACAGTTGAAGAAACTACAACTGAAGAAGAATCTACTGAAGATTCGAGCGAAGGCGAAGTAGTTATCGACTAATACTACTATTACAATCCAATTAAAAAAGAACTGCGAAAAAAAGCGGTTCTTTTTTTAATGGAACCTTATCCATTTGATTTCGGTCCGATTTTTTTGGTCACTAAACTTTTTATAAGTCTTTCAAGATATCTTTATTTTTGTTTTCAAAATAATCTTTTGGTTTATGATAGAACATTAAGATGAGAGTTACAGAAAGCATCAAAATTATTCCTGGAATAAAACATAGATAGTTGTTGGTCGTATTTTCAACAAAGTTTAAAACCACAAAGAATAAAATGATAGACAACGCTGTGAACGACGATACTAATATTAGGTTTAATTTATTAAAAGGATAAATAACTTTGAATATTTGATAACCGAGAGTTAAAAGTGTAAATCCGAGAGATAGGTATTCTAACCAAGAAACGAAATAGTGCCCGATGATAATGAGCATTCCTAAAGCTATGTCGAGAATCAAATAATAAAGTGGGGAATCAAATTTCGATTCTTTGTTTTTTATATATCCTAATTTGGATAGTTCGTTTGACACAGTGATAAACGTTATCAAAGTTTGAATGCTTGTAATCATTAGATAAAACAGAGGAAAAATTGGTAAAAATGCCTCTTTTGTTAGTCCAAAGAAAGAGGCGTAAACGCTGATCATATCGACGGAAAAGATAAAGTTTATCGGATATATTATTAAGATTTCAATGATTAAGGCGCAGATCAACGTGATTAAATATGTAAAGAAGGAGGCTGATAGTTTACTTACGATATTACCGAATATCAGTCCGATAATTGCGCTGGGCAAAAACTGGAAAAAGCCTTCTTGCCATGCGATAAATGAAATGGCTATCGTGCCAAAAAAGAATAGCAGTTGAGCACGATAATCTCCTTTCAGCGCGACTAAAGCGGCAATAAAGGGAACAAAAACGATAATGAGTATATCCATAAAACTTACAATGTAGGTTAAGCCTAAAATAATCATTCCAAGGGAAAGTCCAATTGCAGCAATTGCAATTTGACCCGATATTCTAGAATCTGGATTTCGTTTATCTTTAAGCATATTTATATTATACAAATTTTATCCATCAATTATCTATGAAGATAGATTCAAAAAAATATTTCACTCCATATATATATGAAAGCGTTGACAATAGCGATTTGTTCCAATATGCTAATTTATGAAAAAGGCACCAATTTTATAAAAAAATTTGTGAAAAATGAGGGTTATTTATGGAATGGTACTATATTGTTTTGATTATTCTAGGTTCTATTTTATTGCTAATTTGTCTATCGTTAGAAATATTTAGTCTACACGGTTATAGTGCGATGAAGAAAAAGGGCAAAGAAGCTCAAATTTGCTATGAGGATTTAAAAAAGCGCACGGGAGTAGATTTGCCTACTAATGTTGAGTTCTTATTAAACAAAAAAAGAGCTAACCAAATGTTAAAGGCTTGCTTTAAAAATAATCCTTTTCCCCGGTATCGCATCGTATTGCTATATTTAAGGCTTAAAGCAGTCGTTCGATTATACAAAAAAGAAAATGTATTACAAACAGGGCCCGCTGCGGCTTGTTTATCTTTGGCTGCCGCTCAAGCAGAAGACATTTACTGCGTGAGAAACGAACAAGGCAAAGTTGAAAGCATTGAGACGGATGTCGCCTATGCTGGATTACAAGTCATTAGATTATATATGATGGCCTACGAAGGAAATGAAGACTTTAGAAATGCAAGATTCGCCTCAGCTTTGATGGTGGACAACGCTTTGAATGGATCTTTCTATAAATATGAATGTAAGGATCACACTTTTTATTCCGCGCACGTCTACTATGAAAATCAAAAAGTTAAATTGATGAAAGCTCTGAAGATTAAGACTCTTCCCGCTGATTACAACTTAGATAATTTAAAAAAAGATCGAAAAGAAGTAGCGAATGTTGTCAAAGCTTACAATGGTACTGAAATTGAAGAACTTTCATTTGAGTGCGGAGCAAGCGGATGCCTTCTTCGCGACCGCAGTGAATGGGACGAGACAGAAGTTGGTCAAGCGGTTAACCAAATGCCGCTATTTAGAATTAATAAAGTTGGAGATGCTCCTAAAAAGAAATATGGAAAGACTACCGGTAAAGGCCCGTTGTCCGGGGTTAAGGTATTGGATCTCACCCACATCATCGCTGGACCGGCTGCAAGCCGAGTGCTGGGCGAATATGGTGCGGATGTCTTGCTTGTTCGACGTGGAAAATTCGTCGCTCAGGAGCAGGCTATGCTCGAACTTGACGGCTGGGCCAGCAAGAATTCTATCCAATTAGATTTCAACGTTCCAGAACAATTAGAAAAATGCAAAAAGTTAATTGCGGAAGCAGATGTCATTGTCTACTCCTATCAGAATCACGTGTTAGACAAATTTGGTTTATCTAGAGATGACATACACAAAATTAATTCCAACATCATCTATGGAAGCTTAATGTGTTTCTCGGATAGCGTTTGGGCCGACAGACCTGGATGGGCTCCTCTTGCTGAAGATATCACAGGGCTTTCTATTCGCAACGGCTCAAGAAAGAAACCGAAGAATTTAAATGGCGTTCCTCTTGACTATATTCCTGGATTTATTTTGGCAAATGGTATATTAGATGCAATTAGACTCTCAATCAAAGAAGGTGGAGCGTATGATGTTACTGGTTCTTTATCGAGAACTGCAGTTTGGTTGCACGAATGTACAGACATTTGTAAAGTTAAACAAAATGAAGTTAAACTCACTTCTTCTATCACTTCAAAGAAGACAGAGAAACTTTGGAAAGATGTCTTACAAACGATACCTGGCTGTTCAGTAGGAACAGTGAAATTCCCGACGCCTGCTACTTACGTAAGCTACTTTGACGACTTAAAGCAAAATATGAAGTTTGTCGATGGAAATTCCGATTGGGTAAAATAAATAATTACTAGTTTAAAGCAGGGCTGTACAAATTAAAAGAGTTTTCTTTTAAGAGGGTACAGCTCTTTTTTAAACCCCATATTTCGTTGACAAATGACCGTGGGTCACTTATAATTATCATATTCGAATTTAGTTTAAGTATTGTGAGGTTTAGCGCATGCCAAGATTTCTAACAGCTGAAGAAAAGCAACAAAAATATGAT
>JBAYAI010000109.1:0-3468 GCA_041669865.1 Bacilli bacterium | reverse complement strand
TTGTCAGCTAAAGCTTTGCGATAATTTACGTCGTATACATTCCCAACTACGATGTTTAAATAAGCATCTTTCGCGTGATGATAATCGTTGGCTTCTCTGGATTTAAGCAGGTCATATTTGACTCTAAAATTAGAGACATGACTAGCTTTTGACCAAACGATAGTCGAATTTGGATAAGCTTGTTTTAACAGATTGATGACAGCGTTAGTTGCTTGAGATGTCGCCACAATTTGCCGACTCACGAAGGAATTTAACTCTCCATCAGTTATCTTTGTACTCCTGGTTAAACGTTCGTACTTTAGTTTTGATATAAGTTTCTTATCGCGTAGCATCTTCCAAGTACCTATCATCTTCATTCGAATTTCTGAAGAGATAGGATATGCATTGCCCTTTCGCGCATTGCTTTGCTTGTTTACAAGAACGCGGTTAGAAAGACTGTCGTCCTTGATGATTGATTGTGGAAAAATATGGTCGATGTCGTATTTTTCTGAGCTCAGTTCCTCGAGATGTATCGATTCTCCGGTGTACATATCTTTACCAAGTTGACTGAAATATAAGTAGAGTTTGTCCTGGCGCAATCTCGCACCTTCTTTCTCAGTTAATTCGCGAATTAACTTGTCGTATTCCTGACAATCATCGCCAAGATTCCTGTAAGCTTCTAAAAGCCGTTCTTTTCGTGAATTTGGAACTTCTTTCTTGATATTTTTACTAGGTTGTCTAATAACTTCAACAAATATTTTGTCCGGATCTTTTTTAGTTATCTTTTTTATCTCGTTAACAATTTTAATCGACTGGTTAACCGGTCGTTTTACAATTGGAGATACGGGCAAATTATCGACATCTTCATAAGTGATTCCGCGGTGGACATCGCTTGAACTTTGATTCAAATTTGCTATTGCTTTACTAATACCAAACTGATCCGAGAAAAGTATTTCCATGAAGTTTAACTTTGTGGAATAAAGCAAATCAACGACACTCAACTTTTGATTGGAAGCAGGATCTAAGTAACTAACTTCATCAGAATTCAAAAGTTTTTTCGAGAAGCGTCCCCATCCTGAAAAAGAGAGATGAGAAATCTGTTCAATTTGATCTTCTGTCAAGTGGTCTTTGTAATCATTGCTAATTCTTCTTTTAATGCGTCCAATATCAGGAGAAATGACGATCCATCTTATGATTTTTTCCACCATTTCACAATTATTCATATCAAAATCACCAATAATCTTAGAAAATTCGACATATGAGGAAAGCGAGCTCTTAAAATCATCAGCTAAGCCCGTGATTGTCAGTTCTCCACTTTCGCTAGATACGATATTGTTTTCCTTTAACCACCTTTTAAGTTTTTTAATTGTAACCTTCTTTTGCTTACAAAAGAGTTCATTAAATATTCGCTGTTTAAGTTTTACATCAAGTCTCTCGTTATTAAGTTTGATATTGTTAAGTTCATTCAGCACCATGTACTCTTGGTATAGTAAAGATTGCTTGGGCAAAACATCTTCCGAGCGAAGATAGGTACACTTATTTGTCATAGTTGTAATGAAGCGGTTCTCGGATTCATCCCGATCAACAAGGGAATCGAAATTCCACGGAGTTACTTTCCCTTTCTTCTTGCGCACTACCCATGAAAAACCTTTATTCTCAAGTTTACTGTGGTAATTATTAAGTGGGCCAACATAATAAGGTACTCTAAAAGTCAACAATTTAACAATTTTTTCAGCAACGCTTAATCCATCTTCTCTCACATTGAGAAAAGGGTGATATTTTTTTTGATTTTCTAAAATTTTTCTCAGTTCTAATTCATTTAGCTGGTAAGGAAGTACACCGTTGTCGGAGTTGACAATTTTCTTTAAAAAATCATTGGAACTTATCCTGTCTAATATATGTTGATATTCCTCACAAGGAACATATTGAACTGTCCCGTCTTCTGCAACCTTCTTGACAGACAATATTTTTTCATTGGCCAGCAAATCCTTCTTGAGAAACTTAATGAAATCATCGTAATTCGCACTTTTCACATAGTGCTTCTTTCCCTTATATTGAGTTCCTTTGTTGTACGCTGCGTAGTTTTTTATTTTATTATCGGCAATCCTGAACATTTGATTATACGATTCACGCGATAAATATTTTCTATATAGTGCTTTCAAATCTTTTAGATCTTGTTTATATGCATCATAGCGATCGACCATTGCGAATGAATAATACTCGTAACCATTTAAGATTTTTTTATATTGCAACCAAGAATATATGCGATAGAGTTTTTCGATAACTAGACTGTCATCCCCAAGTTGTGTTTTCAAACTCGGCAGTATGTTATCCTCAAAATCAGCTTTGTTAAACTGAACAGTCGCAGGATCAACGCCTTCAATTTCCAGCATGGGAAGAAAGGAAGCAATATTCACCTTCCCACCAGCAATTGCATTTAATATTGCTTTTGACAACTTATCATTGACTTGGCAAAGAGAAATTAGGGAAGTTTTTGTTTTAGTTATTCCTCTTTCGCGTATAACTGTATCGACAAAATCCTGAGCGTTATTATCATCGATAAATAGATCTAACGGAACTTCATTGTTCTCGTAGTATTGAATTATTTCCTTAAATCGATCGACTAAATACTTGTTGTCTTTTTGACCTTCATTTGAGATTTTTTGTCCTTCCAAAAGGAAATTTCCACGATATTTTATCAGGTGGTGGACTGCTAAATACAGCAATCTTACATCGAATTTTTTGTCCTTTTCAATCATCTCTTTTCGGAGATGATAGATCGTTGGATACTGCTTGTAATAGTCGCGATCCGTATAGTTTGGATCATTGAAGAGAGAAAAGTCCCCTTTGACAGTTTTGTCACCGTCGTAGTAAGCAGATTCCTTAAGTCGTTGAAAAAATTCAAAATCGACAGCGCTGATTGGTTCACTGAAGAGAGATTCAAGCAGTGCTGTTCTTTCTTTTCGACGATTCATTCTACGCCGATTCGCCCTAAAGGCCCTACGCTCACTGGCATCATTAGCACTGGAAAAGATTCTTGTTCCATAGAGTAATTTTCCCTTGGCTTTAACTACTTCATACTTTTCATTGGTAACCGCCCATCCGACAGAGTCAGTCCCAATATCCAATCCGATAAACTGTTTTTTTGACATATTGACATTCTCCTTTTTTTTCACTACCATATAGTTAATTACACGGTGAGTTCAAATAAGAATTCATTTTAATCGCCCCTCGTGGGCATCACGTTGGTGATAAAACTCGCACAAAGCGAGTTTTTTTGTGATGGTAACTACCTATAGCGGTATATATTTCTTTTATTAATAAAATTATACCACTTGAGAAATATAAAAAAAGCAATCTTAAATATTGCGAATTTAAGATTGCTAAAGTTTATAAATACAGGGATTAGTTGATCTTTTTGTACTTCAACCTAAGCGCATTCAAGCTGACAAAGATTGAGCTGACGCTCATGGCAGCAGCTCCGATCAT
>JBAYAI010000108.1:0-3531 GCA_041669865.1 Bacilli bacterium | reverse complement strand
GCAAGGGTTATAATAACTTGATTTACTCCAGCTTTAAGTGCGGCAAAAGAATTCTCAATTTTTGGAATCATTCCTCCATTAATAGTTCCATCTGTTTGATATTGTTTGAAAAGATCGGGAGTTAGGACCGGTATAAGACTATTGTCATCTTCAGCATTTGCAAGCACACCCCTTTTTTCAAAACAGAAAATGAGGGTAACATCAAAATAAGGAGCAAGAGCCTTTGCTGTTTCTCCGGCTATTGTATCAGCATTTGTATTTAGCAAGTTTCCTTTGCCGTCATGTGTTAGAGGTGCCATGACGGGAACTATGTTTTTTTTAATAAGCTCACTAAGAAGATTACCGTCAGTTTTTTCAACATCACCAACAAAACCATAATCAATGGTTTTTACCGGTCGTTTTATAGAACGAATAACATTTATATCAGCGCCTGTCAATCCTAGTGCATTAATCCCAAGAGCTTGTAAACCGGCTACAATGTTTTTGTTCACAAAACCTCCATAAACCATGGTAACGATCTTAAGCATATCGGCGTCTGTAATTCGTCTTCCATCTACCATTTTACTTTCAATCCCTAATTTTGAGGCTAAACTAGTAGCCAAACGTCCTCCTCCATGAACCAGGACTTTATGACCAGAGATGGAAGAAAAATCATATAATAGTTGCTTTAAAGTATCAGGTTCTTCAACTATTCTTCCGCCAACCTTTACAATAGTAAGTTTTTCTTTCATATTATTCTAAATATGTATATCCATAAAGACCGGAACGATAGTTACTAAGGAATTCTTTTCCTTCGTCTACTGAAATTTTTCCTTCTTTCACAGATTTAGTGACCCAAGTTTCAAGGGTCCGAACCAGTTTCTTAGGACTATATTGAACATAATCTAATACTTCGGCAACTGTTTCTCCGTCGATTAATTGGTCAATACTATAACCTTTTTCGTTCACTGTAATATGAACAGCATTTGTATCGCCAAAGAGATTATGCATGTCACCTAATATTTCTTGATAAGCTCCAACTAAAAATACACCGATATAATAGGGCTCTTTATTTTTAATAGCATGAACAGGTAAATAATGAGTTATATTTCTTGTTGAGATGAAGTTGGAAATTTTACCATCTGAATCACACGTAATATCTTGTATAGTTGCAGCTCGTTCTGGTTTTTCATCTAGACGCTGAATAGGCATTATGGGAAATATTTGATCGATAGCCCATGCGTCCGGTAGAGATTGAAACAATGAAAAATTACAATAGTATTTGTCTGCTAGTAATTTATCAAGTTTACGTACTTCTTCGGGGGCATGTTTTAAATTATGTGCCATTTCATTAATTTCGCGTGTGACAGACCAATATAACCGTTCTATTTGGGCACGAGTTCTTAGATCAACAATACCATGACTGAATAAGTCAAGTGCTTCTTCACGAATTTGTTGTGCATCATGCCATGCTTCCAACATTCGACTTTGGTTCAGATTATCCCAGATTGCATATAATTCTTGTACGAGTTCATGATCTTCTTTTCCAACTTCCCATTCTTCGTCCATTTCAGGAAGGGATGCTGTTTCCAATACTTGAAAAACAAGTACAGAATGATGTGCAGTCAGGGAGCGCCCACTTTCTGTAATGATATTAGGATGAGGAATATTATTTTTATCAGCGACATCAACCATTGTTGAAATCGAATCATTTACGTATTCTTGAATTGAATAATTTACACTGCTTTCACTGTTTGAAGAACTAGTTCCATCATAATCTACACCTAAACCGCCACCTATATCTACAAACTCAATTTTATAACCCATTTCATGAAGTTGCACATAAAATTGCGATGCTTCTCGCAAAGCTGTTTTAATACGTCTTATTTTAGTTACTTGACTTCCGATATGGAAATGAATTAATTTAAGACAATCTTTCATATCTTTCTTTTCAAGGAAATCAAGAGCTTCAAGTAGTTCGCTTGATGTTAAACCAAACTTACTGGCATCTCCTCCGCTATCTTCCCATTTCCCACTTCCGGCAGATGCTAATTTAATGCGAATCCCAAGATTTGGTTTCACGTCAAGTTGCTTAGACATCTTGGCTATCAGTCGCAATTCATTTAATTTTTCAACAACCAAAAAAACACGTTTCCCCATCTTTTGAGCTAAAAGAGCCAATTCGATATAGCTTTCATCTTTATAGCCATTACAGATAATAAGAGAATCTGAATCGGTGTTGATTGCAATGACTGCATGAAGTTCCGGTTTAGAACCAGCTTCCAAACCCAAGTTGAATTTTTTACCATGACTGATAATTTCTTCTACAACCGGGCGCATTTGATTTACTTTAATCGGATAAATGATAAAGTTTTGAGCTTTATAATTATATTCTTCAGATGCTTGCTCAAAACATTTTGCAATTTGCTCAATACGATTATCCAAAATATCTGGAAATCTAAGCAAGACGGGAGCAGAAACGTCTCTTATCTGCAACTCATCTAGTAGTTCCTTTAAGTCGACAGAAGCACAACCTTTGCGTGGTGTGACTACAACGTGCCCTTTTTCGTTAATGCTGAAATAGGAAGTACCCCAACCATTGATGTTGTAAAGTTCTTCGGAATCCTCAATTCGCCATTTTCTCATTTCAACGTAGTTTTTTCAAATTTATGGTTTTAAATGTTTAATAATATTCTAAGTTTTTTTACTGATTCGTCAATTTGTGATTTATCTTCTAGTTCATCCGTCGGAAAAACATAATCGGCTTGAGTATAGAAGGGTTCTCGTTCTTTAAGATTTTTCTCTATAAAAGTCTTGAGTTCATCATCACTTTTTTTTGCTAATAAGGGGCGTTTTGTTTTTGCAATCTTTAATCGATTAAAAAGAACCTCGTTACTCGCTTTCAGATACACTGTTTTTGCTTGCTTGTTCATGTAGCATATATTATCATAAAAACAAGGAGTACCACCGCCTGCAGATATTATTACATTTTCGAACTCTGCGGCTTCATGTAACATGGTTTGTTCAATTCTGCGAAATTTTTCTTCTCCATTTTCCGAAAAAATATCGCGAATGGCCTTTCTATATCGGTTTTCAATGTACCAATCTAAATCGACAAATTGGAAATTCAAAATTTGAGCAAGAGCTTTTCCCAATGTCGTTTTTCCCGAACCCATGTATCCTATGAGAATAACGCGTATCATTTTATTTTTTCTTACTGGCAAAACGTTTGCCTTTTTTTGAAGTTTTAGGTTTCTCACATTGTTCTTTTATGATTGCCATACACTCTGTGAGTTCCAATTCTTTAGGTTCTTTATCTTTTGGAATCTTATAATTTTTACCGTCATAAGCAATATAAGGTCCATAACGGCCGTTAAGAATCTCTAGTTTAGGCTCTTCGTCAAAATTTTTGATATGTTTTTCTTTTTCAGCTTTTCTTTTTTCTTCAATGAGCGTAATAGCTTCATCAAAAGACACTTTCATTGGATTACTGTCTTTTGGTAAAGAGAAAAATTTATTGTTATGACGAACATAAGGTCCGAACCGTCCTTC
>JBAYAI010000107.1:0-3552 GCA_041669865.1 Bacilli bacterium | reverse complement strand
CACCTGCTTCTTTGACGGTTAAGTAATCCATGTTTAATCCCCCACATGTGTTTTCAACAATTATATTTCATTATCTCGAAATATACAAATGCTATTCCCCTTTTTTTGATAAGTAAAAGTGTTATCTCGCATTCATTTGCCAGCTAATAAATTGTTTTTTTCTATCCTTTGCATCGCTGGATTTTGACTTGGTGCCTACGCTGGAGAAGCTTTGTGGATGCAAACCATCTTAAGACCACAAAAGGAATGAAAAAGTTTGTAAAGGTATCGTGCTTGAGTAGGAAGTGGTGGAGTGTAAAGTTCATCTTTGCCCTTGGTGAGGAAGGGGAAAATACAAACAGGATTTTGTGGCTGCTGACCAAAGATCAGAGGTGCGCACAACGAGCAAGTTCAGTTGCGGGTGAACATGGAGTCGCTCACGCCAAACTGCAGGCGATTAGACCACGCAACCGACTGACAAAAAGATAGCGACACACAAAATATCGAACATGTAAAAATCGCCAAAAAAGTGCACATGGTTGGCAATTTTAAAGATGTTTACACTCACATGGAAATAGGCTGGTCAATAAATTTCCATTATAATGTTAACAGGAATGTCTTCGAAATTTTTCTTATAATATATTAAAGGAATTCTACGACTGTTAAGTGATGGAAAAACTCAAACAAAAAAGCTGTAAAGAAAACAATATAGATTTCCTTACAGCCCTTTTTGCAATTATACTGAGAATTAAAGTTTCAATAATCTTACGGTATCCCGAGCAATCATTATTTCCTCATCGGTAGGAATGACTACCATGGGAATGGTTGAATCATCTGTAGATATGAAGCCTTCTTCCCCGTGAACAATTTTAATGTTCTTTTGCTCATCTAATTTGAGCCCCATATATTCTGAGCATTCGTCAATGGCCGCTTTGCGGAAATACGGACTATTTTCACCTACGCCAGCTGACCAAACAATCAAATCGACTCTACCTAATCTACACGCGAATGAAGAGAGAAATTGAGCGAGTTTCAGCGACCACATTTTAATTGCGAGTTGAGCTTGTTTATTTCCTTTTTTTGCTGCGTTTTCGATATCTCGCGTATCGTTTGATACTTGAGAAACACCTTGTAACCCAGATTCTTTGTTAAATTCTTGAAAGATTTCTTCAGCGGATTTACCGGTTGAAGTTACTAGGTAGTTAAAGACCGAAGGATCCATGTCACCAGTGCGCGTTCCCATCATGATGCCGCCAAGAGGAGTTAGACCCATAGAGGTGAGAACTACTTTTCCATCTTTGATTGCGGCGAGAGAAGCACCTGAACCGATGTGGCAAGTGATAATTCTTGAATCTTTTTTGTTATT
Organism: Bacilli bacterium; assembly: GCA_041669865.1. Classification (GTDB taxonomy): domain Bacteria; phylum Bacillota_I; class Bacilli_A; order RFN20; family CAG-288; genus Scatoplasma. Next base: position 2,207 of record JBAYAI010000107.1, on the reverse strand, counting down.
TAAATATTTTCTGATTGCAATTTCTGATAAGTATTTGTGCGAGGTGCCGTGAGCACCATATCTTCTACATTTATATTCTTTGTAATATTTCGGATCGATAGGAAAAAGATAATCTTCAGGGGCCATGGTTTGATGGAATGCTGTATCAAAGACAGCTACTTGTCCGACTTCTGGCAAAGCTTTTTTAAATGCTCTAAATCCAATTAGGTGAGGCCCATTATGTAAAGGAGCAAGCGGAATAAGCGATTCAATTTTATCCTCCGTATCCTTGGTGAAAATAGCCGAATCACTAAAGAAGGGTCCACCTTGAACAATTCTGTGTCCAACGCCTTTAATTTCATCAAGCGAAGCGATAATTTTATTGGAGATCAACGCATCTATAATCAATTTGACAGCAACAGCGTGATCTTCTATAGGCAAGACTTGTTTAATTTTTTTGCCATCTTTATCCAAAATTGAAAAAATACCATCCTTGTGCCCAATTCTTTCGCAAATTCCCGCAGTGAGAACTATCTCTTCTGGCATCTCATATAATTTAAATTTCATGCTGGACGAGCCAGCGTTAACACTCATAATTTTATACATATCTTTTATCTCCATTCCCTTATTTAGTTTAAGCATTTGAATTTGCTTTTTCAACAAAACTGTAAAATTTACATCATATTTGTATATATGTACATTATATGTTCAAATATACTTATATGTTTATTTAACTTCATTATATTTCAGGTAAGGATAATTATTCGTTTATAGAATTTTAGAAAGATATACATTTTATTCAATTATGCTTTCCAAATAGGTAAAAATCAGCGAGTATTATTACTATGTTAACCAATATATCACTTTATTTCTCAAACATCGTTTGTTTTTGTATCTCGACTTTAATAAATGTATAATTAGAAAGAGTAGAAATACGCTTAATAAGCGTGGAGATTTTCTCTATGTAAGCGTTGTATCTTGCACAGCATGAGTATGGTTGAAATTCATATTATAGATGAAAGGAACATTTATGGGTGTTAAATGGTTTGATAATTATCTTGAGGGTAATAGTGTTGATGCTTATGAACATTTTGGGGCACACTTTAAGAAAAACGGCAAAGGTGAAGATGGCGTTGAATTTGTTGTTTACGCTCCGCTGGCAAAGGAAATTAATGTTCTTGGCGATTTCAATTCGTGGTCAGTATACGATTCTTTAATGGAAAAAATTGATGATAGAGGATTGTTTAAATTATTCGTCAAAGATGCAAAGATGTACCAATCATATAAATATCACATATTAGGATGCGATGGGGAATGGAAAGATAAGGCTGATCCCTTTGCCTTTCTTGCCGAGCACAGACCGGCGAATGCTTCTAGAACATTTGATTATCGCGGTTTTATTTTTCACGATAAACAGTTTATGGCGGAGCGAGATAGGAATTTTGACAAACCAGTTTCTATCTACGAAATGCATTTAGGCAGTTGGATGGGACTTAAGGATGATGGAAGTTACTACTCATGCGAAGAGATTGCTAATAAATTGATAGATTATGTAAAAACCAACGGCTACACACATATAGAAATTATGCCTATTACTCAATATCCTTTTGATGGTTCGTGGGGATATCAAGTGACAGGATACTTTGCGGTGGACTCTCGATATGGGAATCCCAAGCAATTAATGTCATTTGTAGACCGCTTTCACCAAGAGGGCATCGGAGTTATTTTGGATTTTGTTCCTGTTCACTTCGCGACCGATGAATTCGGTCTTGCGAGATTTGATGGTTCTTGCGTTTACGAATACACGGGTGAGCACGAATTTTCTCAGTGGGGAACGAAGAATTTTGACTTAGGTAAGGATCCTGTCCGTTCCTTCCTCATTTCTTCTATGATGTACTTTTTAAAATATTTTCACTTTGATGGATTGCGCTTTGACGCGGTGAGCAACATCATCTATTGGGATGGCAACGGCAATAATGGAATTAACCAAGGTGGTGTAGACTTTATTAAACGAGCTACGTATTCCGTTCACAAAGAATTTAAAAACGTCATGGTTATGGCTGAGGATTCTTCAGCGTATGGTCAGGTCACCAAAGGGTTTGACGACAATGGACTGGGCTTTGACTACAAGTGGGATTTGGGGTGGATGAACGACACGCTCAAGTACTATGAAAAAGATCCAATCTACAAGCCTTATCACAACAATTTATTGAGCTTTTCGATGGCGT
>JBAYAI010000106.1:0-3562 GCA_041669865.1 Bacilli bacterium | reverse complement strand
TATATCTCCTATCACGCTTCCTCTTTAGCCTTTTTTTGATATCAAGCAGTTCGATGTATTGGAAATACTGGTCAACCCTGTCCAACCAATCCTCACTCTCATACATCTTGAAATCGTCCCAAGCGAATGAGCGGAAGCCATATCCGTCTTTCTTCTTGTAGAGATCCTCAAGAGTTGGGCTGCCTATTATGGGGTCGTTCTTACCGGTCCACCAATAAACGTTTCCAGTCTGGCGGTTTAGTTCATCCAATGATGTTTCCGAGCCTATTGTTCCATTTGATTCAAGGTCTCTTAGGATTGTCTGAATCGTTCTGTCGCTCACACCTAGTTTGGATGCTAAAAAGTGAACCTTGATTACTTGGTTAGAATGATGGCGAATGTAATTCTCCACAATCCATATTCTTTCGTCAGGTGTTGGCTTTCTAAGCTCCCACAAAGGAACGCCATCATCCTTGCCCACATAGACATAGACAAAGCCGTGATGGTTCTTTGGCGGATTCCAGTCTCTTACTTTGCTAGGATTTTCTTCTCTCATAATAATAGTGTACCACTAGGGGTGAAGAAATGACAAATGCAGATATCAGTAATTCTTTGTAAACAACAAGATATTTATGAAATTTGTTGACACATATCATATGTTCATGTAAACTAGACAATATAAAGACATGGAAAGTGGACAAAGAGGTGCTCATTATGATTACAATAGAAGAAGCTTCTAAGAAAAGTAGCAAAAGTCAGAAAACCATTAGAAGAGCAATTGCTTCAAATCAACTAAAAGCTGAAAAAATCCAAAACCATTATAGAATAAACGAGAAAGATTTTGAAAAGTGGCTTAAAAAGGGCTGTTCTACGGATGGATCAGATGATTCACAAGAATTACTCAGTAAAAAGAAAGATGATGTCAACTATATCGATATTTCCGATGAATGGGAAAGAAATGGTTGGAAAAATCAAAACGATTTAACTGGACTAAACTTTATTGATTTGTTTTCAGGAGCCGGTGGTTTGAGCTGTGGACTCGTTATGGCTGGCTTCACACCAATTGGTTCAGTTGAAATAATGCCTCAAGCAGTGGAAACTTATAAATATAATTTTGTTAAAAAACATCACTTCAATGAGAATCCAGTTACATCAGATATTAGAAACCCTGAAGTCAAAGAAAATTTGTATAATTCCGTAAAAAAAAAACATATAGATTTAATTGTTGGAGGATTCCCTTGTCAAGGATTTAGTCTTTCCGGATATCGTGTTGTGGCTGATCCAAGAAATAGCCTTTATTTAGAGATGCTAGAAATTGTTAAACATTTGCAACCAGATTATGTTGTTTGTGAAAATGTAGAAGGATTGCGATCAATGCTAGGCGGAAAAATTGAAGAAAAAATACTATCAGACTATAAAAAAGCTGGATACTCAATGAACGTCACTCTTTTAAATGCTGCTGATTATTTCACTCCTCAAACAAGGCAAAGAGCTATTTTTATTGGTAATCGAATTGGTGCAAAAAATTACCATCCAAAACCATTAATAGATGAATCTCATTATGTTACTTTAGGAGATGCTATTAAAAAATATATGAAATGGCCTGAAGACCCTAGCAAAAATCATGTGTTTGCCAAAACTTCGCCAGAAATGGCGGCACGTCTAAAAGCAATACCTGAAGGAAAGAGTCTTTATGGTAATTATAGTGATGCTTGGAAAAAGTCTCCCTGGAACAAGCCTAGTTGCACAATTAAAGAAAACCACGGTGGCGTCAACATTCATCCAAAACTAAATAGAACATTAACTGCAAGAGAATTGGCTGCTCTTCAGTCTTTTCCTGATGATTTCTTCTTTTGTGGGAGCAAAAAATGGCAACTAGTACAAATCGGAAATGCAGTCCCTCCTAATCTAGGAAAAGCTGTTGGTCTTGCAATCAAAAAATCGTTAGATATTGCAAAAAGGAATAAATAGATTTAATCATTTACTCTTGTTAAGATCTCTTTCAAAATCATCAATCAATTTTAATAAATTTTCAAAATCAAAGCGGAACTTATAACAATCCCTATGTTTATGTACTTGAAATTCTCCAAGTCTATTTTTCTTGTAATAAAGCGTATTTGACTCATTCCATTCTTTCTCGTTTTCTTTACTAAATGAGATTTGTGATTGGTCCAAAGTTACTTTGGATCCATAATCTTTGTTGACTATTTCGTATTGGAATTGGTGTTTGTTATCCTCAAAAATTCTCAATAAATAATCAGAATCAAATAGATGCTCAAGATACCTTGAAATCATTATGATTGTATGTTCATAAGTCATTTGTTTGAATAAGTGAGGCGTTACTATTTCCCCATCTAACAAGTCGGAAAAATAGTATGTGAATGTTTTTGCAGAAGGTTGACCAACCTCTGGAGGGCAAACCATTTTCCCAATATTTGTTTTTAATGACAATGTTTTGCCGCCTTCAAGAACAAAATCATAAGAGCATTTCGATTCTCCACCTCTGTTTCCCTTATCAGATCCCGTGTATTCAATTGGTTTTGGCAAACCTGAGAATGCTTTGAGCAATATTGGATGTAAACTTCGCTGGAAAGATTTAATGGCTCTAGGCTTAATTCCTTTATCATCAAGCCCAAATATTTCGCATACTTCTTCTTCAGCAGATATGCCAAGGCTTTCATTATTCTTCTTTTTCTCGTTTAAAAGTTCAACTAAAGAATCAATCACAAATCGGAAAATGATAGTTCTAGTAATTGGGATTTGGATTTCCGCTAAAAACTTTTCTTTATAGAAAAGAGAATTGCTCCAATTCCATTCACTTTCAGATCTAGAAAACCTAAAGTTGGAAGGAACTAAATCTAAATCAGGATAGTCATCAGCATCAAAACTTAATACCTTTTTTGTTTTCCAATTAACGAATACTAAATAGTCAGATGTAAAAACATTATCAATAAAAGTTGGCAATATTTCGCTAATATGACGACAAATAAGTCTCTTTATATCATCGTGGTTTTCAATTGGTCCGCCATAAATCTCACCAAAATAATCAGTTAGAGTTTTATACCCGCCTTGCCCAACTATTTTTGGTGCTACTTTATCCGAAGTGGAACTAGTGTGAATAGATAGAGTTTTACCATTTGAAAGAATGAAATTATATGGTGTCAAGCCAGTTTCGGTTCCAGCCAGTTTATCAAAAGTGGTAAGTTTGATTGGTTTTGCATCAATTCCATTAAAAATTTGCACACGTAGCGACTCTAAAAAGGATGTGTTAATAGACAAATAAGAGAAATCGGCTTGCTTTTCTAGTCTGGGATTCAATTCCAGCCCATAGAAACGACAAATATAAGATTGAAGGGTAAAACCAAATTTAGAACTATTGATCATAAACGAACCTCGCATTCCTTTTATTATAAAATAAAGTTCTTAAGTTACAAAATCTAAAGTTTTAAAAAGCCGCTCATTTCTGAGCGACTATTTATCATTCGGAATTTTGATAGCTTTATTACGGCTATCCATCCTGAATGTTACACCGAACCCGTTATGATAAACATACAGTGTTCGGATACAACGCCACTGGCGGAGC
>JBAYAI010000105.1:0-3662 GCA_041669865.1 Bacilli bacterium | reverse complement strand
TATTGTTTGCTGCGGTGAAGATATGGAAAAATTAGTAGCGAAAACTGCTGATGCAACGACAGAAAAACACGTACCACTCATTGAAGTCAACGGAAAAAATGTTAAGGTTACCGTAGGTTCAACGCTTCATCCTATGACTGAAGAGCATTACATTATGTGGATTTATCTTGAAACTGAAAAGGGCGGTCAGTACCACTACTTCAAACCTGGTGATACCCCTATTGCAAATTTTGAATTAGCCGAAGGCGACAAAGTTCGCGGTGCATTTGAATACTGCAACATTCACGGATTGTGGGCAAACGAATTATAATTCCTTTCCGTATAATTTAATCTAATTAAATATTTTAACTGTGGATATTGAAAGTCTTCTTTTTATCCACAGTTTTTTGTTGGGAAAATTATATTCACATTTTTTCAATATTTGATATACTTAATTGAGTATATATTTGGAGAAAGCAATGAATAAATATGTTGAATATTATAAAAAAATGAATCGAAAGGAAAAAGTTAAATTTTTCTTATACGTTTTCATAATCCTTTCTCTCCTTATTTCCTTAGGATATGAAATAGAAGAATACTTCCACGCTCCAGGAAGTGATGTGACTAACTCATTAGTTCGCACTAAGTCGGATTGTCTATTGTCTATCATAATGATTGTCGGTGTCTCTATTGCAATGAGTATACCTTTAATTCTTCGTCACAACTTTCATCTATTCATCCCTTACACACTGGAGATAATGTTCTTAATTTTCTTCTATTGCGCAGTGTACCTAGGTGAGGTTAGAAGCTTTTACTACTTAGTTCCGCACTGGGATGATTATTTACACAGCGCCAGCGCCATCATGCTGGCTATCGTAGGTTTCTCAGTTGTATATTTGCTCAACAAGACCGAAATTGTCGATTTAAGCCCATTCTTTATCGCTTTATTCGCCTTTTTATTCTCATTTTCAATCGGTTCTGCCTGGGAAATATATGAATTCATTTGCGATGAATTGTTCAATGTCAATGCTCAAAAATTTATGACAGATGAAGGAGTTCTTCTCATCGGTCATGCCGCGTTAGTAGATACGATGAAAGATTTGATGGTCGACTTTGGCGGAGCGCTACTAACTTCCTTAATCGGTTATATAGCTATGAAGAAAAACGCCGTTCTTTCAACAAAGTTCTTGATTCATCCTGAAAGTGAAAAACCGACAACATTAACGCTCACAACCCAAATTAGAAAATTAACTCCTGAAGCTATCGCGGAGATCGAAAAAGAAAAGAAAAATAAAAGCAAGAAAAAGCGCAACAAAGATAAAAAATAAACTGAAAAAATCAATACGAATATAATTCCTCAAGATTAATCTTGAGGAATTTTTATATATAAAAACTAGCCTCGAAACTAATCGAGGCTAGTTTGTATTTTCTGACTTTCGGGAAATCCAACTAATTATTTAGTATTAGTCGAGTTTTCCTAATCTCTTAACTGCAGCCAATCTTCTTTGAGCAAACTTTTCGCATTGTTCAAATAATTCATCAGCGTGTTCAGGATTGACTTTGGGAAGTTGAGAGTATCTTGATTGAGTGAGCAAGAAGTCTTTGAATTTATCCCATTTAGGTTCTTTACTATCAACGGTAAGAGGTTCTTCTCCCTTTTCAAGTTTACGAGGATCGTATCTAAATAAAGGATAATATCCACATTCAACAGCTGCTTTTTCAATCAGTTGTGAATTACCTAATCCACCCTTGATGTGGTGAAGTAAGCAAGGTGAGAAAGCGAGAATGATCGAAGGACCATTGTATGCTTCCGCTTCTTTCATAGCTTTGATTGCTTGATTGGGGTTTCCACCAAGAGCAATTTGAGCAACATAGACATTTTCGTAAGCCATAGAAATCAAGGCGAGGTTCTTCTTTGCGCCTTTTTTACCAGAAGATGCAAATTGAGCAATAGCACCTGTTTGAGTTGACTTAGAGGCTTGACCACCTGTGTTGGAGTAAACCTCGGTATCGAGGACTAAGATATTGACATCTTTTCCACTTGCGATTACGTGATCTAAACCACCGTAACCGATATCGTAAGCCCAGCCATCACCACCGATGATCCAAACAGATTTATCAAGTAAGTCTGCCTTCATTTCTAATAATTCTTTGATTCCTTCACTCTTGCTTTCTTTGACAAGCTTTAGCAATTTAGGAAGCAAAGGTCTAATGTAGTCTCTATTTTTGATATTCTTGACATAATCGTCGAGAACTTCTTTAAGTTCATCTTCACATTCATCTTTATTTGCAGCAATGATTGAGACAATTTGAGCGAGTTTGTGATCACTTGCAACTCTCATACCGTAACCGTATTCAGCGTTATCCTCAAATAAGGAGTTTGCCCAAGCAATACCATTGCCATCTTTATCCTTTACGAAAGGTGAAAGAGGAGTGGAGCCGTTGTAGATGGATGAGCATCCAGTGGCGTTTGCAATAAGCATATCTTTACCGAATAATTGTGATACAAGTCTGTAGTAAGGTGATTCACCACAACCAGCACATGCTCCACAAACTTCTTGATAAGGCTTCAACAATGAAGCACCTTTAACTGTGTCTGTAGAGAACAAATCGGTCTTAGGTTCAACTTCCTTGTATAAGTAGTCAGCAGCAGGTTCTCTATCGAATTGAGATTTTGCTTCAACCATTTCGAGGGCCTTGAATTGCTTGAAGGTTCCATCAGGTTGTTTGACTCTCTTACCAGGGCAAGTAATCATACATACTCCGCAACCAACACAGTTTCTAGGCGATACTTGAATTCTAAATTTAAGTCCTTTGACTTTAGGTCCACCGACTGCATCGAGAACATCTTCTCTCTCATTCTCAGGCAAACCTTGAATTTCTTCATCGGTTAATAAGAATGAGCGGATGGTTGCATGAGGACAGCTCATCGAGCACATCGCACATTGAATACAATTCTCTTTGTGCCATAGAGGAACTCTATCAGCAATTGAACGTTTTTCTTTGAAAGCCATGTTGTTTTGGAATGAACCATCTTCGAGTTCCCATTTTCTAAAGGTGGAAACTGGAAGGTCATATCCATCTAACTGACCGATAACACTCATATATTCATCGAAGTAAGGATCGCCTGTAACTTTTCTTTCTCTCTTTGCAGGGAGTTTTGCCCATTCAGGATCAACCTTAACTTCAACAAGTTCATTAGCACCAGCGTCGATAGCTTTATAGTTCATTTCGACCATGTTATCGCCCTTGCTGGCGTATAGTTTCTTTGCGAATTTCTTCATCCAAGTCTGGGCTTCAGCAAAGTCCATGATTGAAGGAGATAATTTAAAGAATGAAGCTTGAAGGATGGTATTTGTATGACGACCCATTCCTAATTTAGAAGCTAATTTATTAGCATCGATAATATAGAATTTTGCTTTTTTAACTGCTAGGTCGTGTTTCATCTTATTGGGCATGACCGAAATCAATTTTTCAGGTGTCATGTCGGTGTTGAGCAAGAATGTACCGCCAGTCTTCAAGTTCTTAGCCATATCTAATTGGAAGATATATGAATCTAGTGAACAAGAAATAAAATCAGCGTTTGTTACATAATAAGTTGAGTGAATCGGGTTTTTACCAAATCTAAGGTTAGATCTTGTAATACCTCCTGATTTTCTCGAATCGTATGCAAAGTAAGCTTG
>JBAYAI010000104.1:0-3727 GCA_041669865.1 Bacilli bacterium | reverse complement strand
GATATTAATATCAAACAAAAGGTGAAGAAAGTTTATCAGTTTTGTATCAATTCTCAAGTGGATTTTAAGGTAAAAGATAGATATGATGCATGAATAAGAGCCACACTTTTGTAAAGTCATCTATTTTAAAATCTATTCATAGCTTGAATAATGTCATCGGCACTCAAGCAGGACTCTGCTCCCTCGCGAATTAAAAAATTTGTCAATTTATAAGGGCTGTCAATATTTCGAGGAATACACAAAATGTCTTTATTGTCTTCTAAACTCAAATGAGCGGTAATCGACGTACCAGACTTTCTTTTTGCTTCAACAATCAAAAGAGTATCAATGATCGCAGACAGGATTCGATTTCGCATGGGGAAATTTGACCCGATTGGCTTAATTCCTAAAGGAAATTCAGATAGCAACAAACCCTTTTTCGTTTGAGAATATTCATATATGTCTTTCGAAGAAGAAGGATAGCAAATATCAAGCCCACATCCAAGAATTGATATAACGTTCATATTGTTCTTCATCGCACACCTTTCAGCAATAGAATCAATTCCTCTTGCCATTCCTGAAACAATTGTAATATTTTTATTTTTACTAGCTAAATCAGAAATAATTTTATCAGTGACTTCTTCACCGTAATTAGAATTGTTCCGAGAACCGATAACTCCTAGTTTCTTTCGAGAATTTAGCAGATCGATATTTCCTTCATAATAAAGAACGAAAGGCGGTCGATATGCTTGCTTTATGCAATTTGGATAATCGCTATCGATAAAAGTTAAAGTGTTGCACTTTATTTGATTTACAACTTGTTTTCCCTCTTCCTCGCTAACGATTTCCTTTCGCGCTAAGGCATCCTTAATCTTTTCCCAGTTTCCTTCGTACTTTACGCTAAAGTACAGTAATATTTCCCGCATAGTTAACATTATGTTTTTCTCCTTACTACACTTAAGTAAGGAAAGTGAAAGCAGTTTTTAGGAATTAGAAAAGTTTCATTTGCAATAACTTTTCAACCGGTGCATATGAAAGGCGATAAATTTCTTTAATAACACCTCTCTCGCGAAGGGCTTCTAAATGTTCCTTAGTTGGATATCCTTTATTTTTGGCTAAATTGTATCCAGGATATTTTTTATCAAGTTCTATCATAATATCATCTCTAGTCACTTTAGCTAGAATAGAAGCCGCTGCTATGCTTAGAGATTTTGAATCTCCCTTTTTTAATTTTACAATTTCAGCTGAATGAGAATTTAAATCCATGTAATCGGTGAGAATGGAATCAAGTGAAAAACCACGTTTAATCATTTCATCTAGTGCCTGCTGCATTCCTAATCTCGACGCTTCTAATATATTAATTTTGTCTATAGTTTGAGGAGAAATAACCGATATGTGATAAAATAGCGCTTCGTCTTTAATGATTTTGAACATCTCTCTTCTTTTTTTGTCGGTCATCTGCTTTGAATCGTTTATGATATCACTGTCAAAATCCGGGGGCAAAATAACCCCTGCTGCTACAACAGGTCCACAAAGCGGACCACGTCCAGCCTCATCAAAACCACTAACTAAACCAAGTTTGTTCTTCCGAAACTGGTCGTCAAACTTCTTTAACTTAGACATTGTCAACAACACACTTTCCCAACAAGCCAGCTCGGAATTCTTTTATCAAGATATCGCGCGCGCGCATCGTGTCCAATTCATTTCCAGCTAAAACGTATTTTCTGGATTTTGCAATCTCATTATATAAATTGTCCACATTTAATTCAGTATTAGAACTAATATTGAATCGCTCGCGAAGCCCGGAGGCATAATTATCAATTAAAAATTGTGCCAGTTGCAGCGCGACATCATCCATGGGTATGACTTTGTCGTTAACTGAGCCAATCCAAATTAAATGCATGATAGCATTCTTATCCTCGTAATTCGGTTGCAAAATTCCAGGAGTATCAACTAGTTCTAACCGCGAGTTTATTTTAATAAGTTGCTGAGCTCTCGTCTTTCCGGGTTTATTTTCGACTTTAGCCTTGGATTTTCCAACTAAAGAATTGATGAGAGTTGATTTCCCAACATTTGGAATTCCAACAATCAAACACCTCAATGGTGGTAAGGCTAAACCCAACCTCTCGTATTTGAGACTTTTCTTAGATTTTACAGTACACAAAAATTTCTGTAATTCCTTTATCTCTTTTGGATTTTTAAAATCAAGCGCGCGTGCAAAGATACCTTGCTTCTTGAATTCGCTTATTACTTTATTTATTTTCTGTGCATCCGCCAAGTCTTTTTTAGAATAAAGCAATATGCGCTTTTTATCTTTAATTACATTGTTCAAAAATCCATTCAACGATGAATACGGTGCTCGTGCATCTCCTATTTCAATAACTACATCTATGAGAGGAAGCACCTTCTTTATTTGATCTACAGCTTGCTTCATATGGCCTGGATACCAGTTCAAGCTATTTCTCACTTTTGCCATGCAATGTCTCCCTTATATCAAATATACTAAACACTAAACTTTGCATTTGTTGATAGTCTTCAAACGACAACAATTCATTGTACGCTCCAAAAGAAACAACTTTAGAATTTTCACTGAATGTGCAGTAATATTTATTGCGCATAATATTTCTAGGATTATTCAGCTGAATTACTTGTTCGACAGACTCTTTATCAGAATTGATTGAAACGATAATTAATGTCTTATTGTCCTCAACCGGAACATCGTGAATCAGCAATATTTGTTCCATTGTATTATCTTTTTCGATTAAGTCAGATGTCGTTTCAAAGTGGACAAATAACACATTTGGTCTAGGATCATTTTCATTCTTTATTCGATATAGATAGTAAAGCAAATCACTCTTTGTTCCCTTTGTATATTTGTAATCTTCCAATCCAAGTTTGTCACACAAAAACTTGTAATCCAATTTTTCAACTTCGGTTGAGTATTTAGAAATTGTATACTTGCTTTTCACATATTTATAGCTGCGATATAACATAAAAAACTTATATGAGAACCACAGTACTATTCCAAGAATAACAATGCAAAACATGGTTACTATTAAACCAAGTAGCCAGTGAACACTTGCGGCAAGAGTAATCAGCCACGCTCCAGCGGCAATAATAACGATAGCTAATAGGAGATCGCCAACTCCAACAAATAAGTACTTTTTCACCTTAAACCTACTTTCTATGTCTTAATTATACAATACTTAATTATACAATACTTTTAGATGATTATTCGCTGAATATATTCATAAAATTCATCGATTATTATTATTTTTAATCCACCGATGCACCGTGCTTTAGAAAATAAAAAACCCAGGCTCTCCGCCTGGGTAATTTTCAAATCATTTTCAGTATTAGAGCTTTTCAACAAGTCTAGCTGATTTACCACTTCTCTCTCTGAGATAGTAGATTTTGTTTCTTCTGACTTTACCGTGTTTCACAACTTTGATAGATGCAATAATCGGTGAGTTTACAGGAAAGTTTCTTTCGACACCAACGCCGTTTGAAAATTTTCTAACGATGAAAGTTTCGGAGACACCAGAACCGCGGCGAGCAATGCATACGCCTTGGAACATTTGTGTTCTTTCTTTTCCGTTTTCGATGATACGCACAGAGACTTGTAATGTATCACCAGTTCTAAAGTCAGGAAGATCAGTTCTGATTTGTGTTGCTGCGATCTCGCGCGCTAAATTTTTGTTCACTTCAGATTTCCTCCCTTTTTCTTGTCTTTACTCGACGTTCTCAG
>JBAYAI010000103.1:0-3734 GCA_041669865.1 Bacilli bacterium | reverse complement strand
GAGATATCAATATTTGATAAAATCTTGCAATATCAGTTAAGAATTTATTACAAGCAAAAAAGCATGATAGCTCATCTATAGACTGTCATGCTTTTTTTATGTTTAGAAAAACTTTGAAACATTTATTCGGGTAAAATATTAGAATTCCAAATATTGAATATTATTCTCAAAGATTCTTTTATTTGAATAATAATGTTTGACTGAATCTTTTTTTAAAATTTTCCTTTATTTAGATGTATCTTTCTTATATATATTTATATATTCCTTTTCAGGACTATTGAAATATATTTAGACAATCGTTGTATCAAGTTAATTTATGTTCTTTTTTTGATAGAAGTTGATTAGAAAATCAATTGAATGTATTTTTTTGCTTTGATGTAAGTAATAATACTATTCACGAAAAAAGGATGTAAACAATTCATTTACATCCTTAAAAATCAATTTATTGTATTTATAGATTAGACGTCACGGAAGCAACTACCACCGATAAATTCACGCATGAGGGAATTGTCAGGTACGTTTTTCTCATCGATCTTTTCAAAATACTTTAAGAAGTTGATGAGTCTGCGGCAAGTGACATAGTGCTTAGAGGACTTTTTCACTTGTGATAGCAGGGGCATGGCGTATTCTCTCATTACGCAAAGTTCGTATGGAAGAAGCGAATTGAAGACAAAGTCTGCGTATTCCTGAGTCTTATAAATCCAAGTAAATTCACCTTTACGGACAGAGGGCCACATGTCGAGGGTTTCTTCAGCGGAAGAATGTCTAAACTTAGCGTCACGGACAATTCTTCTCAACAAGCGTAAATCTGTCAAAGAAATAGGTGTGTGATTGTCGACATTGATCTGAGCCTGGGGTGCGATAAAGATTTTAAATTTTTCGTGCTTAGGAATTAAATCAGTTAGTTTTTCATTCAAAGCGTGAATCCCTTCGACGATTATTGGCTGACCATCGCCAAGTTGAAGCTTTCTTCCCGGTCTTCTTTCTCCGGTTTTGAAATCGTAGGAAGGAATGTCAACCTCCTCACCCTCAATAAGCTTGAGCATGTCTTGATTGAATAAGTCTACATCAAACGCTTTTATCGATTCTAAATCAACTGAACCATCAGGTTCTTTAATCATTCTAACTTTCGGTAAGTAGTAGTCATCGACACTCAAGCGGATCGGGTTCAATCCTAAGCTGAGCAATTCGAGTCTCAAGCGATTGGCAAAGGTAGTCTTCCCAGAGGAGGAAGGACCAGCGATGCAGATGAGCTTGATTTCCGAAGGGGAATTGATGATTTGCTTTCCCAATTCGGCAAGCTGGTTGTCGTGGTGAGCTTCGCACATCATGATAAAGTCTGTCGATCCTAATTTATTTACTTTGTCATTGATATCAGAGATCGTAGATAGTCCAACGAGTGAAGACCACTGTCTAGAGGCTTCAATCGTTCTTTCAAATACCGTTTCGCGGGTGAAAGGAGGAATCTCTCCTTTGTATTCAGCACGTGGGAATTGAACTAAGAAGCCGGGCATTTTAGGAAGAATTTTGAAAGCGTGGACATAGCCAGTTGAAGGCATCATATATCCGTACATATAATCAAAATAATCTCCGCAAATGTACTGGTGAACCATCTGTTCGGAACGATAAGCAAGGATGTCTAATTTATCATCCATATTGGCTTTTTTGTATAGATCAATCGCTTCCTTCTTAGTGATCAACCGCTTGGTTATTGGAAGATCTAACTCGATCAATCTCTCGATTTCTTCCTTTATTTTCTCGATCATTGTCGTATTTATCTTTATGGCATTATTACCAGTGGCATATACGTAAATCGAACGTGAAATGTCGTTCGAAAACTTGACGGGAACATCTGGTAGAACATTTCTAACGGCCATGGCTACAACGTACCTAAGAGTATTCTTGTAAATGTACATCGATTCTGTGTCGCCAGCGAGAGGAAAGAGATTGACCGTAACCGGTCCTTTTACTACATAGGATAATTCGCGAAGATGATTGTCGATTTCAGCTCTGACATATAGATATTTTTTGTCAGCAGGAATCAACTCTTCAATCGTTTTTTCTTCCTCTCCATCGTAATTAATAGTCAATACTTTATTTTCCATATTTATACCTCATCTTTCCTATATTAATAAATACACTTAAAATAGGGTGCATTATTGAATATATATGAAACCGCTTACCATTTCAAGAACAAAAGTAGTCCTTGACAGGTTTTATCAGCGATTCAAAGTTGAAACTATATGTTGGACTAACATCTTAGTTATGTTGATTTTTGAGACTTTTTCGATCTCGGAAAGGAAGGCATTTGAATTCACTTCAATAAGGGTTGGTTTGCCTTCCGCGTCGAGCAATACATCGCATCCTGCATAGTCGAGACCAAGAACTTTACTCGCTTTTTCGGCAACCGCGAGCGTCTCACTAGGGAGATGAACAAATGTTCCTTTTCCTCCGAGAAAGATATTTGAACGGAAATCTTTATCGTTTTGACGCAACATGCTCGCTACCGCCTTTCCACCGATGGTAAATATCCGGTAGTCCTTTCCTTTAAAAGTCTTTACGTACTTTTGAAATAACAGTGGATATTTGATAAGTTCTGCATATTTTTTCTCGAGCTCATCTCGATCATTGATGAGATAGACCTCCAGGCCTAGAGATCCGTAACACTGTTTGCAAACCAAGGGATAAGACAGTTTGGCTTCCACATAGTCTAAAAATTTTTTTATACTTTCCGCTGAATTTGATAGATTGTAGCAGAGAAGCGAAGGTATAGTCAGAGGAGTAGGTACATTAGATCTGCTGAGTTTTAGATAAGTTTCTACCTTGTCATTGCAACTGGATATTGCCTCGTAAGAATTAAAAACGGGGACAAATTGCTGGATGGCATAAGCGAGGTTTTCATCTTTATCTAAATAGACACAAAAGTCGTAATTTTCAATATTTTTTAGATGAATTTTGGAATCTTTCATTGCAAAATCTAAATCGATAGAAGTCAAACAATCCACGCGGATATCTAACTTGGCAAATTCCTCTTTGATTCTTTCTCTCTTATGTATTTGGGCTTTCGAGAGATAAAAGCCATTGTTTAGTATAAATCCGCGCATATTTTCATTTCCTTCTTATGTATTTTATATAGTAAAGTGTAGATTTTATTTTCCAAATAGTCAATTGATTTAAACATATTGCAAGAAGTTGAAATATTTATTAAAAAGTGCTTGAAATACGCTGGTTTTTTTGCTATCTTAAATATCGTGACATGGGGCTGTAGCTCACCTGGGAGAGCGCCTGCTTTGCACGCAGGAGGTAGAGAGTTCGATCCTCTTCAGCTCCACCAATTTCGCGGTGGATCAACGCTTGTAGTCTTTGAGCGTTATTAATATAAATAATCAACTTGAGCGGCATTAATTGCCGTTTTTTTAATTGCTACAAAACAGGATGAATGATATATAGAAGCTATTATATAGTTACAATGTAGGAATGACTAAAGAAAATTAGAAATTTAGCAGACTGACAATACTAACTTTTAGAATAAAACAATTGTTGCAAATTGAGTTGACAGCGCTTTCAACCAATGCTATATTTTAAATGTATAGATTAGGTATCATTATGATAGTTAGCCTATCACGGAGGTTAAATGTCAAAATTAGAGCAAAATAAATTAAATTTTATCATAGCTGAAGCGAAAAAATTGATGGTGAAATCATCAATAGACGAAGTAACCATGCAGGTTCTCG
>JBAYAI010000102.1:0-3843 GCA_041669865.1 Bacilli bacterium | reverse complement strand
GAAATCGGATTTAAAACTGGGCGAGGGGATTACTATTCCAAAGCAGTAACCACCAAAAAATTCGAAGAATTATTTGTAGTTCCATACCTTGAAAAGTTGAAATAAAAAAAGCAGGATTTCTTTCCTGCTTTTTTATTTTAAAATCTATCTTTGGCATCATACTCATCAGATCGAATAAATAAGTTTTCATTCGAGGAGATTGAGACAATGAAGGAAACGACAATCTTACCGATGTCAATTGCGGTTTTTAACAAGACGCGATTTCGTTCAATGAAAGAGTCCATATTATCCACTTCGTGAGAGATACAAGCGATAGGAAATAGAGGAATATCTAGAAAGTGGCAAGCGAGAGCAATACCGCCAACTTCGGAATCAAAGACAATGTCTTCATGACGCACCGCTTGATAGTCCTTAACATCAAAAGGGAGTTTTTCTGATTTTATCGCATAAGTATTGGAAGATAATACTGTTCCTACTTCTTCATTTAGGATATTCACCTGAGCGGCACAATCGTTAAACAATTTGACCAGCGTTGGTGACACAGGAAAATATCTCGGAAAGCCTGGAACCATGTTCAACTTTTCATTTGGATACCTTTCGATTTGGTCGACGTCTACAAATCCTATTTGCGAGCCTAAAAAACAATCGCCAATCTTGCTTCCCGGCGTCAGTTTCATCGAGTCAGAGAGAGAAATAACCACGTATGGATTGTATTTTTCCACTAATACTCCCGTCACTATTTCCGTGCGATAATTGGAAGCTCCAACATTGGCAATCGCAACATCTTGACCGTAAATTTTTCCAATATTAACCTTTATGTTATTCGTTTCTTCAACTTTTGAGTAGCGGACAATATTGCGGAGATAGATGAGAATATCGTCGCTCGTACCAACAATAAGGATCATAATATATCCTCCTTTTCTTCGAATGTATTAGTTGACAAGAAAATTTCAAAATCCTTCTTGGGCATCGGCTTGCAATAATAGAATCCTTGAATTTGATTGCACTTGAGTTCCCGAAGAATCTCTACTTGTTTCTCAGTCTGGACACCTTCAGCAACCGAAGTCAAACCCAGCGAACGAGAAAGACGAACTATCGTATCTACAATCTCACGAGATTTGACATCGACAGTTATATCATCAATGAAGGATTTATCAATTTTAATCGCATTAATCGGATACTTCTTTAAATTTCCGAAGGAAGAAAATCCCGTTCCAAAATCATCCATCAAAATTCTCACATTCGATTCCTTCAAACGTTTGAGAACTGACATAACATAGAAATAGTTATTTGCAGTCGAAGATTCAGTGATTTCCAATTCGAGAAAATTGGGAGCAATCTTGTTCGCTTCGATAGTCGTTAGAACAGATTCGACAAAATCAGGACGATAGAAATCGGAAGAGGAGAAATTTGTAGAAATAGGAATCATTCTTCTACCCCTATTTTTCCAGTCACCAAGATCCTTACAAACCTGGTCAAAAACGTAGAAATCCAAGACGTGAATCAATCCTGACTTTTCGCATTCTCCGATGAAAGCCCCAGGATTAAACAACCCTCGAGTAGGGTGATTCCATCTAATCAAAGCTTCCGCTCCGACAAATTTATTTGTAGCTAAATCAAATTTCCCTTGGTAGTAGACTTCAAACTCTCGCTTTTCTATACCGCGACGAATCTCTTGTTCAAGAGCATCGTTATTAATTTGAGAATCGAGCAAGTCTTCATTGAAAAAGACAGCGACTTGGAAAGAGTTGATCGAAGTTCGCAAAGCTAATTTCGAGTGCTCTATCATATCTCTAACATCGACCTTCTTATCCGATATTTGATACACACCAAAAGAAGGATGCATATTGATGGGAATAGTAATCTTTGCAAACAGTGTATACATATCGTTGTCAATCTTAGAAATCAGTCGGTTAACCTCTTCTTTCTCATCATACTTAAAGTAGATATAAAAAATATTTTGTTCAAATCCGCAAGTCAATGCTTTTCGATATTTAGGATTCAACATGAGCGTTTCAAAATACTGAATGACAACTCCATAGAA
The DNA here is from genome assembly GCA_041669865.1 of Bacilli bacterium. GTDB lineage: Bacteria > Bacillota_I > Bacilli_A > RFN20 > CAG-288 > Scatoplasma. The sequence continues at coordinate 1,799 of JBAYAI010000102.1, read as the reverse complement.
ATATCTTATCTTTTCTAACTGATAGTACTGATACTTCTCAGAATCGGAGAAAATCATAAACGATATGATAACCCCATTTTTAGATGAATGTCTGACTTCTTTTTTTATTCTTTCCGTGAAAAAAGCCTCGTTATTAAAAGTTGAATCTACCTTGTACAAACGCTTAACTTCTTCGAATCTCTTTTTGCGATAATAGTACTTTCGGTAGCTCTTAACTGTCAGTGGAAGAAGAATAGCTACAGCCAAAGCATATCCAGCTCCGGCGGCAAGAAGACTAATGTCAATTGAATTGCGCTGATAAAGAAACAAGAAATAGGACAGTACAGCAATCGTGAGCACAGCAAAAAGAATGATTAAAGTCACAAAAGTTCTTTTACTTTTTTTCATCTTTTTCTCCTTTCTTAGAATTCAGCATCTCTTCTATCATCTGCTTTTTCAAAGAAGCTTTTTCCTCTTCACTCAAACCGGAAAGGGGATCGTTTGGATCTTCTTTCTTTTTCTTCTTTTTTCCCTTTTCATCGCCGTACTTTTCCTCGAGTTCCTCTTCTGACATTTTCTTGATATTCAACATGTCAATAACCGATGAAACAGCAATGAATGCCGCTGGCACAAAAATGAGTAAAATAACTACATATGGAGTTTGCATCGCGGTGATGAAATCTCCTAGAACGTAGGATTTATGAACGATTTTTCCTAAAACTTGGTCAACTGGAACTTCTTGATATTGCGTCGGAGAATAATATGTAGCGTTGACATTGATTCCGTGACACAAAAAGGAAACGGGGGAACCGCTATCGTCAGTTTCTATCTCGTAAACGCGGTGAGTAATAGTGCTTTGGATAGGCTCCCAATAGAAAGTAATATCATCGCCAACTTCAATTGTGGAAACATCGACTTTTTTACAGATCAAACCTATACCAACAGGATACACTTCTTCACCGTTCTCATCCACAGCCATTGAATCAGTAGCAACAACCAAAAATTGATATCCAAAGATATTAGGTACACCGAAGTTGGAACTGCGAGTCGCTAATCCAACTACTTCTGCAACAGCGACAACAGCAATAAATGCAATTAAGATATATTCAAATATTTTCCGGAAAATGGCAAAAGGTCCTTTTTTCTTTGTCTCTGACTTCTCACTATTTTTATTTACGATTTCTTGTTCTACTTTGTCTTCCATAAAGTCTCCTTAGTTACAATTCTTCTTCACCGCTATATTTCTTCTCTTTGAGGAAGGATTCAGTCTTTTTAATGTGAACCTTCTTAAATTCACTTTTCTTGCTCTTGCTTCCCTTTGTGGGCTTCGCTTTCTCTATCTTCAAAGTTACAGGCGTGACCAATTCTATCGGCGCTTTTTTCTTGTCGTTTATCGCTTGCTCTCTGATTTCTTTTCTCAGCCTTGCTAATTCATTCAAACGATCGATTCGAGCTTGCTTAGCATCGATTTCCTTTTGCTTAGCAATTCTTGCTGCTTCAGCAATTCTCGCTTTTTCCTCTTGTTTAGCCAGGCGCGCAGCTTCCTTTCTCTTTCTAGCTTTAAGTGCCGCTGCTGCCTTCCTTTGCTTCTCAATCTTTGCAATTTCTCTCTTGGATTTTTTGAAAACTTTGTCCTGAACTTTCTTAGACTTGCCTTTCAACTTTGCACGAAGTGGCTTTTCAAGAGAATCAAAGTACTTGTCATCAGCCCGCACTAATTCAAAAGGCATAAATTTTTCGTTCAAGAAAAGCTTGTCGTCAATACTCTTCAATACTTGGGTAGAGTAGTTTTTCTTTGTCAGTCTCATAGATGAAAGATT
>JBAYAI010000101.1:0-3929 GCA_041669865.1 Bacilli bacterium | reverse complement strand
GTATTTGTTAATTTTAGTTCCCATAAAGAACTCCTTTCTGGCGGGAACAAAGATAGAATTATGATATCACAAGGATGAAAAGATACGAAAAAGAAATTTTTGCGTTTACTATGTCACTTAACGCAAATATAATATTTGTAATTTTTATTAAAAATTTAGTAAAAAAAGCATCTCAGTTGGATATGAGAAATTATGAAGTATACTAAAGTTAGAATAAATATTCGAAAGGAGGTAGTTTATGGAAGAAATTAAAGTATCTATGCCTTTACTAGGCGACAAGTTTCCGGAGATGGAAGTAAATACTACACACGGAAAAATGACGCTCCCTCAAGACGAAAAAGGAAAATGGTTTGTCCTCTTTAGTCATCCTGGTGATTTTTCACCTGTTTGTACAACCGAATTTATCGCTTTTGCCAAAAAAATGATGAGTTTAAGAAACTCAATACGGATTTGATTGGTCTTTCAGTAGATCAGCTACAAAGCCACTTGAAATGGGTCGAGTGGATTAAAGAAAAAGCGAATGTTGATATACCCTTCCCCATTATTGCTGATGAACTAGGTCGCTCGGCTACCAAGTTGGGAATGATTCATCCCAGCAAAGGAACCAATACGGTTCGGGCGGTGTTTATTGTCGATGATGAAGGATATCTGCGCTTGATGATGTATTATCCTCAAGAAGTTGGTAGAAGTGTTGATGAAGTACTGCGCGCTCTTTCCGCTTTGCAAGATTCCAAGAAATACGGACTTGCAATGCCTGAGAATTATCCTAATAACGAATTCTTAGGTAAGGGAGAAGCGATTATTTCTCCGGCATCGACTGTCAAAGAGGTAAATGATAGAAAAGAAGCTGCTGCAAAAGGCGAGTTCGAATGTCTTGACTGGTGGCTATGCCACAAGAAGGTCAAGTAAGATAGCTATTTCACCTTAATATTTCCCTTCGCATCAAAATTAGATGCGAGGGGATTTTTATTTAACTTTAAATTGAAGACTGAACTACTATTTAGAATGTGTAAGACGGTTACTAAGAAAATGCGCAAAAAGCAATAATTATTAAATATATGAGATATAATATAAACAGATAGTAAAAAATTTTGTGCCATTTTTTTAATTTTTTCAATGTGGTGCACATTTCAGAAAAGGAGAAAAATATGAATAAGAGACAATTAGAGATAATGGGAGATGGAAAAGGTTTCATTGCTGCTCTCGACCAGTCAGGTGGTTCTACTCCTAAAGCCCTGAGAACATATGGAATACCCGATGAAGCGTATTTTACAAAGGAAGAAATGTTTGATCTCGTTCATCAAATGAGAACGAGAATTATCACTTCAAAAGCGTTCAATTCTAATAAAATACTCGGGGCCATACTATTTGAAAACACGATGGATAGAACTATCGAAGGAATGTATACAGCAGATTACCTTTGGGAGAAGAAAGGGATTATTCCTTTTTTAAAAATTGACAAAGGAATGCAGGAAGAAAAAGATGGAGTCAGGTTATTTAAACCCATGCCCGAATTAGATGCTCTGTTGAAGAAAGCGGTCGATAGGCACATATTTGGAACCAAGGAAAGAACCGTGATTAACAGTGCGAACGCAAAAGGAATCAAGGCAATAGTGGAACAGCAATTTGAAGTTGGTAAGAAGGTTGCTTCATATGGCTTGGTACCTATTCTTGAACCGGAAGTTACCATTACCATCCCCGATAAAGCAGAGGCTGAAACTTTATTGAAAAAAGAAATCATCGAAAATTTAAAGAAATTGCCCAAGGAGACAAAAGTCATGTTAAAACTCTCTTTGCCAACTGTGGATGGATTTTACGATGATGTTGCTATGGATCCTCATATTGTGAGAGTTGTCGCTTTATCCGGAGGATACTCGCAAAAAGAAGCGAACAGGTTATTGAAGAAGAATAAGAGAATGATTGCCTCTTTCTCTCGCGCTTTATCCCAAGGATTAAACGTTAAGCAAACAAAAGAAGAGTTCGAGCAAATGCTGACGAACTCCATTGCTAGCATTTACGATGCTTCAGTGAATAAAGAATAATAATTTAAAGAACCCCTCGGAATCCGAGGGGCTTTTTTTATGGAAGCAAATGTCCAGCAGTTCTATATAAGTCGTACCACTCTTTCTTTGAGAGTCGTATATCTTTGGCTTTGGCAATACTTGCCATGCGATTAATCTTTGTTGAACCAGCAATTACTGACATAATTGAAGAATAGGTGAGAATCCAAGCGACAGCGATAGCGTTTGTATCGCAATTGTATTTCTCAGCGAGCTCTTTGAGTTTAGCATTTAATTCCGGAAATTTTGGACTATCTAGGAAAATCCCTTCAAAATATCCAAATTGAAAAGGTGACCATGCTTGAACGCGTATATTGTTGTCTTTGCAGTAATACATAAGTTCACTGTCTGCAGACTGAGCGGCTTCAGTGTCAACATTGGTCAAAAATTCGCCGTCAATCAATTGAGTGTGACAGAGAGAGAATTGCAGTTGATTAACTTCGATCAATTGGTGGCAATGCTTGACCAAATTATCCAACTGGTATTTATTAAAGTTCGAAACTCCAAAGTGGCGAACTTTTCCCGTTTTGTACAATATGTCGAAAGCATCGGATATTTCTCTAACATTCATAAAGGCGTCCGGACGGTGGATTAACAGATAATCTATGTAGTTGGTATGCAAATTTTCCAAACTATTATCGACGCTTTCCAAGATATGTTGCTTGGATGAATCGTAGTAATTACCCGTGCGGTTTAAAACAATTCCACACTTTGTCTGAAGGATGATCTTCCCTCTAATTTCGGGATGGTTGGCGAGAACCTTTCCGAATTTTTTCTCGCACTCACCGTGAGCATAGATATCAGCGTGGTCAAAGTAGTTAATTCCATTTTCAATATCTGACATGATGAGACTGTATAAGTCTTCTTCATTCATTTTCTTTATTCTCATACATCCCTGAATAATTTTACTTAACATAGAACATTACCTCGCTTTATTAAGATTATATCACTAAATTATCAATTCGAATCAGTTTATCAGCAAATGAAAAGATAGAATCAGAGTGCTTCATCAACGCTTAATTCATCGGTATTGAACGATAAAGAGAGGAATTTTGGTGTTAGTCCATGAACAAGATAAAAGCAACTTGATTCTATCTAAAAGAAAGGAGTAATAAATATTGATTAACCGTTTGATACGGTTAAAACAATCGAGTTGAGATACATCGCATAGTCATTTGAACCATTAACGATTTTTATGTACTTACTATCTTCAATGTTGAAGGAATATTCGTAAGCAGATTCGGTTTCTATATCTTCAATTTCCGTGAACGTTTCTCCATCGTCGGATGTAAAGAACGAAACGAATCCATCATATCCGGTTTCCAATTGAGAGATGGAAATATTTCTAATTCCAGAATATGCTTTAGTCGTGGTTAAACATCCAGCATCTCTCTTTTTACCTGAGGAAAATTGAATGACGGGATAGCCACTTTTTTCGCCGCTTTTGACATTCAAAACATTGAATTCATATCCGGCAAGATCCATTATTTCATCTCCGTAATTAAAATTAAATAAATCCGGACCGATTGTCACGCTTTCTGTCGCTTCTGTCGAGGAAGAATTTTCTTCCGGGATGCTCGAGATTTCCTCTGAAACTTCAATAGATGTTTCTGTATCCTGAGAAGATATTTCATCTGTATTGGAGTTAGAAGAGACAGAAGTAGCGATGGTTGAATCGTCTACTGGGCTATTTGAAATAGCACTGCTTTCCTCATTACAACCTGCAAATAGTAAGCAACAACTTAGAATGACGGCACTAAATAATTTGTTAAGTGACATAGTAAACGCAAAGAAATTTTGAAATCGCCATGCTTTCTTATTGGAATTATCATTCTTTAGTCTTTTCTTTGCGTTAACTTTGTCAAATCT
>JBAYAI010000100.1:0-3956 GCA_041669865.1 Bacilli bacterium | reverse complement strand
TCGCTAACAAAACCCGCGATTTACCGCTTTTAAATCTCTGCAATGCCCGTGTGCGAGCATTTTGTGATTTATTTCCGTGAATCACCTCATTTGCGATGTCTTTTCTCGATAATAATTTACCCAATTTATCCGCACCATACTTGGTGCGAGTAAAAACTAAGACAGACTCGTAATAGGGATTTTCCAAAATGTGAATGAGCAATCTTTTTTTATCATCTTGCTCGATTTTATATATGCTTTGATTTATAGAATCTAGAGGCTGATTGACCGGAACAATGGCGATTCGTTCAGGATTTTGACAAATATCTTGCGAAAGTTTTTTGATTGCGGTAGGGATAGTTGCTGAGAACATCATAGTTTGCGTGCGATTAGGACACTTCTTTATAATCTTTCTCATGTCGGGTAAAAATCCCATGTCTAGCATTTGGTCGGCCTCATCAAGGATCAAAGTTTCGACTGTTGAAAGATCGACGATTCCCTGATTGCAAAGGTCGATTAAACGACCCGGGGTTGCAACTATTATATCGACTCCATTTCGCATTGAATTAACTTGCCTGGATTGAGGTACGCCTCCAAAAACGACAGTTTGTTTAATTTTCAAATATTTGCTGTAGAGCGCGATGTTTTCCCCAATTTGAGCGGCTAGTTCGCGTGTGGGGGAAAGGATTAATCCTCTAACCCTTCTTTTCTTGATATTGTAGTCGGTAGTATTTGATAATTTTTGTAAAGTTGGAATGGTATATGCGGCTGTTTTACCGGTCCCAGTTTGCGAACTCGCTAAAACGTCCTTACCATCCAACAAGATGGGTATTACCTTTTCTTGTATTTTAGTAGGTTGTTCGTATCCAGCGCTTTCCAGTGACCTTAGTATAGGTTCGCTGATGTTTAAATCTTTAAATGTCATGTTTGTGTTTTCCTTTTTTAAGTAATCTCGTCGATGCTTGCCATATAAAAACCCAAACATATAATTTGACTATCTTTTCCTGATAGAGCATACCACAAATTTTAATTAATAACACGATAAATGTTTCTTTATATATTCTTTATACTGCTTTCAAGTAAATAATTATTTTAGTTATAGACTCTTTTAATTGATATAATAAGATTAGAAAAACAAACATGGAGAAAAACTAGTATGGACAATATTAAAGACTTGCTGGAACGGTTGACTTTAAGAGAAAAGGCTACATTGCTCTGTGGATGCAATCCAATGTATACACATTCAGTCGATAGACTTGGTATCCCATCTTTGGAATTTTCGGATGGTCCTCACGGTGTTAGAAAACTGAAGAAGGATGGGGATAGTTTGGGTGGTATAGGCAATAGTCTTCCTACTACCTGCTTTCCAACAGCCGCCACAAGTGCATGCAGTTTTAATAATGAAAATTTGCGTGCGATGGGCGAAGCGCTAGCGGAAGAGTGTTTGTATTATGGAATAAATGTTTTGCTCGGGCCGGCTATAAATATCCAGAGAAATTTATATTGTGGACGAAATTTTGAATATTTTTCAGAGGATCCTTTTCTCGCAGGAGAACTTGGAGCTTCGCAAGTAAAAGGAATCCAGTCAAAAGGAGTTGGTACTTCAGTTAAGCACTTTGCCTGCAACAACAACGAGCAATTTAGAATGTATGGAGACTCAGTCGTTGATGAGAGAGCGCTGAGAGAAATATATCTTAGACCATTTGAAAAAGTTGTAAAGGAAGCTGAGCCGACCACTCTAATGTGCGCATACAATAAAGTGAATGGTACTTTTTGTTCGGAAAATAAATACTTATTGCAAAATATATTGCGCGATGAGTGGGGGTTCGATGGACTTGTCATGTCTGATTGGGGTGCAGTTAAAGACCGCGATAAAGGTGTAGATGCAGGTCTCGATTTAGAAATGCCAGGCAGTATTGAACATAACGTGAATAGAATAGTTGAGGCGGTTAATAGTGGAACTCTATCGCTGAAAAGAGTGAATCAGGCGACTTATAATGTGCTGCACTTAATAGAAAAGGTAAAGAAGGATAATAAATCCATAGAGTGCGATTTTGAAAAGCACGATAGATTGAGTCTAAAAATAGCTAAAGACAGTGCGGTTCTCTTGAAAAACGAAGATGACATTCTTCCTCTAAATAAAAATGAAAAGTATTTGGTAATAGGAGACTTTTTTGTCAATATGCGATACCAAGGCTCGGGGTCCTCTTTAATCAATCCTAGAAAGCTGACGACTCCACAGCAGGCCTTTAATTCTAGAAATATCAATTATGAGTTTGTAAGAGGGTACAAATCAAGCGAGATAAAAATAAATGAGACTTGTGAAAGTGAAGCAATTGCCAGAGCGGCTGAATACGACAAAATAATTTTCTTTGGTGGACAGTCAGATTACATAGAGTCGGAGGGATTCGACAGAGAGAACATGATGCTGGCTGAAAATCAAATATCGCTCATTGAGAAATTGGCTAGTATGAAGAAAGATATGATTTTTGTTATGTTTGGTGGCAGTCCTATAGAGATGCCTTTCGAAAGAAGTTTTAAAGGAATTCTAAATATGATGCTTCCAGGACAAGCGGGTGGAGAAGCTACAGCAAGCATTCTTTTTGGAGAAACCAATCCGAGTGGCAAACTCGCGCAAACTTGGCCTTTGACACACAAGGATGTGAACGAAATAAAAAAACTCAGCGAGCGTGAGATTTCACTTTACAAGGATTCTATTTACGTTGGATATCGCTATTATCAATCTAAAGGATTAGATGTCAGGTATCCTTTTGGTTTTGGCTTATCTTATTCCAAGTTTGAATATAAAAATTTAGCAGTAGATAAAAGTGATGGAGAAATTAAAGTTTCACTCTCGGTACTCAATCGTTCAAAAATTAATGGAAAAGATATAGTTCAAGTATATGTTCAAGGTCCGAAGGGTGGAATTGATAAACCTTTGAGAGAACTAGTAGGATTTAAAAAAGTATCTGTCGATGCTGGTAAATCAGCGAAAGTCAATATTTCAATACCACTAGATGAATTGCGCCACTACGATGCTGCGCAAAAAAAGTGGATTTTGGAAAAGGGAGAATACACCATTGAGGTTGGCAAAAGCAGCCAAGAAATAAACTTGGAACAAAAGATAGCGATAGAGTCATCTGACTCTGTTAAAAATAGCGAGTTGAATAAAGTAAAAAAATATCTCGACATGACCGATAAGGAATTTGCCAGCACCATCGGTTATTCTCGTCCTTTGAAGTATGTATATAAGAAGAGAAAATACACTCTTGAAACTCCGATGAACAAATTTGAAACCTTCGGTGGAAAGCTGTTGTTGAAAATATCTTTAGGAAAAATGAAAAAGGATGTTAAAAGAGCTGAAAAGATGCCAGAGGGGACAAAAAAAGAAGCTGCTAAAAAAAGTGCTATCTTCTTGATGCGAATGCTGCCGTATAACTCCTTGAGATCTGCCTGTTATTCAGCAGGAGGAATCATTACATACAACCAGGCTCTTTCCCTTTTGGAAATTGCCAACGGACACATTTTAAGAGGTTTGGCAAAATTAATTTTCAAACGACATTAAAGTATTTAATAGAATTTTGTGTTTTCCAAAAATTATTTTCGAAAAATTTTTGACTTTTTTTTATAAAAAAGAAAAAATATTTATCGATAAAAGTTATTATTTTTCTTGCAAATACATATCAAATAGGCTGATTTTCAGCCTTTTTTTATAAAAACCCGACTTTGTAAAAGTTTTTTATTTTTTTTCTACAAATCCGTTGACAAGAGGTAGTAAACCTGGTAACATTTGTACTTGCGAGTGGGAAACAAAACACTTCGCAAGAAAGCGAAATTGATAGTCAATTTCACTAACTGATCTTTGAAAACTGAATAGATAAACAATCATAGTAAATACACATGTTTACGTCATTCTAATAGATTTATATTAGAGAGAATAGTAAAACCAGTTTAATAATGAAACAGAGTCGAATTTA
>JBAYAI010000099.1:0-3988 GCA_041669865.1 Bacilli bacterium | reverse complement strand
GTAGCTAATTTCAACTATATTGATCAAAAGGCACTTAAAATAACAAATATCAATCTTATTGGTTCCTGTTTCGATGTGCGTTTTCTTAATTGTCGAATTCAATAAAATTCGAACAATATCTTCAATCAGTTCATTCTTATTGCTGTAATAGTTGTAGAAGGTCACGCGACTAACGTTAGCTTCCTTGCAAATCATAGATATATTTATATCCGAAAAAGGAACTTTTTTTAATAAAGTTATTATGCTCTTTCGCAAGTGATGCTTCGACTTGCGAATTCTTAAATCAACATCCATAGCTTTCTCCCCTTGGTTATATAATGTACACAAAATTGTCAGTTGTATTCTATCACTCGCCTATTTCATATACAAGTAAAAAGAAATATATTAACTTTTGTACTCTTAACATACATTTCTACTTTTATTCTTATATATTAAGACAATTTTGATGTTAATCAAACCGTTTTGCGATTTAATCGCATTTTAACTGCTTTCATCCTCTGTCACTTGTTCATATATACTCACACTTTATTTAATTTTAATAATAATTATTTAATATAATGAGCAATTATTTAGATGTCTTCTTTACCTATTCGATAATCGAGTATTGCTTCTTGAGCGGAGTTCAATCGAACACGATTGTTGCCCCCGTTCCTTCGGTCGTATACTTTGTTGGATCGTTATTGGTAAAATTTGTCAGTGAATCCAGGATAACAGTTGCAGAATATGAAGCGACAATTGCAGCATCTAACGATGAGTTCCCATCAAAGGTAGAAGCGACAATTTTCGCATAAGAACTATCGTAGATGTACATGGCTCCGCCGTGATTCCCGGCAGTATTATTACTAAAGTCACAGGAATTTACATACACAGTAGAATAAATATCTTCAAGGTCTTCCCAAGAAGGGTCAACTAAATAAAATGACGTTTCATTAGCACACGCTTGTGAGGCGCGGTCTATAGTATATATCGCTCCACCTTCTGTACGGGCATAATTAGAATCAAATGTACAGTCATAGAAAGATGCCATCGCTCCATAATCGGTGAAATTTGCTCCACCTTTATAATTCGCCTCATTATTTTCGAAAATGCATTCAGTATATTTTGAATTTGTTCCTGCTCTATCCAAAGTAGCTGCGCCGTAGCTGGCTTTATTATTGCGGAATGTAACATTGACAAATTCTGGATTCCCCCCGTGATAAGTATAGGCTGCCCCACCTTCTTCGGCATAGTTATCTTCAAATATGCAGTTGGCGATGTATGGATCGAAACCTAGAGTTGGTTCATAGCTTGGTATAACTCTCTCCCCAGCGAGATAGTTTAGCAAAGCGCCACCCTTATTGTCGTATAGCTCTCCACCAACTCCATCGACGTATCCGCCGCTCACCGTAAACCCATCGAGGGCAGTGTCATCTCCTCCGATTAAAACGTGATAACAATTGTCAGTATCATCTTCTTTTGATCCGATATTTCCACTTAAAATTGTTTCATTATCTTTGTAGTCTCTCGCTTCAAGAGAAGATTCACTGCCGTCAAATCCACCGTAAAGATAAACTCCCTCGCGCATGATGAAGGAATCAGAGCGCTCTGTTCCGGGATAGTATGTACCTTTCTTCACCCAGACTTCTATAGTTTTTCCCTCATCAACATAAATGGCATTTGCAAGATCTATCGCAGATTGGAGATCGTTCATCGCACTGTTCCAGCTAGTCCCGTCGCCACTCATTGCCAAATCACCATCAACATAGATGACGTTATCGATAATGTTTTCTTCATCAACTGCATAGTCGTTTGATATATCAAGAGGAGTTACTTCAGTAGTATTATTTTCGTATTTACCGCTTAAAGTATCCATAATCGAGTCGTACTCATTCTCTTCTCTTTCTTCCTTCTCCTGCAAAGAATAACCAATGGTTTCTCCGTTACTTCCCGCATTGATAGCCGGAGAATTTTCCAAGTAGGTAAAGTCTCCTTCATCCGGGTTGACAAACAGCGGATCTTCACTGAAATTTCCAGTTCCTTCGTATCCCTGTTGGATATCAGAATATGTGATATTCGGACTGCATTCATTGTAGTTATACACATCAATTTTATCCTGCTCACAGAAATTATCCCACATTACGGTGTTCTCGACGAGCGGATCATTGTAGGGACCGGTTCCCTGATAGATACAAGCTCCAGCCTCATCAGCGGTGTTGTTATAGAATGTGCTATCGAGGATAACTGGACATGAAACGCCATCGTTTGCAATCGCTGCGCCCGATTGAGCGTAGTTGTTGGTAAAAAGGCAATTCTCCAAAAGAGGATTTCCGGAGAAGTCGTTATAAATTGCTCCGCCTTTCCCGGCTGTGCACTCATTATTATCAAACGTACAGTCGATAAAATATGCTGTTGAATAATAATCCATCGCCACTCCGCCTCCGCGACCGGAGGCGATATTATCGCTGATGATTGAGTTGATAAACGTAGGAATTTTTCCTTCTTCTTCCGCTCCCATTATGTAAACACCAGCCCCTTTTCCTCCGCTGTTACCAGTAATGATACAGTTTTTTATTGTCGGCGCTTTTTTCCAAATGATAATTCCATTACCACTTGAGGATTCTTCGGCTGTACCTGAACTAACTGAACCAGGATCAGTGTGTCCTTCCGCCTTGGATACCGACGCTTGATCAATTTCCGTGCCTGTATTTGTGATAAGCGAAACATCACTAGTAGCTCTATTGAACGTTCCTCCGGTAATGGTAAATCCATCGATGATATTATTTGCAGCAATTACTACTTTGGTAGAGTTGTCAGATGCATTTCCTTTTTCACCTATATCGCCCGATAAAACAGTGGGATTTTTTTCGTAATCTCTTTCTTGTAAGGAGGCTTCGGTCCCGTTAAATCCGCCGTAAACTGACACACCGTCTACCATTTCAAAACTAGCGGAAGTATCTCCGTTCTGGCTGGGATAATAGGTTCCACTCGCTACAAATATCTCATCTCCCTCTTCTGCAGAAGCAAGTGCTGAGTTAAGATCGGTAAAAGCGTTGGTCCAACTTGTGCCATCGCTCTTTCCCTGCGCTTGAGAGTTCACATATATCGTGCTTTCTCCCTCATCTTTAGACGAACTGCCACACGAGTTCAAACTCAAGATCAGTAACCCTACTGATGCGATTGTAAATATTACTTTTTTCATTTTCTCTCCCCTTTGATTGCGTGAGAGCATAACATACTTATTGCATCACAAATCAAATTCACATCTATATTATCTACGGCAAACTTAATATTTACTTAATAAAAAAAATAAAGAGCCACCCTAAAGTGGCCCATTATATCATAAAATTAATTGAATTTTTATTTATCTTCTGGAATCTCAATGTAGCTAGCATCGAGATTGTTGTCGTTGACTGGCTCTTGCGTATCTCCTTCCGTTGCTTGAACATTTTGAGACTGCAATGATGCGGTTAAAGGAACAAAAGTACAGACCGCAACAAAAAGCAAAGCGGAAGAAATGACCGCAGAAATTCTTAGTTTTTTATCAATACCTTTGTAGTGATTTTTCACTAATTTTTCCTTCATTTCAAACATTTTATTTACGCGTCCTTTCTATAATTCTTAACTTTGCAGATTTAGAACGAGGATTGTCGATGATTTCCTTTTCACTCGGTGCAATAGGCTTTCTCGTAACGTTCTTATATTTAATAATCTTTGGTTCAAGAACTGGTGGCATGTGTCTATTGGTCGGCGGCGCTTGGGTGAAATCCCGGATAATATGTTTAGCAATTTTATCTTCCAGTGAATTAAAGGTGATGATAGCAAGCCGACCATCGACACTTAGAAATTCGATAGCTCTCACCAATCCAACTTTTAACTCTTCGATTTCCTGATTAACTTCATACCTTATTGCTTGAAAGGTTTGTTTCGCCGGATGGCCGGGTTTATTAAGTATAAAATTCGGCAAGCACGATTTGATTACATCAACTAATTCAAATGTCGTCTCAATAGG
>JBAYAI010000098.1:0-4005 GCA_041669865.1 Bacilli bacterium | reverse complement strand
TCTCAGTGCTAGAATATCCTTTTTCCTTCATCTTAATAATTTTCAGTTTGTCTTCATATTTTAGTTTCATAATAAAAACCCCTTTCCATTGGATTTTTGGTCCAACTTTAGGGGTTCACTACAGAAACGAAATTAATCTTTCGTTTCTTTACAGCCCCTTTTTTATTTGTTTAAAAATTTGTATGCTTTTGGAAAGAAATGAGACCACTGCTCTTCATTGTGCTCTAAACTTTGATCGTGTAAAAGAAGCAAATTATTTGCGCTCCATCCTGATCTAATTAATTTATTCCTCAATTTTTTTAAATATTCGTAACACTCTTCTTCGATTCCTATTCCACCGGATGAAAAAACTATTTTAAATTGATTTTTCATACTTTTCTTTTTGTATTGATTAATAACATATTTAAAAGCACTGTCGTTATTTAATCCTTTAGGTTGTTCTTTACTTTCGCTCAATCCGTATTTAAATAATGTAAATGATGGGGAAAAAGCATATATCTTCGAGAATTTTTCTGGATGATAAATACCCGCTGCCAGCGACATTAGTCCCCCCATCGATGATCCACCGATAGATATATCCTCGCGCTTTTTAGAAATGTTATAATTTTTTTCAACGTATGGAATAACAACGTTCATCAAAAAATCAATAGATTTTTCACCTTTGTAAGCTAAATCTTCTATTGCTATATTAGAAAACCTTGGAAGATATTCACTGAGTCTGTCTTGTGAGCAATCAATTCCAACAACCACACTTCTTTGAAATTGAGACAAATCTTTGCTTTCGATAGCTTCATCTACATGCCACTCGCCCGAATAAGCCGTTGCATCGTCAAATAAGTTTTGTCCATCCCACATATAGATAACTCTATATGGAACTTTCGATTCTTTTTTGTAACTACTGGGAGTCCAAATTCTTATTCGTCTATTTTTGCTCATCAAAAAATTTCCAAAGTGCAGTTTAACTACACGAAGGTTTCCTGAGATTGTGTGAACGACACTCATTGTTATTTATCCTCGAAATTAAAGGAATCGGGCCCACCATAAGTCTCATAAACTACGGAAAGAGGCTTGTTTTCTTCTATTCTTTTGATAATCTCCGCCAACATGGGCGCTAAAGATATAACTTTAATCGTTCCCAATTCTTTAAATCTCTTAGATAGGGGAATCGAATCTGTGACAATAAACTGATTGAAATCGTGATGTGAAAGCAACTCGTATGCTGGATCGGATAATACAGGATGGACAGAAACAAAGTTAACTCTTGTAGCTCCTGCTTCCTTCAAGGCTTTGCATCCTATGATTGCAGATCTTCCAGTGTCTATCATGTCGTCAATCATATAGCATTCCTTACCTTTAACATCTCCGATAATATTCATTACCTCCGGCTCCAGATTGCTCTTTCTTCTCTTGTCGATGATTGCTAAAGAACAATTAAACATCTCGGCTAAAATTCTCGCCCTATTAACTCCACCGTGATCAGGAGAAACAACAACGATGTTTTTCAAACTCTTTCGCGAGGCCATTATCGCATGTCCCAATAGAGGAACAGCAGTAAGGTCATCAACTAAGCAGGAAAAAAATCCTTGAATTTGAGAAGCGTGCAAATTCACGGTAATCGCGCGGTCAACTCCCGCGGTTGTCAACAAATTAGCGACAAGGCAGGAAGTGATTGGTTGTCTTGGCTTGGCTTTTCTATCTTGTCTAGCATATCCAAAATAAGGAACAATTAAATTGATTTCCCTAGCTGATGCTCTCTTTAATGCATCCACGAAAATTAACACTTCCATAAGGTTTTCATTAACCGGTGGACAAGTAGACTGGATAATAAAAACATCTTTGCCTCTAACCGATTCAATCGGTTCGCAAAGAATCTCCCCTGAAGGAAATCTCTTGACAGATCTCTGTCCGAGATTAACTCCTAAGCGGTCCGCAATAGATTTCGCTAAATCTTGATTAGCGGATAAAGAAAAAACAACAGCATTTTTTAACATTGTATGGTCCCCTCAACCTTCTTATTTATCTTACCATTAAATTAGAATGAAATTAAACAATTATACAGTTGTTGTTATGAAGACATCGTATTCATCTTCAAACTTTCTCGCAATTTTTTCCAATTGCTTTCCGTTGTCACTAAGTGCAAAAACCGTTGAACCCGAGCCTGACATCATAATCATATCCAGTTGCTGCTCTTTTAGCTTATCGATGATTTTTCCAATTTCTGGAAGCATATCTATTGCAGCCGGTTGAAGTCCATTGACCATATATTTAACAACGTTTTTATCATCACCCTCTTTTAAAGCTTTTTCTAAAAGAGAAATATCTTGTTTTTCTCCAGCAATTTCATCAGCGTGCTCATAAACTTCTTTCGTTGACAACCCCTTTAAGGGTTTAATGAGCAATACGTGATATCTCTTCTTAACAGGTATGGTTATCACTTCTTCTCCCATGCCTTTAATGCGCGATGGTTTATTAAATAAGCAATAAGGAACATCGCTTCCTATTCTTCTTGCAATTTCAATCAATTTTTCATTGCTTACTTTTAATCTTTTTAATTTAACTAATCCTCTTATAACTGCTGCGGCATCGGCAGATCCACCTGCCAGTCCAGCTTCTAGAGGTATTCTCTTATGTATATGTATTCTAAACGAACAATCAAAATTAAATTCTTTCTTCATTTCGCGATAGGCGATATATACCAAATTTGACTCATCGCAAATGAGTGAGGTGTCATCAGATGTAACAAAGGTTCCACATTTAGCAGGATATTCAACTATTTCTATGGAATCGTGCAACATTAAAGGAAGAGCGACTATATCTATATTGTGATATCCATCAGGTCTTTTCCCTAGTACATTTATAGCTAAATTAATTTTAGCTGGAGCTTTGATAATCATGTCTTCCTCCTAGACATATCTATAATATGATAATAGGTATGCTTATACAATACTATTTTGCTTTTTTAATTAAAGAGACCACTCTCTTTATTTCTTCAATGGTCAACTCGTGGCCTCGCCTGGTTGGAAGTATGTCGATGTTCGCAAGCTGATCTTTACTCAGCCGGTATTTGGAATTCTTAAAATTATTGAAAATGTTCTTCTTCGGATTCTTAAATATAGTGCTTACGATATTAAAAGTTTCAATATCAATTTTATAGTCAGAAGTAGGTTCGATTTTTAAAAACCAAGAATCGATCTTCGGAGAAGGATAAAAGCAAATTGGTTTAAGCTCAGTAACCAATTCTAATTCTCCCTTCATCTTAAGTAAGACAGAATATGCATTCGTTGTAGAAGAGCGATATTTGTACATCATTTTTTCTCCGAGTTCCTTTTGAACCATAAACCCAAAATACTCGAAATCAGACTCACAAAGAATCTTCCTAATTAAGTCTCTCGAAATTTGATAAGGTAGATTTCCTATATACGCTTTGTGTTTCACGTGAAACTTTGACAAATCTTGCTTCAGGAAATCGCCCTGGATAATTTGTACATTTTTATGCTGAAATTCTCCTTGTAAAACTTTAATCATATCTCGGTCAAAATCTATGGTCACAACGTCCTTCCCCGTGTTGATTAATGGAAGCGTCAAAGAACCGATACCTGGACCAATCTCTATAATCTGATCAATTTTTTCCAAAGGGATAGATGAAACAATTTTATGAATTTGCAGATCATCTACCAAAAAATTTTGTGAAAACCTTATTTGAGGCGTTACGCCATACTTATTAAGCAATTGTGCCGTTCTTTTCCTCGTGTTATTTTCCACTTATTATTTTCCTCACTTCATTTTTAGTCAATTTAAGTATGTTTAAATCATTTAGCAATGTTTTGCTATTTGATATATTAACATAAAAACGTTCTTGAAGAACTTTTCTTTTCTCCTTAGCCTTGTCTCCTATCAATCCCAACTCCATTAAATCAGGGACTGAAATTGAATCTTTTTCATTTGATCTTTTATCTATATCCAAATAATTTTCTAAAACTCTTGTTAAATAAATGCTCTCCGTTT
>JBAYAI010000097.1:0-4028 GCA_041669865.1 Bacilli bacterium | reverse complement strand
CAAAGGAAAAATTGATGTCGCAAAGAGGTTTTTTACGCAAAACGACATCGATTTAGACAAGACCGTTGTCATAGGTGACACCGACCACGATTTTGAAGTTTCTAAAGAGTTGGGATGTCACAGTATTCTTTTCAGCCAGGGACATCAGGACAGGAAGATATTAGAAAGCTGTCACCCTGACCGAGTCATAGATAACCTAAGGGAACTTTGGGATATCATACAATAATAAAAAACGGAGGTTTTAACTTATGGGATTTTGGGAATCAGTCGGACAGTGGTTTGTTGACCTATGGGAATCGTTGATTCTCTTTCTGACGACAGGAGAAACATCGAGCGCTACTAACGCTTCTTCCTTTCTTGGAAAACTGGTCATAGCTCTAATTATATTTGTTGTCTTTTACTACGTAAATAAGCTGATAATTTTGATTTTAAAAAAGAAAGTTGCCAGTTCAAAAACAAGTCAAAATGCTAAGACCGCTAGACTTTTCGGAATTTCAATTTTGAACGCCGTTCTAGCCATCATATTGGTAGTAGTCGTATTTGGAATTCTCGGCTTCAGTCTAACTGGATTGTCAACTATCATATCTGCAGCTGTAGTCGCCATAGGCTTATCGTTACAAAACGTCATCTCTAACTTTGCTTCTGGTCTCATTCTCATCACCACCCACAACTTTGTGGTCGGTGATTACATTTCTGTCGGAAGTTCGATTGAAGGAACGGTCAAGGAAGTTAGACTTCTTCACACACAGCTAATAACCTTTAACAACATCGCTGTGTACGTTCCTAATTCAACTTTAACCTCCCAGGACGTTACCAACTACAACACCATGGAATATCGACGCATAAATCTCGTTGTCAATGTCTCATATGACTGCGATCCTAAGGAAGTAAAAAGAGTCCTCAAGTACGTAGTTGGCAAACAAGCTGGTATCAACAAAGAAATGCCAATAAGTGTCGTTCTTGACAAGTTGGATGCATCCAGTGTCAACTTTGCTGTCAGGTGCTACGTTCCGACCGCAATCTACTGGGATACTCTCTTCCAGTTGCGAGAAGATGTCTTTGTCGAATTAAAGAAGAGAAACATCGAAATTCCTTACGGAAAACTCGACGTCAATCTCAACAGCAATGTTCCGCCTAAGAAAAGAGTCATCTCGAAAGATATAAAGGATGAGGATATCTACTTTGGAGAAGGAAAAGTTTCTCCTGTCGTCCAACGCCAGGACAGTAGAGATCTACTCAAGTTTCTAGAACTAGCCAAAAAGCAGGAAAAGAAGACAAAAAAAGAAACAAAAAAGAAAAGCAAAAAATAGCCAATAAAATCTATTAATATAGCCTCAACCTACTTGGTTTGAGGCTTTTTAACAAAGTGATTCCAAAAGCTTTTGATCATTACGTATATTTGTTTGTTTGGATTTTTATTATATTTCGGATATGTTTTTTTAAATATTTCAGTTGTGGTTTCAAAATCCGCATATTGATACTTGCCATTTCTCGCTAGATACAGCATGGCGACACTCGGTCCACGAGATGTTCCCTGATCGCAGTGAATGAACACCTTCTTTCCCTTTTCTAGCTGCTCATCGAGAAAGGCAAAGGCCTGTTCAAAAGCCACCTTCGTCGCTTCAAAAAACAAGTCATCTTTATAATCCATGTCAACTAAGTTCAAAGCTGCTTCGTTTTTCGACTTGAAAAATAAATAATGCGGGTTATTTTTATCTAAGGATCTACTATATCCCAGCATCTTTTTATGGTATGTTTTCGTGCAGTGTAAAAACGCCCAATTGCCAGAATTCGATTGCTCCAGTATTTTGCACTCCAAAGAATTTCCGAGATATATATTTGGAGATATTTTAACAAATATCGGACCATTTGAATAGAAATCCATCATATTTAAAATATAGATTATTTTATTTTAAATTGCAAAAAATATAAGTAATAATGCTATAAATTACATCTTTTTTGCGCCTTTGCTGGTCCCTCATGATTATGAAAATTCACATATTCATGCTATAATGTTTAGTAGATATCTGTATTAGACACATTTTTAACCTTAAGTGTTTTTTGGTACTATTGTGGATTGAATGCTGGTATAGGTATCTAAATATGGTTGGTTAGGAATGATAGAAAGTACTCTTAAAATTTAAAACTCAAATTATTATTTAAAGAATCAAGTACCAATTTGAAATAGCTAAAATGTGACAATGTCAATTCACATCTTCTGAGTTAAATGTCATATGAATAGTTATTTTTTTATTTTTCCCATTGAACGCAAGTCGGTGGGTATTTATGAAAAATGCGTTTGCTCAAAAGGCAATCACGCGAGTAGAGATAATTTTCATTCTCAACCACCCAAAAGAGAAAAGGAGGATTTATTATGGAAAAAAGCATTAAGAATGTAACGATTGTTGGAGGCGGAAACAGCGCGCACGTCATCATCCCCATTCTTGCCAAGCAGGGATATCACATCACATTGCTAACGCGAAAGCCGAAGAAGTGGAAATCGACGGTCACATTGGATTACATAAATGCCGATAATGAATTGGTTAAAAAAATCAAAGGCAGCGTCGATAAGATATCCGACAACTATCCGGAAGTCATCAATAAGTCTGACCTTGTCTTACTGTGTCTGCCCGTTCACGTCTACCCGGAAATCATCGATCGAATCGGCAGCTGCATCAAGAACGACAAAAAGTTGATTATTGGAACCATATATGGTCAAGGTGGTTTTAACTGGATGGTTGAAACAACCATGAAAAAATATCATTTAACCCAGATCGAGTACTTTGCTTTTGGATTAATTCCCTTTATTTGTCGAATTAGAGAGTACGGAAAAGAAGCTATCACCTATGGAAGCAAACAAAAGAATTTGGTCGCAACTTCGAGTGAAAAGTTATACAAACAACTGTCCGAAAGTTTCCTCGATGACTGCTGCTTCAACTTCTTTGGTGAAGGCAAGTTTCACAGGGTCCCTAACTTCATATCTCTGACTCTTTCTGTCGACAATCAATTGATTCACCCGAGCCGCCTTTACGACTTATATACGCTCTACGGCGGAAGATGGGATTCAGTTGACAAGGTTCCATATTTCTATCACAATTTCACTCATTCAGCCGCTAAGGTTATGAAAGATATCGATAGCGACCTAGATAAGATTCGCAAGGCTATTAGAGTAAAGTACAATGGTGTTGATTACTCGATGATGATGAATTACATGAACTTAGAAAAATACTCCTACGATTTCCCAATTGATTCTATCTATGATTCCTTTATGAATTCACCGACTCTTCAAAGAATTAAAACACCTGTAATAAAAACGAAAAATGGATATGAAATATCCAAGAAAAGTCGATTCTTCACAGATGACATATTCTATGGTCTATGTATATTTAAGAGCATAGCCGAATATTTAGATGTAAATACCAGGCATCTAGATAGTCTGCTTAAGTGGGCAGAAAAAACAACAGGAATATTGATCTTTGATGATAAAAACAAACTGAGAGAAAGTTTAAACTGCGGATCGATATTCAAATATGACTTAGATTTAAAAGACATGCTTACAAAGTAGATAAAATCACTGTATAGATAAAAATATTTGCACAAAGAATTACGATAGTTTTTCCAAGAAATCAATTAGTTCAAATACGTTGCTAATAGATTCAAGTTCCGAGAATTTCTTATTGCATTCTTTGTGCATTTTATTTTTCTTTTGAAAGTTTATTTTACAATTATTAATTACCTTGTCTACATCGCAATTGCACATTTCAAATAACTTGTGGATCGTATCTTTCTATGGACGTTTTTTGAAATTTTTTCTTCTACTCATCACCGAAATCAATGTCCTTTAAACATGGAATTGCGCCATAGTATCCTAAAAGATATTTTTTCAATAAATTGTCTCTCGCAAAGCTATTGAGAACGATATATTTCATATATGTTATTCCATTGAGAAAATTAGATTTCACAGCTGAATTAGGGCCGAAAATATATGCACCTTTTAGGATTTCACCTTCTTTAGAATCGTCGAAAGT
>JBAYAI010000096.1:0-4229 GCA_041669865.1 Bacilli bacterium | reverse complement strand
TTAACGATTCTCCCGCACTGACGCTGGCTGATGTTGGTATCGCTATTGGTTCTGGTACGGACATTGCGATTGAAGCGGCTGATGTCGTTTTGATCAAGAGCAAACTCAGTTCAGTGATGACCGCAATAAACTTAAGCAAAAACACCGTGCGCAATATAAAAGAAAACCTCTTCTGGGCTCTCTTTTACAACGTGATTGGAATACCGATTGCCGCAGGATTATTGTATCCTGCCTTCAAATTTGGTTTATCGCCAATGATCGGTGCAGCAGCGATGAGTATCAGTTCTATATTTGTTACGCTCAACGCGCTAAGACTGAAGTATAAAAAAATAGATTAAATTATAAGTAGCTGTTAGTTTCATTTAGTAGAGTAGTTATATTTGTCTTCTTCATTTCACTTATCATCGCATCTTCAATTGAGATAAGGTGATTGTTTAATACTGTGTGAAGATTCTTACCGACAGGACATTTGCAGTTGGGATTTGAATGGAAACTGAACATCTCATTTTCCTCAGCGTCAACTGCTTTAAAAATATCGTAAAGAGTTATGTCGTCCGTGTTCTTTGAAAGAGACGCTCCGCCTACTCCCGCTTTAATTGAAACGAGTCCAGCTTTCTTAAGTTGGCCTAAGATTCTTCGAATAACAACAGGATTTGCGTTTGTACTTTTCGCTATAAACTCGGATGTTACTTTGAGTCTATCAGAAAAATATCCTATGCATAACACAGTGTGAATTCCGATTGTAAAGCGCGATGTTACTTGCATATTATATAGTCTCCATACGTGGGATTATAAGCATTAGGCGTTGTAATGTCAACAGTTACAATGAAACTAAAATTGTTGAGTTAAACTGTTTGACTTAAGGCTGTCAATGTGTTAAATTCTCATTGTAACTAAAAAAGTTACAACGAAAACGGGGAAAGAAAATGAAAGAAACTAGAGAAGAAATTATTGCCGCCTTTAATCACAGAGAAGCGACAAAAGAATTTAGAATTGATAAAAAAATATCGGATGAAGATTTTAATTTTATATTAGAAACGGGTAGACTTTCACCCAGTTCATTCGGATGGGAACCTTGGCAATTTTTAGTCGTTCAAAATATGGATTTAAGAATGAAATTAAAGGAAGTAAGTTGGGGAGCTCAAAAGCAATTACCTTCTGCAAGTCACTTTGTTATAATTCTCGGCAGAAGAGCAGATCAATTGAAAACTGAATCAAAGTATTTACATCACATTTCTGAGGAAATTAACCATCTCACACCTGAAATTGAAAAGATGAAGGCAAATGCTTTTGACTCATTTATGAAGAATGACTTCAAGATGGATACTGATAAAAAAATATTCGATTGGGTCGGAAAACAAACATATTTAGCATTTGCTAATATGATGACATCAGCTGCTTTAATAGGAATTGATTCTTGTCCGATGGAAGGATTCAATATGGCTGCTGTTGAAGAAATTTTAAAAGAAACAGGCGAAGTTGATATGGATGAGTATGGTCCTGTCGCAATGGTCGCATTTGGTTACAGAACTGAGAACCTTCCTTATAATAAGACTCGCAGACCTGTTGATGAAGTTGTGAAGTGGATAAACTAGTAAAGTCGAACTGTATATAATTTCAATAAAGGAGAAATAATTATGGATGCAATATTTAATAGAAGAAGTGTCAGAGTTTACTTAGATAAACCGGTAGAAGAAGAAAAAATTGATAAGATGCTGAGAGCAGCAATGCAAGCTCCTTCCGCAATAAATGGTCAACCCTGGGAATTCTTAGTCGTTCAAGACAAAGAAACGTTGAAGAAATTAGCGAAGATGGGACCTTATTCAAAGATGGTTGAAAAAGCACCTTTAGCCTTTATTCTCTTTGGAAATAAAAAGAAAATGAGAGTTGAGCAATTCTTTCCGCAAGACATGGGAGCCGCTTCAGAAAATCTTTTGCTTGAAGCTACTCAACTTGGTTTAGGCGGAGTGTGGCTTGGTGTGTATACGGTTCAACAGCGAGAAGAGTATATAAAGGATATGTTTGAAATGCCTGAAGAAGTCGCTCCATTTGGAGTGATAGTAGTGGGCTATCCTGGCAAGGGTCAAGAAAACAAGTTTGTCGACAGATACGACAGCAAGAGAGTACACTACGAAAAATACTAAATAATTTTGCAATATATCGAGAAAAAGGCGGCAGTATGCCGTTTTTTTCTTTGTCTTGTATCTTCGAAAATCGGAAATTTTCAGCAAATATAAGAAGTATATACCTGTATATTATAGATTCTAATAAAGCATACATGTGTACATTTAAAGTGAAATAAGGCTGCGTTTGATTGACAAGTGACCAGCGGTTATTTATAATCTAAATGTCTAAAATCCTACAATTAATGACCAGGAAGGTATTAATATGCCAAGATATTTAACTGCTGAAGAGAGAAAAGAACGATACGACTTGATATTCAACAACGCTGTTGAAATGTTTGACGAGTCAAGTTACGGCGAAATAATGATGTCTAATCTCGCAAAAAGATGTGATATTGCGAAAGGCACTATTTTTAAATACTTTAAAACAAAGGAAACTTTGTTTTCACTTATACTGTATTCGGAATACGACAAATGGGTTCAGGAAGAAACGGTGGAACTAGATAAACATCGCGAATTTTCGTGTGAGTCATTCATTGAATTCACATCTAAAAGAACAAATACAATATTTTCAAAACATTTGCGCTTAGTTAGACTTACCGCAATAAAACGAACGATATTGGATAAAAATATCGACATAAATATCTACGCTTCGGAAGTGGAGAAATTCCAAAATCAAATGAAGAACGTCGCCTCCATTGCTGCGAGTAAAATGGCTGAAATTTCAACGGAAGATATGTTTGAATTTTACCAAGCGTGGCACATTTCAGTCGCGGGTTCTTTCAATTTAGGCGTGAGTAAACTCAACACTAAAAGACTCGGTGATATAAACTTGAGCGAATTGGCTGCTTTCAATATAGAAGCTGCAGTCATAAATTGTGTAAGGCGCTATTTAAGAGGACTATTTTTTTAAGAAAAGGGGTATATATGGAAAAATTCAAAGTAATAGAAATTAAAAAAAGTATCTATGAAGACAACGATGTAGAAGCTGACAAGTTAAGACTTGAGATGAAAGCGAGAAATACTTTCTTGCTCAACTTAATGAGTTCACCTGGCTCGGGTAAAACCACTACATTAGTTCAGACAATCAAGAGACTTAAAGATGATTTAAGAATCGGAATTATGGAAGCGGATATCGACAGCGATGTCGACGCAGCAACCATTGCAGCTACCGGAGTTAAAGTTATTCAATTGCACACAGGTGGCATGTGTCACTTAGACGCGAAGATGACAAAAGATGGAATCGATAATTTAGGAGATGAAGATATAGATTTAGCCGTACTTGAAAATGTCGGCAATCTCGTATGTCCCGCTGAATTCGATACTGGTTCTACAAAGAACGCAATGATCTTATCTGTTCCAGAAGGGGATGACAAACCTTTAAAATATCCGTTGATGTTTAAAGTTGTCGACGTCCTTCTCATTAATAAAATAGACACTATCTCGATGTTTGACTTTGATATGGAAGCTTGTTATGCTCGCGCAAAACACTTGAATCCGAATATCAAAATATTCCAAATATCAGCAAAGACAGGCGAAGGAATAGACGAGTGGGCTGCATGGCTCAAATCCGAAGTTGAAAACAGTAGAAACTAGTGCGATAAACAAGGAGGAAATATTATGGCATTTAGACAAATAATACAAGATTTAGCTCAACACGTTTCACAGCGCAAGGTCAAGTTTACAGACAAAGATCCCGAATACTACATTTTTGCAGATTTAATAACAGATGAAGAAGCAAAAGTTTTACTAGCAATGCGCCGCAGAAATGAAGAAACCGTCGATTACGTCGCTAAGAAAGTTAAGAAAACTTACGCAGAAACATTTGAGATATTGATGCGCTTAGCTGATTACGGAGTCATCGAATTAAAGCCTCAGAGCAGCGGAGAAGATTGCTTCGAGTTACCTATCTATGTTCCCGGTGTTTTCGAATTGATGATGTTAAATAGAGAAAACGCAAACAAGCATCCTGAAATAGCTCGCGCTTTTGAAGAATATACAAGAACAACAGTCAAACAAGTTACCGAACTTATGCCTATGGGCAACGGAGCTTGGAGAGTCATTCCTGTAGAATCCGCCATTAAGAACGAGACGAGACGCGCACCT
>JBAYAI010000095.1:0-4246 GCA_041669865.1 Bacilli bacterium | reverse complement strand
TTTGATGCTTCAGCCTATCGCGAAATCCGTCAGTGTGGTTCACCGGCGCGAGGAATTCCGCGCTCAGTCTTGCTCCGTTGATTTGATGAAGAACAAAGGTGTAAAGACTTACGTTCCATATGTGGGCAAGAAACTCATTGGAGAAGGTAACAAAGTCGAAAGGATTGTTCTTTCTAATAAAGTAGATCCTGCAAAAGAGATTGATCTTGAGGCTGATGCAATCATAGTTTCTTACGGGATGGTTGCTGGAAAGAATAACTTCGACGTTGAAAAATTAGGACAGGATATTAAAGTCTATGATTCGTATATGACTTCTATGGAAAATATCTTTGCCGTTGGCAATGCCATCAACTATCCCGGCAAGGTGAAAAATATTACTTGCGGTTTAGGTGAAGCGGTTGTTGCCATAACTAAAATTGACCAAATTATCAATCCAGGGAAGAATATACCAATTCACTTTTAAATAAGCGAGAACTTATGCTCTCGCTTATTTAAAAATTTTATCGTACTTTATAACTGATTTTACCCGTATGGACACTCGCTTGATTAAATATTCGTCAACCGCTTGAAAAAACTCATTATAATTGGTAATATTATCAAGATGCGGCTATGGTGGAATGGTAGACACGCTAGACTTAGAATCTAGTGAGCAATCGTGCAAGTTCAAGTCTTGTTAGCCGCACCATATAATATAAGTTATTTTGCACTTTCATTGGAGAAAGTGCTTATTTTATATCGTTGAATATATATCTATAATTGTTTTATGTGAATATTGCAATAATATTGTATATTTTGTGTGCTTTGACACACGAATAGTTGCATTGAAAGAAGAGTCAATAGAAACTTTCAAAATCCGAATTTGTATGGCTAACTGATGTCCAAGGGTGGCTCAACGCGAAGCACAACTTAGAAGAAACATTTGATACTCTAGACAATATTTATAATTTATATGAAATAGAAAATGGTGCTTTGCAAAAATTATTTGAGTGATATTTTCGTTTTAAATACTAGTTTATTTGAATTTATCAATTTGTGATTCAAACCTTAACCATGCCAATTTTCTTTACTTAAATATATTATTAAGTTATCATTAATATATACCTATAATTTTGGAGAAAATAATAAATGTTTGATACAGTTTTAACAATAAATATATTTGCAGATGGTATTTGGGAAAGGTTTGCTCAACTCGAATATTTACAAATGTTTGCCATAGGCCTTGGGGTTGCGGCACTATTTTTATTAGCCGTCTATTTTGTCGTTACTTACCAAATTAGACAAAGCAAGCTTAAAAAGCACTCCATCTATATAAATTTGGATGGTGGTATATACCAAGGATCGGATGAAGAATTAATCTTTAAAGCAAAAACCGATAAGGAAGTTGACATATCTCGAATTATTCCTTTCAAAGAAGGATATAAGTTTAATGGCTTTAATGTGTACAAGCGTTATATCTCTTCTAAGATTACCGATAAGGGAATTGAAAAGACAACGGTGACTACCGAAGAGTTGGATGGCGAATCGAAAGATTTTATCATTATGCCAGATTACGACTTGTATCTAATAGCTAAGTATTCACCTTTATCTAATCGAAAGATTGAAGCTTTGTCTGTTTTACCTTATTATTCTGATTTTTTAAATTTTGAGGATATTGTTTCTGAAATAATGCACCTTAATGAGGACAAGGAAAATTATCCAGACCGAATTGTCATCAAGAAGTCAGCCAAGCACGAGAATATATTGTTTATCTTTAAGGAAGAGACAATTATTTGTATGCTTCATCGCATCAACGGATTGACAAAGGTATTTTTAAGAACTCTCGATGATTTAGATGAGAAAATGCTGAATTCATTTTACCAGGCCGAGGATATCAACGATTCCTACAATTGGTATTCTTTCGTGGTTATCTACAATACTAAATTGTCGCGTTTCATTCGTTCCTTTAAAAGCACTTACGATGCAATAGATGCGCATGACCCGACTTCTCAAGTCGAGTTTAATCTCATATGTAATTCAATTTCCGACTTTTCTGATCCCATCGTTGACCGCGCCCAATTCTTGGTCAATCTTTACGAGGAGAAGAGACGCGAAGAAAATCCGCCGGAATTTGTTAATAAGCGTGAATTGCCTAACAACTTTAAAGTTAATCTCGTAAATAAAAAGGGCGACAAGGAAAAGAAAGTACTTCCAAGCAAACCTGTTAAGGAATTTGAGATTGTTGGTAAAGTTGAAAACGATGCGAAGGGAAAGGAAGAGTCTAAAGAGAAACGAGAAGATAAAGATAAAATCGAAAGCGAAAAGGATAAAAAGCTTAATCCAGTTGTCGAAAGTGATATAAAAGCTGAAAACGATGACGATTCCCTTGAGCCCGACTCACTCTTTAGTAAAACCGAAAGCGACATAGTAGAAGATGAAACTCCACTTGTTTCCGGAGATGGAGATGGCGAAAACAAGCCGAAACTTACGAAGTTGGAGATGCAAGAACTCAGTATCGAAGCCTCTAATCTTTTGCTCGACCGCGAGCAGTTTGTCGATTTGGTAACTTCGGATTTCCCGAAGGAAGAGCGTCAAATCAGCAAGCCGGAAATTGCTAAATTCCCGATTACGATTAAAAATAAAGGCAAAGTTTATTGCCTCGTATATGAAAATAGCTTTGGATTAGTCAGAGTTGTTATCCGCATCGACAAAAAGACATTTGAAGATAACTTCCCGCATCACATTTCCTTTACAAAGGCTCGCTTTCCCATCGGGAAGGATTGGTACCAATTCTATCTAGATAGGACATTTGAGTCGGAGGAAGAACTGAAAAAAATCATCAAACTAGTCAAGGATAACGTCGAGAAATATTGAGAAAAAATTTTCCAGTAATATTGTAAAATCATTTGAATTTTAGTAACATTACTACGGGAATGATTGTCTCCCTTGTTTATAACAAAAGCGCTGAAATAGCTGATGACATCTATATTTATAAAAGTATTGATTCGTCAGTTTTTTTTGTGGGGGAGAAAACAATATGATACTGAGCATAGGATTAATTATCATCGCGGGGTTTTTGGCAGGAGAGGTACTGAGCCGAATTAAGATACCGGGATTGGTAGGGATGATTGCAATCGGAATGATTATTGGACCGTATTATTTGAATCTCATAGATTCTTCCGTTTTAGATATTTCTAGTCAACTTAGACAGATTGCTTTAGTGATAATTCTTACGAGATCTGGTTTGAATTTGGATTTATCTTCTTTAAAAAAAGTCGGAAGATCTGCCGTTTTAATGTGCTTTATTCCAGCGACATTTGAAATTGTCGGTGTTGCTTTTGCTTCTTTTTATCTAATAGGGCTATCTATTTTTGAAAGCATCTTACTCGGATGTGTGCTCTCGGCAGTTTCTCCCGCGGTTGTCTCTCCGCGAATGATCAAGTTAATCGAACAGGGATATGGGGAAACTAAGTCTATTCCCAAATTGGTATTAGCGGGATCATCTGTGGACGATATCTACGTAATCGTTTTGTTCTATGCATTTTTAGGATTGGTATCAAATAATTCGTTTGACTCTTCAGCTATTCTACAAATACCGACTTCAATCATTTTAGGCGGTGTGCTGGGACTGGGGGTAGGATTCTTATTATCAACGGTTATTAATCGCTTTCATCCTTCGACCACAGTGAATGTCATTCTCATGCTCGGATTGTCCTTTTTGCTCATTGGTTTAGAATCTGCCGTTTCCAATTGGGTTTCGTTTTCTTCACTTGTATCCATTATTGTTTCGGCGATGGTAGTCCTTTTCAAAAATAAAGACGAAGCTAGAAAAATCAGCGCGGGTTACAACAAATTGTGGAAAGTATTTGAAATAATTCTCTTTGTGTTAGTTGGAGCGACCATTGATCTTTCGTTTGCTCTATCCAATAGTGGAGTTGCTATTGTGGTTCTTATTCTCGGTCTATTAGCGAGAACGATTGGCGTATATATTTGCTTATTGGGAACGAAACTTAACTTGAAGGAAAAGCTATTTGTCGCGGTTGCATATTTGCCAAAAGCGACAGTTCAAGCCTCAATCGGTGGAATCGCCCTGTCCGCTGGGCTGAGTTGCGGAAGCATCATATTAACGGTAGCCGTATTGTCAATCATTATAACCGCTCCGTTAGGAGCTTTTGCGATTGATAATTTTTCTGACAAATTACTGAGTCGTGAGGAAGGTTTTAAGCAAGAAAACTTGATTGAATTATCGCAATCTTAAGCGTTCCTTGTA
>JBAYAI010000094.1:0-4351 GCA_041669865.1 Bacilli bacterium | reverse complement strand
TCAGTGCTAGAATATCCTTTTTCCTTCATCTTAATAATTTTCAGTTTGTCTTCATATTTTAGTTTCATAATAAAAACCCCTTTCCATTGGATTTTTGGTCCAACTTTAGGGGTTCACTACAGTGCAATATCTCTTTTTTTGTTTAGGTTATATTTGAGCAAATTGTGACTTGTATAAATGAGAGTAAAAACCACCCTTTTCCAACAGTTCTTGGTGCGTTCCGCTCTCCATGATAATTCCGTCATTAAGAACTAAAATAACATCGGCATTTTCAATGGTAGAAAGGCGGTGAGCGATGATGATAGATGTGTGATTTTTCATCATTCTATCGAAGCCGTCCTGTATTAATAATTGCGTTCGAGTATCGATGTTACTAGTCGCTTCATCGAGAATCAACATCTCAGGTTCCTTTAACATCAAGCGAGCGATACACAGCAATTGCTTTTGGCCAGTGGATAATCCATTTTCATCGTCGATCACGGTATTGTAACCATCCTTCATTTGGGAGATGAAAAAGTCGGCATTAGCCCTCTTAGCTGCTGTTACAATTTCTTCGTCAGTCGCATTGAGTTTCCCATATCTAATATTATCTTTGATTGTTCCCTTAAATACCCATGTATCCTGCAGGACCATACCAAATGTGTCGCGCAATGACCTGCGGTTAACTTTGCTGATATCCTGTCCTGAAACGGTTATTACCCCCTTGCTTGGATCGTAGAATCTCATAATTAAGTTTATTAGTGTCGTCTTGCCACACCCGGTTGTTCCAACTAGCGCAACCGTATCCCCATTCTTTATCTTGAGACTTATTCCTTTGAGGATCTCTCTTCTCTTGTTGTAGGAGAAGCGGACATTGTCGAGTTCGAGTTCTCCGCTCTTCAATTGCAGGCTCGGTTTGTCTTTTTCATCGTCGATTTTTGGCATCTTGAATAATTCTATCAACCTTGCGATTGAAGCAAATGAATTTTGCAGTTGAGCAATAACGTTAGAAATTTCGTTAAAAGGCTTGGTATAATTTGTCGTGAACATCAAGAAAGTCATTAGATCACCGGTCGAAAGACCATATTCTTGATTCAAGATATAAATTGCACCAACGACAGCGACAGACCCGTAAATTATTGCGTTGATCATCCGTGTGGTTGGATTGATAAACGCAGCGAAAAACTGGGTCCAAAAATCGTATTTTTTTAGACGAGTCACAATCTCGCTCGCTTCCTTTTCAGAGTAAACTTGGTTATTTTCAGAAATGATAATCTGCTGAGCATTTATGTGTTCGCTGTAATATCCACCCAATTCACCTCTGACATTCGATTGCTTTTTAAAGGTTTTAGCACTTCCTCTCGCGATAAATATCGAGGCAACCATGCTTAAAGGTGTTAAACCGATAACTATGATTGCTAGTGGCCAGCAAAGAATGCACATTAAAACGATAGTTCCAAGTATCGAGAAAAACCCAGTAAACATTTGCAAGAAAACCTGAATTAATCCATCGGAAATAAAATCGACATCGGCGGTCATAGTTGTGATTATGTCACCTTGGTCAGAATTGTCCAGGTAACTCATCTTTGCGGAAAGAATCTTTCTTATGCAATCTTTGCGAATATCTCGAGCGATAGAATAAGCCGAGTAGCTCGACATATAACTCAGCCCCCAGTAAAAAACACCTCCGACAAGCATACAGATTGCAATTTGAAACATGTCGTTATATACCGTGTTAAAATCAACACCATCTTTCATCGCATCAAGAGCGTGACCGGCAACTATCGGAATATAAATAAAAGTAAAAACATAAAATACCGAGCACATGAAAGCAAAGAGCAGCTTTCCTTTATACGGCTTCATATAGGGAAGAATAAATCTAATTGCTTGTCCAAAATTGCGCTTTTTTTTCATGCGATTATTTTCCTTCCTTCCTCATTTGGGAGCGACAAATTTCCTGATATATTTCACAGGTTTTTACCAGTGAATCGTGTTTTCCTTGTCCGACGATTCTCCCTTTATCTAAAACGATGATATTATCAGCATTCTTAATGCTTGAAACGCGTTGAGTGATCATTATAGTTGTCACATCTTTGCTCATTTTTGTCTTTATAGCACGGCGTAAGTTGTAATCGGTTTGAAAGTCCAAAGCAGAAGAAACATCATCCAAAATTAAAATTTTAGGATTTTTCGCTATTGCCCTGGCAATTGTCAATCTTTGTCTTTGCCCTCCGGAAAAATTCTTTCCACCTTGTGCCACATGTGTATCTAATTTTTTTATGCTCGCCTCGACAAATGAGCTGGCTTGTGAAATGTCTAAAGCCCGACGAATATCGCGGTCAGTTGCTTCAGGATTCCCCATACTCACATTCGAACGAATAGTCCCACTGAAAAGCATGGCTCCCTGCGGAACTAATCCTATTCTTTCGCGAAGATAACTAAGATCATACTTCCTAATCTCAACTCCATTGATCAAAACTTTTCCAGCCGATGCATCGTAGTATCTCTCAATCAGGTTAATTAAGGTGGATTTACCAGAACCAGTTCCACCTATGATTCCGACAGTTTGCCCTTTTTTAATGTCAAAAGTCACATTTGAAAGAGCCGGTTCGGCATTCGGAGAATATTTAAATGTGACATTTTCAAACTTGACCGCATTCTTGGTAAAACGCGGTTTCAAATTTCCCGATACGATGGATGGCTCGGTATCTAACACTTCGGAAATTCGATTTGAAGAAGATGAGGATTTCGCAAAAGCTATAACCAAATTAGAAACCACGACAATCGCCAGAGAAATTTGAGTCATATAATTGATTAAAGCGACGATATCACCCTGGGTCAAATTACCTGAATCAACACCGATTCCGCCAAAGAATAAAACAGCAATTATACCTGTATTGACAATGATTGAATTCAAGGGATTGAGCAAAGAAGATATCTTTGAAAGCGTCTTGGCAGTATTTTGTAATTCCTCAGCAACTCTATCAAACTTTTTCTTTTCGTACTCTTCGCGGTTAAACGCTCTAACTACTCTCGCTCCAGTCAAATTATCTTTTGCTGAAATAGTTAACTCGTCCAACTTTCCTTGGACTTTTTTATTAAAGGGAACCGAAGCTTTCGAGACAAAAAATATCACTAGTCCTAATATGACCCCGGTTATGGCGAATACAATTGCAAGTTTAGTATCTACGAAAAAACTCATGGCAATTGCTCCGATAATCAAGAAAGGAGCACGAACTGCTAGGCGCAGTAAAAGCGCCATCCCCGTTTGAGTTATTACTACATCGCTAGTCAATCTCGTCTGCAGGCTGGAAGGACCAAAATTGTTAATTTCTTTCAATGAAAAAGTATTTATCTTCTTATATAAATCTGTACGCACGCGATAACCGTAGCCAGTTGCCGTTCGAATAGCGAGGAATTGACATACCATTGTTGAACAGAAGCCAATCAAAGCCAGGGCTAGAAGAATGAGACCCTGGTGTAAAATATACTCCTGTCCCTCATCTCCATTTATCCCATTGTCAATAATATTCGCAACAATCAAGGGAACAATTAAAGCAAACACCGCCTCCAACAATTTAAAAATTGGTGCTAGTATCGTTTCCGCTTTATAGAATTTTAAATATCTCTTAAATAACCTAAACATACAATTAATTATATACATTCAACTTTGCAAAATAAACTCAATTTTTTAGTAAGTCCGCTTTCCTTAAAAATATTAAAATGATGTTAGTCTTAAAATAAGTTGGCAACTCTTTTGGAAAAAATATAATTTTTTACTCAAAATAATGCTTATGTAATCACTTTCATAGTTCACTGTGCTTTCATTGGAATATAATTATTTTTGTTGAATGAAAGTTATTCAGCGGAAAGAAGTGAGCGATATGAACAGTGCGTTGAAAAATCACAAAAAAAGCAAGAGTTTTTTCAATCGAGAAAACAAAAGCAAAAAGAGAGAAAATTTCTTAAGTAATGCCATAGGATGCTTTGCAGCATCCAATGTGGAATATCTATATTTGACTAACCACTCAGGAAATTAAACATTTACAATCCTACTGATTAAGAAGGTAAGAAAAAAAGAGTGTAGAAATATTGCATCTACACTCTTATTATTTTATCTTCTTTTTTTTGTTCGTCTTTTTCTTTTCTTAGAAATCGATTTTGAGAATATTGCTATTGCAATAATGGCGACTAAAATAACGATTACCAAAATAAAGTAAAGCGGATTAGCTAAAAGGAAATCCCAATATTCTTGATATCGCTCGGATGAAGTCATATTGTTAGCTTTAATATCTTGAAATAGCTGGTAAGCCTCTTCGAATGAGTCACTAGTATCAAATATAATCCGTGAAGAATCGTCCATATAATCATA
>JBAYAI010000093.1:0-4353 GCA_041669865.1 Bacilli bacterium | reverse complement strand
CTGTTGGGCACGACAAAATTGAAACTTTTAAAAATGTCATCGAGAGGTTTATTATTATTTGAGCAAATCAAGCATGTCTCTCGATTGGCAAAAGCGGATAGAATAACGTTTAAAATAGTTTGAGTTTTTCCGGTTCCAGGTGGCCCTTCAACATAAGTTATAGGACTCATCATCGCATTATATACTGCACTCAATTGACTTATGTTGATCTTTTTATTGTAACTTACAATTGTTCTTTCAATCTTTTTATTTACTCGCTTAAAATCTATTTTTAGCAGAGCTTTAATAGGAGGTTCTAATTTGTTTTCTTCTCTCATCAGCTTAATTGATCTTACTGCAGGATCAATATTGTTGCTTATAGGAACTATTCTCTCAAAAAGTTTTGGAGTCGTATCTAGAAAATAATTAGGTTGATTACTTTTTAAATTTTCGCGAATGAGTGAAATATATCTATCTTTTTCGGAATTAAAATTCTTAATGAACTCATTTAGCGGCACATCCAAAAAAGTTTGTAAAGATATTTTCCTTCCATCGACCAGCATGTTCTGATTAATCTTAGAGCGTTTTGTCATAACGATAGTTTTCTCGACTAAGTTAACTCTCAAATCATTATAAGCTATGACGTACACGTTGCGGTTAAATTGGATTGCCAACGTATTTATGCAAAGAGTAAATATATTTCTTTTGTTTCTATTTTTATCTCGAACTTTCAATATTCTCTCAATGATTATTGAAAATTGTTCACTATTTAATTTTATCGGTTTATTAGATGTAACTAGATAATCCCTATCAAGTCCTTTTATATATTCATAATTTTCAATCTTTGGATCGTTATCCAACTTATAGCAGTCTGCAAAGTAATCGAGAATACATTCG
This sequence comes from Bacilli bacterium, assembly GCA_041669865.1. Taxonomy (GTDB): domain Bacteria; phylum Bacillota_I; class Bacilli_A; order RFN20; family CAG-288; genus Scatoplasma. The sequence continues at coordinate 3,477 of JBAYAI010000093.1, read as the reverse complement.
TCTTTGTGATCATGAAATTTCAACCAACTTAATCTATCGAGATTCCTTTCAATTTTCTCAATCAACTTTTTCGGAGTTGGATGATCTGTTTCGTCAACAATTTCTGCCGATTCAATTCTATCAAAATATATTGTGGCATTTTGTTTTACATCTAAGCCTTTGAAATAATTGAAGATATCGCCAAATAGAATTTTTTTAGACAAACTCACATCATTTACTCCAAACCAAAAAACTGTCTTCTCTTTCATCGAGTTTCTATATGAGATTTGAACATATTTCGATTCTTTTATAGCCTCGGAAATAACTTCGTTTATATCATTCATTTAATGTTTTTAGATTTATCCCTGTTATGCTAATATTATCATGATAATTTTATTTTTTCAATTTTCTATTATACTTTCCGGAAAATGCCACACAAAAAGGCTCGCTGACTAGCGAGCCTTTGTTGCTTATTTTTGTATTTTATAAATATGACTTCTTTAAAGTGGGCTCTTCCCCTGCCGTGAGTTTTTCGCGGATTTCCGATTCTAATTTGTCTGCTATATCAGGATTAGACTCCAAAAATTTTATGCAAGAATTAGCTCCCTGGCCTATTTTTTCATCACCGTATGAGTACCAAGATCCAGATTTATGTATCAAATCAAAACCAACTGCTAAACTGGCTATTTCTGAAACTTTTACAATACCGCGTCCATAGTACATTGAGGTGTAGGCAATTTTGAATGGTGAAGCGACTTTGTTTTTGACAACCTTAATTTTTACATTATTTCCGATTATCTTATCGCCATCTTTTATCGCTTCTGCTCTTCTTATATCCAAGCGGATAGTCGAATAGAATTTCAATGCTCGTCCTCCTGAGGTTATTTCAGGTGAACCGTACATAACTCCCATCTTCTCTCTAAGCTGATTGATAAATATAACTGTGCAACGAGATTTATTTAGCAAACCAGTTATCTTTCTTAGAGCTTTCGACATCAGTCGGGCTTGAACGCCAATGGAGTTATCGAGCATGTTTCCTTCGAGTTCCGACTTTGGAACTAAAGCGGCAACGGAATCGACAACAATCAAATCAAAGGCGCCAGAATCAGCAAGTTTTTCAACGATTTCTAGAGCTTGCTCACCGTAGTCGGGTTGCGACAAGATCAAATCGTCAATATTTACTCCAAGTGCTTCGGAATAAACGGGATCTACAGCGTGCTCGGCATCAATAAAGGCAGCGCGTCCGCCTGCTTTTTGCGTTTGAGCAATAGCCATGAGTGCCAGTGTTGTCTTACCAGAGGATTCAGGTCCGTAAATTTCAACAACCCTTCCGCGCGGATAACCCCCGATTCCAAGAGCGTTATCCAACAAGAGTGAACCGCTGGGAATAACTCCTTCATCCCAGTTAGCTCTATCTCCTAATCGCATTATCGAACCTTTTCCATACATCTTTTCGATGTCCTTCAAAGCCAAATCTAATTTGTCATCGACCTTAACTTTCTTGGTAGCCATACTGTTATCCTCCATTATTTATATACATAATATGTAGTTTCTTTTTAGGTATTAAATTTATTTTAACAAGTTTTGAATTTGATTAACACCGAAAAAGATACACTGCGAACGAATCAGTTCTCTATCGCCACGGAAGTTATTTTCATATACGTATGTTTTATCTTTGATTCTAATAGCGATATAGACCAAACCAACTGGCTTTCCTTCTGATGCTTCAGGACCCGCGTTTCCAGTAAAGGAAACTGCTATATCAGACTTAAAAAAACGCTGAGCATTTTCGGCCATTTCTCTTGCGCATTGTTCAGAAATCGCTCCATATTTATCGAGAGTTTTCTGCGATACACCTAATTTTTGTTTAATTTCATTTACGTAAGTAACAATGCTGCCTTTGAAGTATTCAGAAGCCCCAGGATGGCGTGTGATAAAATATCCAAAGCCTCCTCCCGTCAACGATTCAGCCGAACTCAATGTGTAATTGTGTGCACCGAGAAGTTCCTTCAATTCATACTTACTCATTTTTATTACTTCCAATTATAAACTTTTTACCGGAATATATGTAGATTCCCCCAGATATCAATGACAAACATAGCGCGATGCAAATAAATACCAAAGGAACAATATATGTATAGCCACCTAACAAATAATTGAAAGGAAATCCATTGACAAAAATAAACGGAATAGCAATCATTTGGGCAATGGTCTTTGCTTTTCCCCATTTGTTTGCAGCAATAACTTCACCCTTGCTGGCCGCAATAAATCTCAAACCATCTACAGCTAAGTCCCTTCCGATAAAGAGAACAACAACAATCGCCGGAATCATGTCAGGTTTGATAACCGCAAGAGCAATTAAAGAAGCATTGACCAAAAACTTATCCGCAAGAGGATCCATAAATTTTCCGAAGTCCGTAACCAAATTCCTCGACCGAGCAATGTGTCCGTCTACCGCATCAGTTATCGATGCAATAATAAAGAATAAGCAACACACCAAGTCAATTACACTAAAACCTGCAGTTGGAATAACAACTGGAGTAACTCCCATTGAGCTCCAAGGTAGAACCAAGAGAATTACAGTAATCAAGGCCAATAGAAATCTTACTAATGTTAGTTTGTTCGGTAAATTCATTTTCATATCTATAAATCCTTCCGTGAAATATAAATGAGTCTTCGGTCCTGTAAGCCATGTTTTGTCGAGGATGATAATTTATCTAAGCTTTCGCTTACCTTTAAAAGTTCAATTCCCTTTAAAGATTTCCCTTACCATAATTTAGGTTTCTCGCTTGTGGGGCTTTCCGACGTTTCACCCGCGAATTTCTTCGCGATTCGTCACTGTGGAGCGTTACGAATACGACCGTGAGCAAGCTTTTAGGTCTTCTTCGCCGTCAGGGACTCCTCCCTGCCTAGAATTATTTTTTCTTCTAGCACAATCACTACCGCCATCTCAGGTCAGTGCGAGCATGGACTTTCCTCTAACTACTCAAGGTAGCCAGCAATCATCCGGACCGAAGGTATAAATTAAATATTCTTAGGATCAATTCCTGCTTTGAACAGAGCTTGTTCAAGAGCAGAAATTCTCTTTAGCAAATCCAAATTCGATAAAGATATGTTATCGTCATCGGAAATGTTCTTAAATCTTTCAGTCATAACAGCATTTTCAGCTTCGACCTTAGTCAACTTTTTATTGAGCATAGCGTTTAATTTTTGAAGTTCATCAATTTTTTTCTCGCTTTCGGCAATATACTTTTCCATATATTCGTAATCTGCAATTACGGTATCGAGAAAAGTATCAACTTGCAAGGCGTTATATCCAGGCTTTGTGCCTTCAAACTGCTTATGTAAAATCTTATTAGCGTTTAATTTTAATGCGTTTGCCATATTTCACCTTCCCAAAAATATTTATAAAACTTAATTATAAGTTTCCTTATAATTATACATTATTTAGAAAATAAAACGAGCCTATAATACATAAACTTATTTAAAATACATTTT
>JBAYAI010000092.1:0-4373 GCA_041669865.1 Bacilli bacterium | reverse complement strand
GAGTTGTTGGAATTGCTTTCTGATATGGGCTTTGCATATTACTTCGACAATGAAGGACGCGCCTATCCTTTTGCCAACACATCAGAAAGCCTTTGGAATACATTGGTAAATAGCCTAAAAAAAGTTGGTGTGAATATTCTTCTAAACTCAGAAGTAAGAAATATCTTCCCTGATAAGAAAACTATAAAAGTTAACGATAAGGAACAAGAATATGACACTTTATTTATCGGAGTAGGAGGAGCGGCTTACGATCGCGGGTTAAACACATTTAAAAATATATTCGAATCGATGAATATCAATTACATAGATCAATCTCCCGCTCTTTGCCCAGTGACAATCCAACAAAAGATCCCACGTTTTCTCAGTGGAACTAGGCTTAAAGGTAATCTTACATTATATAAGGATGACACTCCTTTTTATGACGAACAAGGCGAATTGCTTTTCAAAAAAGATGGCATATCTGGAATATGTGTATTTAACTCTTCTTTGTTCATCAATGACGATTCTAAATACACGATAAAATTCAATCCCTTTATTCATGATAAATGCATGACATCACTCGACGGAAAAAAACCTTTAGAATACTTACATGGCTTTTTCCCTTCTCGTTTGATCGAATATTTTGCAACTTTAGGATATAAGAAAATGGACGATGAAGATGTTCTCAACAGTTTGCAATTTACCGTTAAAGGAAAGTATCCTTTAAAGAACTCACAAATTTCGCTAGGTGGAATAAATCCCAACGAAATTGAAACTAATTTGTCGCTCAGCAAGTATCCAAATATATTTGTCGGTGGAGAAATTGTTGACCTTCACGGAATATGCGGTGGATACAACATTGGGTCTGCCCTACTCATGGGATTTAAAGCTGCCGATTCGGTCGATTAAAAATCAAAAATAGTTTATAATAATAAAAGAAGAAAGGGGGCTAAATAAAGTGGAAAAAGAACAGTTATACAATAATTTTATAGATTTATTTAACTCTAATGATTCCATAAAAATGAATGCTCTTAAGTATAAGAGCAAATGGATTTTGGACAAATTCTACATTCCTTATAGAATCAAAGACACTATGACTGATTCTGGATACACTAGTCTAGAATGCCTTCGGATGTACGGATTGCATTTTCACCCTCTTAATGTTAAATCTAACGTCGATAAAAAGACCGCAACAAGCGTTGCCCTTTTCAATAGGAATTTCATGTATTTGAAACTTTACACTGAACTTCCTGAAAGACCAGATAAAAACACCTTCTTTATCGAAGTTGATTTTAGAAAATTGAAAAAAGTATACTACAAACAACTTGTTGCTGCTTTCTTTTACTGCATCGACTTAGCGGATCAACTTGAACAATATGACGCTAGTGATATTCGCTCAGTTTTCAATCAAGCCCTCAAGGGAAGCGATACGGAAGCAGTAATAATTTTGCCAAAGAAAAAACTCGATCACAATCTATTTGAAATTAATGGATTCACCAAAATGTATATTTATAACGATATAACTGATGTGGAGGAAATAATGCTTAAAAAAATTGCTCAACATTTGAATTTACAAACGGTGCAGGTTTATGTCTAACTTTTACAACTCGCACTCTAAAGTAGATATTATTCTACTGAAAAGGCTGATAGAGTCTGCTCTAGAAATATATGCCAAACTTATCTCTATCCCTGCTAATCACTTGACCACTTACGTTCGTTCAGAAATTGCTAACGCTTCGCGAATGGCATATTTTTACATGATTAAGGATTTAAAAAACGATCAGCAAAAACTAACTCGATGCACAAATGAAGAAATAAATAAATATGCCGAATACTGCATAAGAGTATATAGAGAAATAGTTGAATCTAGACATTCCTCAACTAAAAAAGGAATGGACATGTACTCTAGTCTCTCCTTTTCACTAGAATCAACAATTATATATTTAATCAACGCGATTAAACCACTATCAAAATCAAATCCTTTGGAAACTCTTATTCCAGATTTATTTTTGAAGTTCTTCAAACAATCACTGGGTTTGCTTCGCATGTTAAATTTGGATTTAGCAAGTGAAGCATATTCATCATGGCGTACTTTGCACGAAGCAGAATGTGTAATTAAGCTATTGGTAGAAGGTGGAGAGCCACTTCAAAAAGTGTATCTGAGACATTTGATTTACAATAACGCCTTTAGACATTCAATCACGAACAAGGCTGAATCTGACAAAATATTCGACGAGTTAAAAACGAAAATGAAGTCACATGATTTAAAGTCAAAGGATATGAAAAAATTTATCGAATACGGATGGCTGTACGCTTGCAAAGATTACCATGAAGAAGACAAAGAATTTAAGTTGAATTTCCGAAATGGTTTGCAAAAAGCAGCTGGTTTGGAAGAATACAATCAGTGGTATGAGATGGCCAGCGAACTTATTCACTCCTCACCTATTTTTTTCTACGCCAACAATTCATTCTTTCTCGATATCACAACCGTCAACCTATCTGATATAGTTCTTAGAGCTGTAGGATACTTTAACGAATACGTTATCAAAGAAAATGTCACTATCGAAAAAAGCGATATAATAAAAGATATGCTCATTGAAAATTTAAAGCACTATGCTGAAAAACAAGATGATTCATTCTATACAAAATATAAGGATTATTTAACCGAAGATGATGATGATGATGAAAATGAATCGACTTCGGAAAATAAACAAAATAAGGCTAAGTAAAATGACTAAAAAAACTTCAACTCAAACAGCATTCGCCCTAGATGACAATGGGCGCGGAATAGTTAGAATCGATGATAAAACAATTTTCATCGACAATTTATTGCCGGAAGAAAAGGCAACGATCACAACCACTTATAAATATGGAAAATTAAAATGTGCTACTTTGGACAAGCGTCTCTCAACTTCAAGCGATAGAGCAATTCCAAAGTGCCGCTATTATGACTCTTGTGGAGGCTGCAATTTAATGCACCTTGCTTACCCTAAGCAACTGAAATATAAGCAACAAAAAGTTCAAAATTTATTGCACAAATTTGCCCATGTAGATGTCGAAGTTAATCCCACTATTGGATTAGAAAATCCATACAATTTTAGAAACAAAATTCAAGTTCCTGTTAGATTAAACAGCCATGGAAAAATAATCACGGGATTCTTCAAGCAAAATTCACACGATATTATTGACATTGATGAGTGTTTGATCGAGGATAATCGTGCAAGACCCTTATTAAATACCATTAAAAAAAATATGAAACTTTTTTCTGTTCTTCCCTACGATGAGAATAGTCATTCCGGAATAGTTCGACATATAATAATTCGCACTAGTTTGCACTTCTCGGAAATTATGGTAGTCCTAGTTACGACAAAGACCGACTTTCCAAATAAAAAGGGTTTTGTCGGTAATATTATTAAAGAATGTCCGCAAATCACGACTCTAATCCAAAACGTAAACCCATTAAAAACAAATGTCATATTAGGGAAAAAAGAATTTGTCCTACATGGTCCTGGATATATTCAAGACACAATTTTAGGAAAGAAATTTCTCATTTCTTCCCTTTCCTTTTATCAAACAAATCCAACTCAAACTGAAAGACTATACAAAGTGGCTTTGGATGAAGCAAAAATTTCAAACAAAACAACAGTTCTCGATGCTTATTCGGGCATAGGAACAATTGGAATCTGTGCCTCAACAAAGGCTCAAAACGTGACTTGTGTTGAGATAGTTTCTTCGGCAGTTAAGGATGCAAAAAATAATGCGAAACTAAATAATATTAAAAATATTAATTTTATAAAGGCTGATTGCACAGATTTTATAATTAATAACGATGTTGAGTATGATGTCGTATTTCTCGACCCACCTCGTAAAGGATCTACTCCTCAATTTTTAAATGCACTAAAAGAAATTTGTCCAAAGAGAATAATTTATATTTCCTGCAACCCTGTAACACTTGCTAGAGACTTAACTTTTTTGCTAGATAAATATGACATATCATCCGTCACGCCCGTGGATATGTTTCCACAGTCTGCACATGTTGAGTGCGTGACATTGATGTCGAGGGTTGAGAAATAGGGGTATTCAAAACACTGATAAATAAAGGGTTTTCAGACATTAGGTTTTTCTCACGGTTACTTTGCCGGAAGAGATAATGTCAGGAAACCCTTATTTTTATTGTTTGCGGTAACATATCAACTGCCCTGAAAGTGATAGGGTTGAGTTGACAGTTTAGATATATTAACAGGGTTGAGGAGATAGGATAGATGTATATATCCCCAATAGGGTTTAAAAAGTAATTACTGTTAAGTGACATAGTAAACGGAAAGAAATTTTGAAATGTCGCTGGTTTCTCATTGAAATTGTGGTTGTTTCATTTTCTTTTGCGGTAACATTGT
>JBAYAI010000091.1:0-4381 GCA_041669865.1 Bacilli bacterium | reverse complement strand
GGTAAATTCTTTTAAAGCTTTCAATCGCTTTCGCGAATCTTCATTTAATTTTCCGTAGTTTTTATAAGTTAAATAAGCGTAGGCTAAACGCGAGGATCTCCCGACCCTTCCCTTGATTTGATATAGTTGAGAAAGACCAAAATTCTCCGCTCCTTCGACTATTATTGTGTTGCAATTAGGTACATCTAAACCAGTTTCAATAATAGTAGTGCATACCAAAATATCAATTTCCTTATTGTAAAATCTCGTCATTATGTCCATCATTTCAGAAGGAGGAAGCTGACCGTGAACAACCTCGATTCTTGCATAAGGCAAAAGCTTGCGCAAATCAGCGGCTGTTTTATATATAGAAATAATCCGGTTATGCAAATAATAAACTTGCCCGTTTCTTCCCAGTTCTCTTTCAATAACTTCTTTAACAAGTTTTCTATCGTACTTTACAACATATGTTTTTATCGGAAGTCTATTGACTGGGGGATCAGATAAATTTGACAAATCGCGAAAATTCAACAGGGACATTTGCAAAGTCCGAGGTATAGGCGTAGCTGTCAAAGTTAAGACATCAATATTAGTTGTCAGTTCTTTAATTTTTTCTTTGTGAGTTACGCCAAATCTCTGTTCTTCATCAACGATGAGTAAACCGAGATCTTTAAATTTCACATCTTTTGACAAAATTCGATGAGTTCCAATTAAAAAGTGAACTTCACCTGATTTCAATCGACTAAGCAATTGCGTTTGTTTAGTTTTTGAGACATTTCGTGAAATCATTTCCACATTTGCTCCAAATCCATCAAATCGATTTTTTGCAACTTCAAAATGCTGTTCAGCTAATACTGTTGTTGGACACAGCATTGCTACTTGTTTGCCGGATAAAATAGCTTTGTACGCCGCGCGAAATGCTACTTCTGTTTTACCAAATCCAACGTCTCCAGTCAGAAGTCTATCCATGGGACGAGGAGACATCATGTCCTTTTTTATCTCCTTCAAAGCTCGCTTTTGACCTTCAGTTAACTCATAGGGAAACGCGCGGTCAAACATTGCCTCAAATTCATCATCTTCCTGAAAAGAATAACCAGGAAGCTGCTGACGCTTAGCGGCAATTTCAATCAACTTATCAGCGAGATACGCTATCCTTCCTCTAATCTTTGCTTTTCTCTTAGCCCATGTCGCTCCACCTAGTTTATCCAGTTTAGGTGTAACGCCTTCCTTGGAAGAATACTTTCGAATAAGCTTGTACTTACTCAGAGGAATATATAGTTTTGCCCCAGGGCCAGCATATTGAATTTGCAAATACTCTAATCCTTCGATCTCTTTTATTCCCAAAAATTTACCTATCCCTTGTTGTTCGTGAACCACATAATCACCGGGTTTTAAATCCTGATACTTCTTCAAAATTTTCGCTTCTTTGAAACGGTTCATAAAATATGAACTTCCCGGTTTAACACCGAATATCTCATTGACCGAAAGAACAGCCAAATGATATTTAGGCAAAATAAACCCTCGTGATAAATCCTTACCTAAACATACATTCACATCAGCTTTTATATTTGCGTTTGTCGAGACACTAAAGTTTTGTTCTTCACAAACAACTTTTAATTTTTCAAATCGGTTGCTTGTCAAAAACACTTTTACATCGTAGTTTTCTTTCTTTAATTCATCTATTGCCTTTGGCGCGGATAACACATTTGTGAAATGATATGGAATATCCGTTATGGATAGATTGGACTTCTCATCGATAACCTTCTCAGCGTGATATATTTCCAAAAAATCTTTCGGAGCAAAACAAGTGATTTCTCGATGCATCGCCATGTTAGCTTCTTTTAATTCTTCAAAGTATTCTACAACATCAAGATAATAATTATTTGCAGTAGATATAACATCTTCGTAGCGGTAAAAAAGTATCCTGGACTTATTTAGATACTCGAGTACGGAATTATGGACACTTATAAAGTAAGGAAGATATCGTATTTGGTTTTCATTGATCCCTTCTGTATGTACCAATTCACAAAAAGTTGAGACTTTGTTAACCAGTTCTTCTTTTTCTTCTTTCTTTACTTTCGCTAATCTATCTAAATCCGCCTGTATATTGTTGATACCGCATTGGATTTCCTCAGCCGTTAGAACGTTTTCCTGACCTGGAATAATAACAAATTTCTTTGCTTCCTTAACGGACAATTGCGAGTTGGTATCAAAAACTCTCATGTCTTCAATTTCATTATCAAAGTACTCGATTCTAACAGGATTCAATGATGCGGGAGAAAAAATGTCAACTATCTCTCCACGATAAGCGAATTCTAGAACTTTTTCTACCCTAGGAACCCGTGAATACCCGAGTGAAATAAGCTTTCGCACGAGTTTTGTCGGAGAAATTACATCGCCTTTTTTTAGAACTATAGTATTTTCCTTGAATTTCACTTGCGGACTTACGTCGTGTATAAGTGCGATAGCGTGAGTTACAAATATATACTTTTTTCTCGAAAGTGTCACTCTGGCCAAAGAGTACAAACGCTCCTCCAACATTTCCTTCGAAGAAGAAATTGCTTCAATTCTTTGTACCTCATCTCTAGGAAAAAAGAGAATGTCCTTTTCCTCGACATAGTCACTTAAAAACCCAATAAATTGGCGAGCCTCAAAAAGAGTTGGTAAAACAACAGAAATTGATTGTTCTTTCTTCTTGTATGCCAAGCCAACAGTCATAGCGAGGGTTTCTAGTGAGTCTGCCTTAGCAGGTAGTTTCTTGTTAAAGGAATCTATTTCCTCATCATTCCCGAGAATATCAATCAATGGATTATTAATCATCTATCTTATTTACTTTCTTCGAATTAAAATTTGTCATAGCCTTGTCAAAGTTTGTGAGGATAGCATATTTTAAAGCGAGTAACGCTTCGTCAAGAGCTTCCTCAATCTTATCCGCTTCATCTCCCTTGGGTACGGTTAATACATAGTCAACAACATTCTTATCTTTTGGTTCACCTGTTCCAATTCTAATTCGCTTAATATTTTTAGTATGCAATAAATCTATGATGTTCCCCAATCCTTTTTGACCACCTGATGACCCTTTTTTTCTCAAGCGAAATCTTCCGGGTTCCAGCGCCATATCATCGAGAACAACTATGATGTCATCAATATCTATATTGTAGTAATCCACAAATGGTTTAACTGCCTCACCGGATAGATTCATATAAGTCAATGGCTTCATTATATAAACTACTTCACCGCGAAAATTTACCTTGGTATAAAGAGCATTAAATTTTTTCTTGTATGCAGGAGCCCTTAAATCTTCTGCTAACATATCTACCAATTCAAAACCCATGTTATGACGTGTGTGGGCATATTTACTTCCGGGATTTCCCAAACCTATTACTAATTTCATCTATTTTTCCTTTACTATTCCACTATTACATTTATCATTATAATACAAACTATTATATAATATGTTAATAAAACTCGAGGTATCTATGACACGTTTTTTTAAGAGAAGAAAATCTTCCTCCCCCATTGGATATGCTTTGGGGCTTTTTGGTGTCAGTTTAATAACTCAGCTCTTCCACGGTTTTAATTTAAGTTATTGGACAGATACAGGAATGGTGACAATTTACTGGGCATCAGCCTGTAAAATTATTTTTATAATCGTGGATTGGCTAGATGATATTATAGTTGGAGCGCTATCCGAACACACTAAATCTAGACTAGGAAAACGAATCCCATGGCTGATCTTCGGATGTATATGGGTGCCGGTGTTTATCATATTGACATATGCCGTTAACATAAACACTGATTTTTCAGCTTTTCAATTTATAGCTTATTACATCATTATTTCTATTTTGGTGGAAAATGCCAATACAGTTTATTACATCAATTATAACGCTTTATTTCCAACGCTGTTCTCAACGACAAATTCAAGAAACAAGACTGCAACGTACAAGCACATTTTTGAAATTCTCGCTTTTATTCTTTGCTACTTATTCACACCAATACTTCTAGATGAAATTGGAATTAGTTATGCTTTGATAGGAGCGATATATGGCACTATATTCGTCGTATGCGTCATAATTATGCTTAGATCAATAAGAATATCTGATGACTTAAAAAATGAATCAAAAGAACCGGTTAAATACTCAACTAAAAAGATGATTAAAGAAACCGTTAAGAATAGGCCTTTCATTATGTATCACGTCGCTCAATCGTTCTTTATTGCTATTATGGCTGTTGTCGTGTCTCTTTATCCAATGTACTGCAAATACGTACTTCATATTTCAGGTTGGCGACAGTCTGTTGTCTTAATTTGTTTGTTTGCAACGCTCTTATTCTCTATCCCCATTTGGTCAAAAGTAATTAAAAAAATAGGTTTTACTAAAGTGTGGATGATATCTTTCATCAT
>JBAYAI010000090.1:0-4474 GCA_041669865.1 Bacilli bacterium | reverse complement strand
CACCACTTGGAGCGGCTAAGTCAGTGGAAGTAAAAAAGCGATGGGGGATTATTCGGCAAAAAATTGCTAAAGTTCTTGCTGATAATGAGTCGATGGAAATCACTAGAAAGATCAACAGTGCTAATAAAAAATTCATTTTGCGCAAAAGTAGAGATATAAAGAAATAACCCCTTTTTAGATCGAGGGGTTTTTAAAACGATTAAACTTCTACATTCAAAGCAGTTTCCTGTGATATATGTGGTATAATAAAATAAATAAAGAAATAAAAAGGAGCCTATTATATGGATTCCAGTCTTTTCCTAACACCCGAGTTTATCGGGTTTGCTTCCTCCTTGATACTGCTGTTGATACTGCTGATTTTTTCATACAGGTACAAGAAAGTTGTCCGAATCATCGGATACGTTAGCATTTTGTATGGAATCATCTACATGTCATGGAGATTTGGCTTCAGTTTGCCAAAGACCTTTTCGATTGGAATGGTAATTGGTATTATTCTTGTTTTGACTGAATTTGTCGGAATGGTACAGTCCATTGTTTTCAAGACTTTCCTCGGAACGAATAAAAAGGTTTATCCAAAGAAGGATAAAAAGTTTGAAGAACTTCCCTCAGTAGATGTGATTATCAGCACTTACAACGAGCCTCTGCACATTCTTTCTCGAACTATTTTAGCCTCTTCGCGAATAGATTACCCCAAAGATAAGTTGAACGTCTATGTTGGCGATGATGGGAGCAGAAAGGACGTAAAAGATTTTTGTGAGAAAGTAGGCGTACACTAATGTTTCGCGCGAAGATCACTCACACGCCAAGGCTGGAAATATAAATAACGTGCTAGCAAATTCGCAAGGAGAGTACATATTGCTTCTCGACGCGGACATGATTCCCAAAAAGTCGATAATAAAAGAGATGATTTATTACTTCGAAGATAGTCGCACGGGATTCGTGCAGTCTCCACAAGTTTTTTATAATAACGATGTCTATCAAAACAATTTAAAGGTCGGAGATTCCGTCCCTAATGAACAAGATTTCTTCATGAGAGATCTCCTTGAGAAAAGAGCTGTTTACAATGCTGTCTTGCACGTTGGATCCAATGCTATTTTCAAGCGCAAAGCTGTTGAAGATATCGGAGGTATTCCCACCAAGAGCATTACGGAAGACATGGCTACTGGCATGTTGATTCAGGCTAAGGGATATAAGAGCTACTTTGTCAACAAGCCGCTGGCCTTGGGTTTAAGCGTTGAGACAATAGGCGACTTAGTTAAACAGCGCGACCGCTGGCTTAGAGGTAATATTCAAGTTGCGAAAAAATATCATTCGCTGAAGATTAAAGGACTTAATCTCGCACAGCGAATCGTTTATTTCGATGGTCTACTTTATTGGAGCTACGGTTTGCAAAAGATGATTTACACCCTTTGTCCCTTCTTATATTTGCTATTTGGTATCGCTCTTTTTAACGTCAATGGTGTCGATATCATAATGGCTTTTTTACCTTACTTTCTTTCGAATATTATTTATTTTCGTCGCGTTTCAAATCGCAAGAGAAACATCACCTGGTCCCACATTTACGATATGGCGCTAGCGCCGCATATGTCGTGGGCTTATCTGACAGAAATTATCTTCAATCGGCCGCTAAAATTTAAAGTTACGCCTAAGGACGTAAAGGTCAAAAAGAGCCATTTTAATGCTCGTCTTGCAACTCCTCACATCATCATTCTCATTCTAACTTTGATTTCGCTTGGACTCGGAATCGAAAAGATTGTTGAAAACTGGGGAGATTTTGATATTTTAATGGCAATCTCTATCAATTTAGTTTGGTGTTGCTACAACGGATTAGCAACTGTCATATCTTTCTTTATCTTCTCAGATAAGAAGAGCGTAAGAGGTTCGATAAGAATTCCTGCCGATATAATAATCAGTAAAATTGCGACAGAAAAAGAGAGAGAAAAGAATCTATGCGACGAATGCGGATATATATCTAACATATCCGATATGGGAGCAAATATCGTTTTGTCAAAAGTCACGACTAAACTCGAAATGAATATCGGAGATAACATATTTGTCAAAATTAGCGAAATTGGGACGGTCGGTTGTACTGTTTTGCGTAAAATTATCAGTGAAAACAAGATTGAATACGGTGTATTTTTTACTGATATCGATTACGAAACCGTGAATAATATCAATCAATTTAGATTCTCAAATCGCTTGAAATACATACAGGGACAAAAAGTCAGCAAGAAGCACAACTCAATGATTGATATTTTGACAAATATATTTAAAAAGGACAAATCGAATTAGCCTAACCATTTGCATTTAGAAAGAGCATAGAGAAGAGAGTATTTTCTTCCGCTAAACGCGCGGATAATGAAAGTGAATAGGGGTGTTTTTGTGAAACGAGTTACAGTTGTTGGAGCAGGTATATCAGGTTTAACTTCCGCTGCATACCTCAGTCGAAATAATGAGGTGACTTTGCTGGAAAAAAGCGATGTTATCGGTGGTTTAATCGGAAGTTTTTCGCGTAATAATATCATTTTTGACAAAGGAATTCGCGCCCTAGAAAATTCCGGGACAGTATTTCCTATGCTGAGAGATCTCGGTATTGAGATAGATTGGGTTAAGAGCGATGTTACAATTGGATTAGGCAAAGAAACAGTAAATATCCAAGGAGAGGATTATCTCGATAAATATGCTTCTTTTCTGTATAAATCATTTCCAAAAGAAAAAAGAGAGATTGAAATGATTATAGATAAAATTGTTATGACCAGCAGATATATGCAGGTCTTATACGGGGTGGACAATCCTCTTTTCCTGGATTATCGTCGCGATTATAAATATTTGATGAAAACTATCATTCCATGGATGATAAAGTACAGTATAACTGTTAAGAAAATTGAAAAATTAAATGAACCTATCAATGAATATTTAAGAAAAATTACCAAGAATAATCAGTTGATTGATGCTATTTCTCAGCACTTCTTTCCTAAGACTCCAACTTTTTTTGGACTCAGTTATTTTTCGATGCTCAACGATTATTACTATCCTAGAGGCGGAATGCAGTCTCTTGTCGATTCTTTAAAGAATTACATATTGAAAAATGGAGGGAAGATCATAACCAACAGTGAGGTTACTGCCATTGATCCACGAGCTAAGCTGGCTTTCACTAGCAGTGGCAGATATTCTTACGATTCGTTAATATGGGCGGGCGACTTAAAGCATCTATATCACTCAATACCTCTACAATATTCTTTGACGGCGACAAAAACGAAACAAAAAATCGAGAATCATGCTGTAGACAAATCGATATTTATCATTTATCTCTCAACCAATCTCCCTTCAAAATACTACGCTGGAAAGACTTGTGGCCACGGATTCTTTACTCCGAGTAAAGAAGGCATCAGTTCACTTTCGATTTCCGAGGAAGAGATTGTAAATAAAATAAAGAATACATCTAAAGAAGAAAGAAGAGAAACTCTCTTCAATTGGCTGAAGGAGTTTATGAGAAAGCAAACGTATGAAATTGGTATTCCAGTTCTCAATGATTCTACTCTCGCACCGAAGGGAAAGTCTGGAATGAGCGTCAGCTTTCTCTTCGACTATAAATTAACGGCGTATATCAAGGAAATTGGGCTATATCAAGAAAGTAAGAGATTTATCGAAAACCAGGTAATAGAATTGCTCGACTCTAGCTTCTTTCATGGAATCAAAGACAGTGTTTTTGACATTGCTTCTACTTCACCGCTTGCTTTGCAAGAAAGATTGAATAACAGCGGAGGTTCGACAACTGGTTGGTCTAACGATGACAATCTTCCCGTTGAATGCCGATTGCGCAAGATTGCACGCTCGGTTAAGACACCATTCAAGAATATACTCCAAGCTGGGCAGTGGTCCTTTTCACTGTCAGGAGTGCCCACTTCGATAATTGTTGGTAAAATTGCTGCAGATAAAATTAAATAGATGAGGCCAACTCCTAATTTTTGAAAAAATACCTCTTGCTTATATCGCTGTAATACAATTTAATAAAACGGTTAAATTCCGTTTTGTTTTCTCGGAAATATTCAATAATTTTGATTAGATTTTTGGGCATTTCCTCAGGAAAAAACGAAATGTTCCTGCTCTCGGCATAAAGAGAAGCGAATAGTATCGATTCCGGGTAGCTAAACACGCCGTTGTTTTTCTTGAAACTCGGTGGATTTATCTTTTTCATTTTTATCTTCCTCCTTCTATAGAAATATAGAGAAAAACACCGGAAAAATTAGCAAAAAAATTAAAGGAAACGCGAGATTTTTTATCGTTTGTTCGCAAGGATTTCCAACCGAGGGGAAATTCCTGACAAAAAAGAAGAAAATGATTTATAATAATTTCATGAAAATGGTAGAAGATATGTATAAATACGAGTTTAAAAAATTTGAAGAATTGACTAATTTCGAGCTGATAGATATGCTGAGATTGCGATCGAAGATATTTGTGGTCGAACAAAATT
>JBAYAI010000089.1:0-4630 GCA_041669865.1 Bacilli bacterium | reverse complement strand
TTGTTTATCATCGTTCTTTCGAAAATAACCTTGTTACAAACACGCTTGTAAAAGTCTATCTTAACTTCATCTAAACTGCACCCATATTCACAAGCGAAATAGCCTAAAATTAGGTGTAAATACGCATTCTGTGAAAGAGATCTGTTAGGGGACTTCTTCTTCAGCTCGACAATAGATTTACTTTCAATTAACTTTGAAACGTATTCCTTAAATTCGACAACTTGGTATTCGTTTTTTAAGTCGTAGATCATATCGGTGTTTTATTGAAATTAATACAAAGCCCCTTTTCGGCAATATGAACCGTTTTCCCTGTCGCATAATAAATGCCATCCTTGAATTCTTTAGCATTGCTATTACTATCCGACAAATGAATTAGGACTATATTATTTACTTTCGACAAATCGTTTGCAGCAAGAGCTTCTTTGCAGGTATCGAATGACATGTGACTTTGAAGCGTCCTATTTCGCAAGGCAAAAGAAACCTTTCCTTGTGCAATGTTATCTTCCAAAATATCCAATCTGTAATTACACTCGATTATGATGTTTGAAAGATTTTCAAACCGGTTCGGCAAATAGTAGGTATCAGTCGCAAAAATGAAGTTACCCGTTTCAGTATGATTTATGAAGAATCCAAACGGCTCTGCGCAATCGTGCATCGTATCGAAAGGAATTACTTTGAATCCGCCAACATGGTATATTTCGCCGTGTTTCATCGCATTGGATTTTACACCGCATGCATCAAAAGTCCCTTGTGAGGAATAAACAGGTATTCCGGCTTTAATCACATCCTTGATTGACTTGGAATGATCGAGGTGCTCGTGTGAACACAAACACCCAACCACCTTTTTAAGATTGAAATTAAGCCCTTTTTTTATCTTAATAAAAGGGATGCCACACTCTATAATTAAAGATTCTTCTTCACATTCTAGAATGTAGCAATTCCCTTTAGAGGATGATCCTAAAATCTTTAGGACCATTAGAACTGAATTTTAGGATTCGCTTTATCCTCAATTGGCGGATCATTATTTACCGTTGTGGAAGGTTTTAAATTTTCTTTTTGAGCCGGATGTTCTTTTGGCGATTCCTCCGGTGTTTTATCTTCCTCTTTTTTGGTTTCGCCATTGTTCCCAAATCCAATAATGTTTTTATTGGCTTTATCAATCTTTTCTTTTTCAACCTTGTCAGTAATATCCTCTACTTCGGAATCTGTAAGGTCGATAATATCACGCAACTCTTCTTCTGTTTTCATTCCCATAGACAATTCGGGTGCGTAAGCATTAGTCCAAAAAGAGGCTGCACGATACATAAGCATTTGTTTTGTCATGCTTTGCCATTTCGAGCCATTTTTTGTGTACCATCCTTCTTGAATAGCTAATTTAATGTCAATAGGGGAAGATTCAAGTATATCCGCTGAACCTCTGGCGGTAGTGAAAGCGATACATTGAACGTTGTCAATTAACGTTCCATCAAACTCTTTTCTAACAGCTTCTTTTTTGTGAGAACGATCATTCCACTCGTAATCGGTATAATCTACTTTTCCAACTCGTCCCTGATTCACAAACCTATATTGAAGAGAGTTAAATCTTCCGCATGTATTAATCGTAGCAATCAGGAATTTAGACGACCAAGAAGGGCGGCCGTATATGATAATCATATTTTGCATGATCATTAACGGTGAAGCTCCTATTCGCTGTGCTATTTCAATCGCAATCATGCAGTTGGCCATAGCCTTGTTTTGAGCCATCAAATTTTCAGACTGAATAGCTTGTATTTGAGGTTCTTTAGCATTGGCTGGTATCGGCGTTATCTTCGCACGATACATTTCAGGAACTAGCTCACTGTTTGCAAACATCTTGCATAGCCGCTGCATTGTGTCAAATTGTTTCGGATCAAAGAAATTGAAAGATGGTTGAACCTCTTGTTTTTGAATTTCGTTCATAATTATTTAATTGTTAAAACCTTGTCATTCGTCACAACAAGATTGATTAATTGACTTTCTGTGTCGATAAAACTATTTACGCTTTCCGAGTTATCGATAAAAATAGGCGCCGTAACGCCATGGAACTTACAAAGGGTATTGATTATATCTAATCCTGCATTGACTTTGTCGGCCGTGTTTGTAGTAGAAATTGGGACACCTTTTTTGTTGGTAGGAATACAAACTTCAAACTCGTTACCCTCAATTGTGTGATCAAAAAGCTTGAATTCAGCGATAGAAAATAAAGAGTTGATACGTTTGCTACACTCGTCAATCTTTGCTCTATTGAAGTCGTTGATAGTGAACTCTTGTTTTTCGACATCGGCAATTTGCTGAGATAAATTTCTTGATTCTTCTTCCAACGACTTGATTTCAAGGTTGTATTTTTCAATCAATGCTTTGTTTCCGAGCACTAATTTGTGACAATCGCGAACATCGACAAGCTTTTGTTTCTTTTCTTTCAATTCAGAGACATCTACTTGGATTGTATCCGCCAAAGAGTTTTTTATTTCTGAAATCTGATTCTCCAATTCTACATATTCAGATATGTTATTAGGTATTATTTCTGAATATACACGTTTAATGTTTTTGTTTAAAACTTTCTCCGCTTCTATGATCTGTTTGTCTAGATCGGAAATTTTACTTAAAATGGAATCTCTTTCAACGGTTGACTTTTTTTGCTCTTTCAATAAAGATTCAAGGGTCTCTTTTTTAGCAACTCCATTTTCATTGATCTCTTTTAAACGCTTCTCTCTTTCGCTTAAGAATGCTTGTTTAGCCAATTCTTTCGACGATTCATTTTTCTCTATAGAAAAGGCATCGGAGCATTTATTTCCGAAAATTGGGCAAATAAGGCAATCACTTTCGACGTATGTTTTTGCATTTTCTTTTTGCCATTCTTCGCGCAAATCCTGTAGGCCTTTGTTAATTACCTCTATACGCGTTTCATAAGAGATTAAAAGGTTTTTATATGTGTTGGCGTTGCTTTTTTCGCTATCTAGTGTTATACGCAAATTAGACAATTTATTTTCTAATTCATTCCGATAAGAGTTGCACTCGTTAACCCACTTTTTATTAGATTCTTCTTCTTCAAAAATCAATTGCTTCTTTTTTAATTCTAAAACTCTTATTTCCTCAAATTTTTCTTGACGAACTTTGTTTAAGGTATCTTGCGCCTCATACTTACTTGATATTTGAAGATCAATATCTGAAATCTCTTTATCAATCCTTTCTATTTCTTTTGAAATAAAATCGAAATCATCTGTATCAGGCATTAACTTTTTAGTCTGATCGATTCTTGACGGTATAAGCTTCAAATCATCGTTCAGCTTCTTTTTGCGGGCTGCAATCTCTTTTTTAAAGTCAGACATCGACTTACCCGTTATCATGTCTAACAATGCCAAGAAATCAGGATTTGAAGCGGCTATTTCATTATCGCTTACCGTTCCTGCAATCTGAAAAAGATTTTCGCGCTGATCCTGCCACTTCATTGACAGGAAAAAGGCGGGGTCTGTTATCATCTTGAATACAGTTTCATCGATAATGGAATTGATGAACTTCTTGTATTCGCCCGCACTGGTAGGTACGTCATTGATGTAATAAAGCGTTTCACAGCCATCAAATACTTCTTCAGACGTTCCGCGACGTCTTACCCATTTAGGATGCAAAATACGTCTTAAAACAGTTTCTAATCCGTCTATTAGAAGTGTTTCTGAAACTTCTGAATCTATTCTTCCTAATTTAACGCCATCCTCAATTGGTGTTATTTCGAAATCCTTTCTATCTAGGTGGTCTTTGCCGAAGTTTACCCACACAAAGGCATCAAAAATGGTAGACTTCCCAGTAGCATTACCGCCACTTACTATTGTTTTATTTGAAAAGGGAATAAATTTGTCTTTGACCCCCTTAAAATTGATGAGCCGAAGCTCTTTTAAAAATACTTTTTTCATTTATGTTATTCTATTAATTTGTCAAAAATCCGTTTAAAATCACCCTTGTGCCAAATCAGGTATATCGAAATCCCGAAGAAAACTACAACTGATATCATCGCAATACAGAAATTTACCTCAGCGAATAAAACCATAACCGCCAATGATAAAATCCACACTGCGATGATTATTTCCTCTTTGTATTTTTTAAGTACATTCGTTCGTGTCTTTATGAAGCCGAACATTGATCGCTCATCCTCGTCACGACAAGCCTTGTAAATTAGCCAAAAACCATATATGGTTATGAAGCCGATAATTAATATTCCAAAATATTCCATGCTATTGTATTTTTATATTTCTCCTTTTAGGAATTTGTTTACAAAATATATTTGTCCAGTGCCGGTAACCTTTGTTGTATTTGAAACGAGAACCGTTCCGTCTGGCTTTGTGATGGTAGTTTTCTTCACTTCAAATAAACTTCTTTGAATAGCCCACTGTGAGGGTTGGTTGTAGTATTCGCCTTTGGTTAGCAAGTAGCCTTTACTTCTTAACCACTCGAAAAGTCTGTTTTGGCCTATTTCTATGCCATTTTGGGTGATTATCTTCGCCAATTCGGAAATAAGGCAAGAGCGACTTGATGTACAAACCGCATCGGCAAATAAAACTTTGGGGCTTTGGGATTCTAATTGTTTTTGCTGTGTTTCGATTCGCTCGGCCTGTTTAGC
>JBAYAI010000088.1:0-4725 GCA_041669865.1 Bacilli bacterium | reverse complement strand
TTTGTACTACATTAAATGTTTGTTGTGATAAAATGATATAGTATATTGTGAAAGGATTTTTTTAATGAAACAAGTATTCGAAATGGATTTCGAAGGCAAACACATTGCCGTTGAAGTCGGTGAAATTGCAAAGCAAGCCGACGGTGCCGTTTTAGTTCGCTACAATGATTCAGTTATTTTATCAACTGTTTGTGCTGCTAAGACTCCAAAAGAGGGAGTGGACTTTTTCCCGCTTACAGTTCTTTATAATGAAATGAGTTTTTCCGCAGGTAAAATACCTGGCGGATTTTTAAGAAGAGAAGGTAGACCTTCAACGCACGCTACATTAACTGCGCGTATGATCGACCGTCCCATTCGTCCTATGTTCCCGGAAGGGTTTGTTAACGAGACACAAATTGTCAACCAGGTTTTGTCATACGACCCGGATGCTACACCTGAATTAGCAGCGATGCTAGGTTCATCTTTAGCACTCGGTATTTCTGATATTCCTTGGAATGGACCTATCGCTGGTGTCTACGTTGGAAGAATCGATGGTCAATTTATCATCAATCCTACCAAGGAAGAATGGAAAAAATCAGATCTCAGCTTAACTGTTGCTGCTTCCAAAGAGGGTGTTAACATGGTTGAAGCGGGTGCTCAAGAACTTCCCGAAGACGTGATGGTTGATGCTATCATGTTTGGACAAGAAGCTATTCAAAAACTCTTGGATTTCCAAGAAAAAGTTATAGCTGCTGTCGGAAAGCAAAAGAGAGAAGTTGAACTTGTTGAACTCGACAAAGAACTTGAGAAAGAACTTGCGACCAAGGCGAAGGATAGATTGGTCAAAGCTGTTTCAATCTTTGATAAACTTGAAAGACAACACGCTATCGAAGATATCGAAGCTGAGGTTATCGAGGAATATGCATCGAAAGAATATGCGACAGAAGCCGAGAAAAACGCCAAGCTCAAAGAAGTCGGAGCTATTCTCGAAGGCTTTGTTAGAGATGAAGTTAGACGTTTGATAACGGAAGATAAAGTTAGACCCGATGGCCGCAAGGTTGACGAGGTTCGCGCTTTGGATGCCCAGGTTGATTTACTTCCTCGCGTTCACGGCTCTGCGATGTTTACACGCGGACAAACACAAGTTATTTCCGTGACTACACTCGGAGCATTGAGCGAAAGTCAAATCTTAGATGATCTCGATGGTTCAGATAATAAGACATGGATGCACCACTACAATTTCCCTCCTTATTCAGTAGGTGAAGTTGGACGTATGGGTACACCCGGTCGCCGCGAATTAGGACACGGCGCTCTTGGTGAAAGAGCTTTGAGTTACGTTCTTCCTTCTACGGAAGAATTCCCTTACACTATTCGTACCGTCGCCCAAGTTGTCGAATCGAATGGTTCTTCCTCACAGGCTAGCATTTGCGCTTCATGTATGTCGCTGATGGCCGCTGGCGTACCGATCAAGGCTCCAGTCTCGGGAATTGCTATGGGACTTATTACTTCTGGTCCTCTCGATGGCAAACACCCTTATACCATCTTGACCGATATTCAAGGAATGGAAGATCACCTTGGAGATATGGACTTCAAGTGTGCAGGTACTTCTAAAGGTATCACTGCTCTACAGATGGATATTAAGATTCAAGGAATCACCAAGCAAATTTTGACTGAAGCATTAGCTCAGGCTCACAAAGCCCGCGCTCAAATTCTCGACGTTATGCTCGAAGCGATTCCTGAACCTCGCAAAGAACTTTCAGAATAC
Organism: Bacilli bacterium; assembly: GCA_041669865.1. Taxonomy (GTDB): domain Bacteria; phylum Bacillota_I; class Bacilli_A; order RFN20; family CAG-288; genus Scatoplasma. The sequence goes on along the minus strand of JBAYAI010000088.1, from coordinate 2,981 downwards.
GCATTGAAGATGGAAACATTTACCGTTCCTGTCGACATGATTAGAAAAGTTATTGGTTCTCAAGGAAAGGTTATCAACAATATTATTGAAGAGTGCAACGGCTGCAAGATTGACATCAACGATGAAGGTCGCGTTGTTTTGTATTCTACCGATAAGGAAATGATAGCTAAGGCTAGAAAGATGATCGACGACATCGTTAGAGTTGTCAAAGTCGGAGAAGAATACGACGGAGTTGTTCAGAGAGTTGAACCTTACGGTGCTTTCGTTCGCTTATACGGCGACACTGATGGCATGTGTCACATTTCCAAGCTTGATTGGAAGCGTGTCAACAAAGTTGAAGATGTATGTAAAGTTGGAGATAAATTGAAGGTTAAAGTTATCAAGATTGACGAAAAGGGAAGAATCGATCTATCCCATCGAGAATTTATTGAAAAACCCGAAGGTTACGTTGAACCCGCACCAACCGAGAGACACTCTTACAACAGACATAACTCTCACGACAGAAGACCGAAAAAATATCAAAATTAATTAGTTGACAAGCCGGGATGGTATCCCGGCTTTTTAATATTGCTTTTTTGATAATTTTTTAGAAAATATCATTGTGGATAAAAATAACAACAGGGTTGGACAAACGGTTTAAAAAAGATATGCAATAATGAAATTATCCCGCTTATCCAGTGCATATAGAACGGTTGATTATGTTATAATTTCTTTGAGGAGAAAACATGCAATCGTACAATATTATCTGTCCTTATTTTCTCAAAAAAAGAATAATCTCATCCCTCGATCCGTCAGATCGAGTAAAGTTTTACTCGCGCGAGGATGTCGAGCGTTTCTTATTGCCGAACTTTTCGGAGAAAGCGATTGAATTTGTTTATTACAACTACGCGGAAAAGAATCTATCCTATGCTTTAACTCTTCTTAATTCCATGAAGTACGTCAAGTCTGTCACTCACAGCGCAAAGACTGATTTGCTGAGAAATATCTATCGGGATTTGCAGGAGGAAGGTTTGCTTGAATTCGATGAAATTAGCAAGATCATCTTCAAAAAAAATCCAAGCAAAATAATCGGATATTCCGACTGTGTAGGTTTTTTACAACTGTTGAAAGACAACAAAATTGACTTTGAACTTGCTTCGATTGATACGTATATTTCCATAGCGGGAAAAGTTGTGCACTCGTTTCCAAACAAGCGTGAGGAATTAATCCAAGCAGTCAACACTGTAGCTGAACTTCTCCAAAGTGGGATAGATTATAGCCAAATATGCGTTGTTTGTCCGCCTTCGGACATGTCTTTTCTCAAGTTGATTGGAAAGGATTCAAACGTCATATTCGCAAACGATGACATTGACTTGAATGTTAATTTGCTTTCCAATCGCGCTCTAACTTTGCTCGAATCAGGAAATACAGATGAATTTATAAAGCTCGTCAAGGAGGAAAAAGACTCAGAAGAAACAGAAACCGATTTGGATGCGCTGGTACGAACAAAACTTTGGAATACTTATAGCAAACTTAGAGATAAGAATCTTTCTGATGACTTTTTACCAAAGTATTTTAAATATTTGATAACTAGTTCCTCATTCAGTTCTCAAAAGGGAATCGCACTCGTGAGTTCGCTCGATAAAGCGGCGAGTTACTCCCACGTCATCCTTATTAACTTCGATGAATCTTATCCGCGAACATTTAAGAATTCCGATTATCTTTTCGACCAGATAAAGAAGCAAGATACCTACATGGAGCAATCGGTAAATTTAAATCATTTTGAACGAACAAAGTTGCTCTTGTTGCTTTCCAATATTGAAGAACTCTATATTTCCGTATCCGAGAATGATGAAATTGCTGGAAAAGTGTATCGCTCATGCTTGATTGAAGAAGAGGGAATGAAGCTGATTAACTATGACTACAAGAGTGGAAATCGCTATACATATAGTTTTGATCAACTCGATTATGCGATTCTCAACGCTGACTATTTGGATTATGGAGTCAGTTCGAAATACTATCTCTTACTCGAAGATATATTTAAAGATACCTATGCAAAATATCAACCAAATGACGCGAAAATTACCTGCGAATTTGACACTTCAAAACTTCATTTTTCCTACTCTTCAATGACGACATACGCTAAGTGTCCTTTCCGCTATTTGATCGAAAAAGTATATCGAATAAACGACTCTAAATACGATCCGATCAACTTGGATATCGGAACTTTTTGTCATTACTTTCTCGAAAGATATGTCAATGGCGAAGAAATTAGCTTTGAGGAAAATTTAAAAGTTCTTGAAAGAGACATCGATTCCTACAGTGTTAAAGACCGTTTTTATCTTCGCAAAGCTTACAAGGAAATAAGAGATTTTTCAACTTATTTACACGAATTTATCGACGCGATTGGAGATTCAAAAAAGTTTTATACCGAGAGAAAATTTAACGTTAAACTCCAAGACAAGTACGACATGACAGGAATAATCGACCTGATGGTTGAAGATGCGGAAGGATTTTTGATCTTTGACTACAAGACAGGTTCTCATAAACTGGACCAAAACGACGTCATCAATGGTTTTGACATGCAGTTACCTTTCTACAATTACGTTGCTAGCAAGAAGCTCTTACCGAGAAAGACACCGTATGGAATGTACTACATAACTACTCTTCAGCCGGATTCTATAAGTAAGTATTACGACTCTTTTAAATTCAGTGGTATGAACTTGAATGTAAAAGATTTTCTCTCTCACGTCTCTGAACCTGATGTCGTTAAAAAGTACATTTCTTCTCGCTCCCAGGCGATATTGCCTTATCGAGAAATGATACAGAAGATGCTTGAGAAAATTGATGAGATAATCAAAGGAGTCAATTCCTTTGAATTCCCCGTGACTAAGAAAGTTTATGTGCGGTTAGATGGGTCGTGGAAAAAAAGCCAATGCGAGTACTGCAACTATCGGGATGTATGTTTTGTCGACGACAATTCCAAACAGGTTGTGGAGATA
>JBAYAI010000087.1:0-4726 GCA_041669865.1 Bacilli bacterium | reverse complement strand
TAATCAATCTTTTTTATTTAGGCAAATAAACCGACTCCTTGAACGATTGTCAACAAGATCATATAAATCGGGATAAAGATAACCGATGTCAATGTTGACAAGAGAGAGCAGCTCGATGCAAATGTTGCACATTTATCACTGTTGATGCAGTAAGTAACGGCTACAGTTGCCGGAGGTACAGCCCACATAAGAGTTGTTGCAGCTACCGTATTAAAGGTGACATTGATTCCGGGAATCAAGTTGAATAATACCAATAAAACGAAGTTAAGAACAGGACCTACGATAACTTTAATTAAGCAGTAAGCCCAGACTTTTTTGTCTCCAACAGCTTTTTGGAAGGAGACTTTTCCAAGGGTACAACCAATAGCAATCCATACCAAGGGTGAAGAAAGTCCGCCGATGGTTTTGACGGTTTGGTAAAGCCAAGGTAAGGATACTTGGATGTTCCAGAAGACACCTGTGTTGTTGTTGAAATTGATGACCCACCAACTTGAAACATCAGTTGATCCAGGTAACAACTGTAAGGCCCAAAGGACAAAACCTGCTAAAGTAGCAATGATGATGGGATTGACAAAGATACGCTTGAGCATATCCTTCGTGCTTATTTTAGCGCACGCAGCATTTTTTACTCCCTCATCTTTAACAGGAGCGTCATCCTTATTGCAAATTGAGATATATGCATAAGAATACAGGAATACGCGGTAAGCAATGTTAAACATGTTTGAATCATTGAATGCATCCGGGAAAACCGCGCTGATTAATGGTTGACCGAAGAAAGTGGTTGAACCAAAGACAAATAGAATTTCCAAGACTTTTTTCTGAGTCGGATCCTTAACCCAAGCGAAGATTAATTTCGCGAGGAAGATAAAGGCGATGTAGATGAAAAAGCCGTAGAAGAATGAGAAGATAGCACTTGAAAATGTCTCCATCGTAATCGTTGTCATGAATGCACCAAAGGCTAAGCATGGCAATGCGACCTTCATTACGATCTTCGACAAGACTTTACCAGTATTCTCTGGAAAAATCTTGAGTTTAGTCATAGTGAAGCCAATCAAAATGATTAGAACACTTTTTGCAACTGCTGTCCATAAGCTCATCGAGCTTAAGGCGGAACTAATGTTATCCGCAATGTCTGAATTGATCAAAAACGTCATATAAATCCTCCATAAGTTTACACTTGTATCAATTTATCCCAAATCCATGTAGTATTCAATAAAAAATAAAAATAATATTTATACATATTTTTGATATTTAATATAGGTATTTGGTATACTTATGCGAGGATATAATTATGAACTTAGAATACTTGAAAAATTTTGTCACCATCGTCGAATCGGGAACCATACTTAAGGCTAGCAAAAAACTATTTGTTGCTCAGCCTTCATTATCAAATCAAATAAAATATTTGGAAAATTTGTATAATACCACTCTTCTTATTCGCGGAGGAAGAAAGATAAGTATGACTGAAGAAGGAAAAATCTTCTACTCATTCGCCAAAAAAGTTACCCGCGATTATGAGTCTTCCTTCCAGGATATTAAAGATATCGAAGAAGGTCGCTCAGGAATACTGCGAATAGCCATTCCACCCACGGTGTATCATGATTTAATTCAAAAGAATTTTTGCACATTCACGAAAAAATTTCCAAATATTCATTTTGACATCTATGAGTTCTCTTCAAAATATGCTGAAGATGCTGTTAAAAACGGGCAATGTGAACTAGCAATTACCAACGCGACAATCAAAAACAGCGATCTTTTTGAAATTCGCGTTATCTCAACAGAAACGTTCAAAGTGTACGTTCCTGAGAATAACCAAATGAAAAATAAGACTGTGATAAATATTGGTGATTTGAAAGATGCTAAAGTTGTCATTCCCCGTGCTTACGTGGATACTGTTTGCAATTACTGTAACGAAAAAGGTTTTAGCTTAAACGTCGATTCAACCACGACAACCTCAATCGGATCAATAGAGATGGCTATCGTGAAAAACAGTTTAGCTATCGTTCCTCTCCCGGACGACGAGCAAATCTCAAGGAATTTTTCTTTGAAAAAATTGGAGTTAAACCAAGAGAGTATATTCACCCGAAAAGTCATTTGGTCCAAGAATCATCCACTGTCAAAAACTGGGAAAAATTTTTTGAAGTGTTTACTTGACAAAAAAGACAAAATTTAGATAAATAATTTCAAATTCATGTCATTTTTTGCTGTTTTGAAATATATTTGTGTCATTTTAAAAGAAATTCCTGTAACGCCCTTGACAAAGGTAAGCGTTTACATTTTAATATAAGTATGGTTGATTTGTAATGCAAAGTACAAATCCTACCGTCTAGTATTTGTCCTCCTCCTCTGGGGATAGATATTATTTCTAGGTGTTATGCAACACACACACAACTTTAATTCTTATTCCCCCTAGAACGCATGACATCTGAGAAATAGTCGAAGAAAATCAACGTTAATTAATTTTCTTCTCAAATAGCTTGCTGCGTTTCTCTATTTCACCGGCAAGCTTTTTTTATTGCTGTTCACAAAACATCTCGAATTTTGTAATATTATAGTATGAAAAGAAAAACATACGTCTATTCTTCTAAGAAGCGCGAAGACTTTCTCACAATCGTTAATAATCAAAGAGAAATTGAATCCGATTATAAGTACGAACATGACGATATAATTTTTAAGATATTGAGCTTTTTAATCTACTATTGTTTAGCTATACCCATTTTATGGACGATTTCGAAAATAAACAATCGGACGAAGATTGTAAACAAGAAAAAAGTTAGAAAACAACTAAAAGGAACCGGCTTCATCATGTACTCAAATCACACTTTGATGTCGGATGGTTTTATTCCTGCAGTCTTCACTTGCAATCCTCGGCGAACTTACATCATTTCACTCGGAGAAACTCTTTGTGTCAATAAACCATTTCGCTACCTCTTGCAGTTGCTTGGAGCCACTCCTCTTCCCAGCGACTTGCGATCTGGGAGAAATTTTTTGCTGTTTTTGAAGAAAAAATTGGACAAAAAAGCTGCAGTTGCCATCTATCCAGAAGCGACAATTTGGCCGTATTATACCGGACAGCGACCGATTCGTGAAGGAAGCTTCAAATACCCTAGAATGTTTAATAAACCAGCTGTATTTGCCTGTACGACCTTTCGTAAACCAAAGGGTATCTTAAAACGATTCTTGAGGCCAAAAGTCGTTATATATCTCTCTGACCCAGTATATCCGGTTCGCAAAGATTCAGAGAAGGAAGATGAAAAAAGAATCGAAGGTCTATATGTCCAATTCATCGAAAAGATGACTAGCTTGCCCAATAATTACGCAGCAAATAACTACGTTCTCGATGAGAAAGAGCTCAAGAATTTTAACGATAAAATAGATTGATAATTAATTGTAGTGCGCTCAATCAATACATCAAACCGCTCACGATATTGTAGTTGAAAGAATAGAGCATATCTTTGTCGACATCATAAGTGATCAACCAAATGATTGAATTGTTTTTCGCTTGATCGTAGGACGGGTTAATCCGCTGGTCTATTATGTCGTAATACAAAAAGTATTCACTCTTTGACACATCGATATCGTCAGGAGTAATTTGACTGTCATCATCACTGATCGTATCTTTCCACAAATCTTGTGACGACTGAATACTAGATTCAAAGATCGATACTTCCTCATCATTAGTAAAGGTTTGAACTAGTTCTTTTCGATAGTAAGTTACATTCCCCTCTTCTCTTGATAATTCCAACTTATCGTTGAGAGTCGATTTTTCCGGAAGAGAAATTCCAATCTCATCGCACACTTGATATAACTCGGCTGTAGCAGCAATATTTTGATTTTTTATAGTGCCAGTAATCCCAAAAATGAAGGAAATGATTATTCCGATGACGGAAATTGTAATGACGGTATTGAAACGCCAAGTCCACGTTGCTCTTTTATAACGCATGAACAAAATAGCCAGCAGATCGACTATACAGATACCTAACCCCAACCAAAAGAGCCACAAATACTGAAATTTTGATGCTGGAACTAAATTGAAAGCAATTGGAGCAACAACGGATAAAATACTCAGACAAATAAGAATATACGATGTGTTTTCTTGCAAAGTCAGCTGATAGTCAATCTCGTAATAGGACTCAAATAGCCTCCCAGGACAGTAAGCAGATACATATATGTAGAGATTGGTCTTTTCTTGTAGATACTTTCGCAAAGTATCGATAGTGTCGCTCTTTCGCTTCTTGTACTTAGCATCCTTGTTGATGAAATATACTTTTTTCTTAGTAACAATATAGATATATTGCTTAGCTTCTACCAAGCGAAGTATCTCTTCGTAATTGATGTTCTCTTGAAATAATTCACATTTATCGTCGATTTTATCCTCGTCATTTACACTTTTATTGTCGAAAGCCTTTTCTGCAAAAGGGCGCATCTTTACCTTAAATTTATCTTCGCATATGTAACTCCTAACGACAAAAGAGTTCTTAAAAAAATATATATCGTAATTAATTCTATACTTTTTTTGCCTAATGCGGTCGTCAATCTTTTTCAGAAAGAAAACAATAGTCAACACAATATAAACTGCCAAAGCTAGTGGGAAAACTATTGAAGCATAGATATATATCTGGTACTCTTTGTTAAATATAGCGAGCCAAACGAGAATGACAATAAGGGCGAAAGAAAACAGCAATCCAAATATTTTTAGTCGGTTAAACTGCTCCCTGACTATTTT
>JBAYAI010000086.1:0-4975 GCA_041669865.1 Bacilli bacterium | reverse complement strand
CCTTCGTTCTTGCACTCCTGTATCTCTCTTTCCATGTACCCCAAGTCGGCAGATAGAATAGAAGGCGCAGCTATCAGTTTTCTCTTATCCATTTCTCTTTCCCTCCTTGATTTCCTTTAACATCTTATTGTAATTTTCATAACTCTCTTCAGAGAGTTCATTATTCTTTATCGCTTCTAAAACTTTGCACTTTTTTTCAGCAAGGTGCATACAATCATTATAATAACATTTTAAAGAATATTTTTCATAACCTGGATATATGCGAGACAAATCTCTATATTTTATTTTTAAAAGAGAGAAATCCAAAGAAGAAAATCCCGGTGTATCTCCGATAAGTCCGCCCATATACGGAAGAAAAACAACTTCCTTTGTCTTGTGTTTCCCCCGACCTAAGGCTTTAGAATATTCTCCAATACTCCGGTTGAAATCCTCGTCAATAGTATTTATCAATGAGGACTTACCCGCACCAGTTTGCCCCATAAAAGCAATTGTCTTCCCCTTGATTAGTTCCTTTATTGGTTCGACTGTTCTCTCGTCAAATTTGTTGGTCATAAAAGACGGAAAGCCTATAGATTCGTAGTATTCTCGATATTTTTTTATATTCTCAGTTTCTTTTTCGCCAAGCTTATCGACTTTGGTAAATGCGATAATTGCAGGAATGCGACAGTAATTTAAATAGCATAAAAATTTGTCGAGCAAATACGATGAAAAGAAAGGTTCATATGTCGAAGCGACAACAACCGCATAATCGAGATTTGCCACCCGGGGACGGATGAGAAGATTCTTTCTCGGATAGGCTTTAACGATTGTGTTTTCCTTGTCGATATCTACTACATCACCAATAAAGAGAGGCCCAAAGGTATATAGCAAGGTCTTGCGAGGCGTAACTAAAACTTCCTGACCACTTTCGACATTCTTCGCTTTAAAGCGTCTTTTGTTACCTGAAATTAATATGTATGACATATCTATGATTTCTTTTTAAATAGTTTAGCCCAAAACCCTTGCTTGGTCTTTATCAAGTCGGGATTTTGTAAGATTCTTTCGATATCTCTTCTCATATCCACGGCTGATTTATAGCGGTCGTAAGGAGATTTTGCGCAAGCTTTGTATATGATTTTTTCAATGATTATTGGGCACTTCGGATTAAATTTCCGAACAGATGGGAACTTATCCTTGATGTGTTTTAAAGCAACGGTGACTGCAGATTCATCATCGAAAGGAACACGACCAGTTACTAACTCAAAGAAAGTAATACCTAAAGAGTAGATATCCGACTGAGGAGAGGCGGGATTTCCTTCAGATATTTCTGGTGCCATGTAGTGAACTGATCCAACCACGACATCTGAACGAGTCACGTGTGAGGAGTTTTGAAAAGTCGCAATTCCAAAATCGCCGAGTTTTATCAAGCCATCCGCAGTAATGAAGACATTTTGCGGTTTGATATCGCGGTGAATGACTCCGTGCTGGTGAGCGTAATAAACTGCTGAGCACAACTGATACATTATATCGCATGCCTCTAAAAATGAAAATTTTCCTCGCAAATTCAACGCATCTTTGAGAGTTTTTCCTTTGACCAGTTCTGTGACCATGTACGGACGGTTTTGGAAAGCACCCAAGTTGCTCACTTGTACGATATTTTGATGCTTCAAAGAAGCAGCAGCGCGAGCTTCTCTTTCAAACCTTGTTAAATTCAAGGGATTTTTAAGGGTTTCCTCGCGAATAATTTTAATCGCCACATCTTTATCAGTAATAATATCTTTCGCTTGATAGACGATAGCCATGCCACCTTCACCAAGCGTTCCAGTTATCTCGTAACGATCATCTAGTAAATCACCCATTTTCATTTTATTTTGCCTCCAAAACACTTATTGAAATATTGTCTACACCGCCATTATCCAAAGCAGCATCCATCAATTTTTGCGTCAGTACTTCTATTTTTCCATCAATGTTTTCTTCGATTATTTTCTTGATGTCTTCATCAGGAACCATATTGGTCAAGCCATCAGAGCAGCACAGAAGTAGGTCGTAATCGTTATCTATCTCGTAAGTATCATAATCGATAGAATTTGATATTCCCATCGCATTCATCAGAACGTGTCGCTTGGGAGAAGTGAGCATTTCCGACTTAGAAATCGAGCCCATCGAATATAAATATTGTACAACAGTTTGGTCGTAAGTTATTCTTTTAAATTGATTGCCATCGCGCTTGTAAGTGTATGCGCGGGAATCTCCGCAGTTAATGATGAGAGTTTTTTCATCCAAAAGTAAAGCCAGAACAAGAGTTGTTCCCATTCCGTAATATCGAGATTTTGAAATAGCCAATTTGTGAATGGAAGAGTTGGCTTTTTTTACAATTTTATGCAGCATCTTTTTTGCTTTAGTTATGTTTTCGGGTTTGGGAGTTAAACTGAGCATTTTTATAATCGTATTTACAGCAATGCTAGAAGCAACTTCACCGGCGGAATGTCCACCCATGCCATCAGCAATGATAATAGCTTTGAATTCGTCTCCATTAAAAAGACCCGCTTGGTCTTCATTGTTAGGGCGTTTTTTCCCTATGTCGGTCAATGCAAATAATTCACAGCTATTTACGTTCATACCTTGCCCTCAATTGTCCACATGCTGCGTCGATATCCGAGCCAAATTCCTTTCTGATTGTCGATTTTATTCCCGCTCTCAAAAGAGCGTCGTGAAATTTGTGAATACGGTTGTTCGAAGAACGACGAAAATCGTTTTCCATCACTTCGTTATAAGGAATCAAATTGATGAATCCGTGGCGCGGCTTAATCAATTTAATCAACTCAGACAAGCACTCGTCGGTGTCGTTTAAATCTTTAATCATTATATATTCAAAAGTCACTTGACGACCGGAATCTATGTAGTATTGGTCAACAGCTTCCATCAGTTGTTTGAGGGGATAAGCTTTGTTAATCGGCATCAGCTGATCGCGAACTTTGTCGGTGGGAGCGTGAAGCGAAATTGCTAGATTTATTTGAAGACCTTCTTTTCCATACTTGAGAATTCCAGGTACAACACCAGCGGTTGAAACGGTTATATGTCTTGCACCAATATCCAAACCAAACTGGGAATTCGCAGCTTTTACAAATGAAATAACGTTATCATAATTATCAAAAGGCTCGCCAGTTCCCATGACGACAATATGGGTGACTCTTCTTCCCATCGACCGCAAGAGTTTGTTAATAACGAGAACCTGTCCCATCATTTCGCTAGCATCGAGTCCTCTAATTTTCTTTAGCAAACCAGATGCGCAAAATTTACAGCCCATATTGCATCCTAATTGAGAAGTTACGCAAACTGAATCGCCATAAAAATAGTGCATGAGCACCGTCTCCACTTTTTGACCATCTTCGAGTTCTAGAAGCAATTTTATCGTTCCATCTTCGGAGATTTGCTGAGTGAAAATCTTTGGAAGTGTTAGGGTATATTTCTCTTTTAAAACATCTCGAAAACTCTTTGAAATATCTGTCATTTCATCAAAGCTTTCCACATCGTTTTTATATAGCCATCTATACAGTTGCTTTGCGCGGAATTTTTTCTGCCCAAGTGCAACCATTTGATTTTCGAGTTCATTTAAACTCAATCCGTACATGTTAATCTTTCCGTTCATAATTTCTCCTCAAAACAGCATAATACACACCGTTGTTGTTCTTTTCGAAAGGCATGATTTGGCGAGATTTAACAAGTTCAAATCCCTCGTGCTTTTCCATAAATAGTTCTACTATATCCTCCCCTTCGCGCTTGTTGATCGTCTCAACTAAATAAACGAAGGTTCCTTCTGAATTGATATATCTACTCGCTTCCTCTAGACAAGCTAACTGATAGTACTTTAATTTCTTGTAATCTTGCTTCGAGATAGATGCGAGTATTTCAGCATTTTTCTTAACTAAACCCAGCCGTGATGACTTAGGTAGGACAAGAACTAAATCGTATGATTCATATCCTATATATGTCCTCAATAAATCTATATCGGCAAGATACGTTTGCTTATTTTTTATTCCAAGTTTTTCAAACCGGTATTCAGCTTTTCTATAAGTAATATCATCTTCGATATTCATTGTTAAATCACCGTTAACTTCTCTCAATCTAACGGCGAGGTCAATGGCCAATCCAGAACGATCGCCATTGATTAAAAGCGCGTTACATCCGCCAACTATTTCCAATTGATTGAGAATCTCTTGGTAGGATAAATCTTCCTTAAAGCAGTTTCCCACCCTCGCTTCATTTGTTTTAAAAAAACCGCTTTTACCAATGTAGTTATAAGCATTTTCAAAACCTTCTACGGGGAGAAAATCACCGTTCTTCTCAAAACTTTTTGCACTGACTTTCAATTCGTTTCTCTTTACATAAAAATTAACGGGTTTTTGATTTGAAATCAAGAGTTTTAAAGTCGTTTCTTGCCCGAATTGTTTGAGCCACATTCGAATAACCCATTCAGGCGTAGAAAACATTAGAGAATTATACCTGATATGATTGTTTTTTTCCTCTTCGGGAACAATAAACCTTTTTTTACTTAAATCGACTAAGACATCAAAAGTCTCTTGAATTTCAACGTTCATTTTAAACTCGTCGACAACGCTCGAAAATTCATTCTTAACCGTTTCTAACTCGACTTCGCCAGACTGATATCTCAGGCTGAACAAAGCGCATATAAATAAGTAAAGTTTTTTCTCTCGAGGCTTAGGATTTTCAAAAGCGCTATTCACTTCATATTTCAAGGTGACATATTTTCTCAAGACACCTTTTAACAATTTATTAATTCTACTCTTTTGCGTATTGGAAAAATTGTACTGGGCATAAATAGATGCCATTACTTTCTTTAAAGGTTCCTTGTTTTCGATGATTTTTTGACAAGCGATTACGCTGATTAATAGTATATTCATATTCATTTTATTATATCATAACCTCCGATGTTACTTCAGTTGATAAGGTGATAACTTTAAATTTTTTATCCACT
>JBAYAI010000085.1:0-5026 GCA_041669865.1 Bacilli bacterium | reverse complement strand
GGATGTGACATGTGTAAAGGCACCGGCTGGATTGAGATTCTCGGTGCAGGAATGGTTCATCCAAACGTCATTCGCGACAACGGATTTGATCCGGATAAATATCAAGGATTTGCTTTCGGTGTTGGAATTGAAAGGTTAGCCATGCTCAAGTACGGCATCGATGACATCCGTAAATTTTACAATAACGATGTGAGTTTTTTACATCAATTTAAGAGGGAGAAATAACAATGTTAACTACATATAAATTATTGAATGAATACGTTGATTTAGATGGAATCACTCCCGAAGAATTGGTCGATAAATTAACTTTTTCTGGCTTTGAAGTAGAGGGAACCCACCCTGTTGCACAGGCGTCAAAATTGATCGTGGGAAAGGTTGTATCTTGCCAGATGCATCCCGATAGCGACCACCTTCATCTATTGAAGGTCGACTGCGGTCAAGAGGGCGTCCTAGATATTGTTTGTGGTGCTCCAAACGTAAGAAAAGATTTGAAAGTAATCGTTGCGTTGGTCGGATGTGAATTGCCCTCTATTGGACTCACAATCAAAGCAAACGTTATTCGAGGCGCAAAGAGCAACGGAATGTGCTGCTCGCTTGTCGAACTCGGAGTTGACAAAGCAATTCTTCCTGAAGAAGAAGTCAATGGAATACACGAACTTCCAGATGATGCGCCCGTCGGAGAGAGAGAAGTTCTCAATTATTTAGGATTAGACGACGTTGTCATTGATATCAACGTTCTTGCTAACCGTCCTGACTGCTTGTCCGTCATTGGTTTAGCGCGCGAAATATCTGCACTTTTTGGTAGAAAAATGAAAGAACCTCCTGAATTTGATTTAAAAGTTGGGAAGACTGATTTTCAAGTTCTAAGTAAGACTGATAGCTGCGATGTTTTCAATTTGATGGAAGTTGACAATTTAAATAATGGCAAGACACCAGCAAAGATCGTTCGATATTTGAATTCTGTTGGTATCAGGTCGATTTCGCTCATTGTTGACCTCGGCAATTTTTCAATGATTCTCACCGGTCAACCTCTTCACATGTACGATTTGGACAAACTCGCTTCTAGAAAATTAGTTGTCAACGATGCATTTGAAGGAAAAGTTATCGCACTCGATGAAAAGGAATATGACGTCATCAAAGGCGATGTAGTTATTTCAGATGAAAAAAAGCCGTGCTGTATCGGTGGAGTTATGGGATTGAAAAATGTCGAAGTTGATGAGAATACAAAGCATATTGGAATTGAAGCTGCGCATTTTTATCACGCAGCCATTCGCCACACGGCCACTAGGTTGAATTTGAATTCTGATTCCTCGGCACTATTTATCAAAGGAACTAATCCTTATACAACTTTAGAAACTTTGCAGGTTACAGCTGATTTGATAAAGAAAGTTGTTCCGAATGCGAAGATAGTTGGAACTTCAACCTTTAGCAAGGTTGAGAAACCAAAGGAAAGTTACCCTTTCTCCTTTGAAAAGTTGAATTCTCATCTCGGAACAAATTTTTCCGACGAAGAAATACTTAATATGCTGAAGATGTTTAATGTTAAGTATGAAAATGGTCGCGCCTTTTTCAATAGACATCGCTTGGATTTAAAAGAGCAGTGCGATTTGGAAGAAGAGATGTTTAGAACTTCTTCGCCTGACCGTGTCATACGTTCGCTTGAATCATTACCCCATACCAAAGGAGGCTTGACAGAACTTCAAGCGAAGGAAATGAGAATTAAGAATCTTCTCTTGGATGCTGGGTTTGACCAAATACTTTCTTACACTTTAATATCCAAAGAAAAAGATAGATATTTGCGCGTTTTTGATGAAAACCCTTCGCTCAAAGTTTCCCATCCTATGACCGAAGATCACGAATACATTAGATCTGATATTTTTTCGTCTATGGTTGATACTTTGAAATACAATATCCAGCGAAAACACAGCGATTTAAAGCTGTTTGAAATATCGTCAGTCAGCTTGTCGGTTGACAAGGTGGAGACATATCTATCCCTCGGTTTGTCCGGACAGGTTCGCGAGCAGGGATTGCTTTCGACTCACAAGGCAGACTTTTACGATATTAAGGGAGCAGTTGAACTTATCTTTGATGCGCTTGGAATTGACTCTAGGCGCTATAAACTGGTCAAGTGCACTAACTCGATTTTCCATCCTGGACGCTCGGCTTCGCTTTTCATAGGAAAGAAGCTCATCGGTTCCTTTGGAGAGTTGAATCCTAAATTGGGAGAGGGCGAACTCATCGTCGGTGAATTGAACCTCACTCAAATTGTCTCCCTTCGCACATCACAGTTAAAGGCTGAACCAATTTCAAGCATTCAACCGGTTACGAGAGATTTGGCCTTCAATATTTTGGATGATTCAGTAACATCTCAAAATATCGCGGATGCTATCAAGCGGGCCGGCGGTAAATACGTAAGGAAAGTTGAGATCTTTGACGTCTTTGAAAAAGATGGAAAGAAATCTCTCGCGTTTAAATTAACCATTCAAAATACAGAAGAAAAGTCTTTGACTGACGAGAAAATTCAAAGTTTAATAAACACGATATTATTGAACGTAACTCATAAATTGAAAGTTGAGTTGAAATAATGAAATATGTAAAACAATCATTTGAGGAAATAAATATTGCGGATTTCTATCGGAAAATTGCTCTTGTTGCTCACAATTGCTACCAAGTTAACAAGGATAAAAATCCCAAGCTCTTTGTCAAGCGCTTGCTCAGTTACAAGCATTACGCTATGATTGAGCACAAAAACTTTGTAGCGAAAATTCCTGAGGAACTCTACCGAGAACTGATCAATTTAAATAATAGATTTATCGTTCTTGCTCAAGATGGATCGAACTATTACTGCGCCTTTTCACTTCGTCCTATACTCGAAGCATTTGACGTAGGTCAAAGAAACGTTCTCTGCGATTTGATAGGTGCTCTTCCTTCGGATGTCGCTGAACTGTTTGAAGGGTATGAAGCAAAACCTACAGA
Source organism: Bacilli bacterium (assembly GCA_041669865.1). Lineage (GTDB taxonomy): Bacteria > Bacillota_I > Bacilli_A > RFN20 > CAG-288 > Scatoplasma. Next base: position 2,050 of record JBAYAI010000085.1, on the reverse strand, counting down.
TGCAAAATTGCTCACCGAGAGCGAAATTGATCTTCTACCAACCGATATTTACGACAAAGTTAAGTACGTAACTGTAAAAATCATTACTGACCGCGGAGTATCGCACGAACTAGTTCGCCACCGCATCGCTAGTTATGCGCAGGAGTCAACGCGCTACTGCAATTACAGCAAGGATAAATTTTCCAGCGAATTGACCATGATCGAACCCCTCGATTATGGTGAAAACAAGGAAGTGTACGATAGAACGTTTGCTATGATTGAAAAGGAGTATATCTCGCTCGTGAAAAAGGGCGTTGCACCCGAGATGGCGCGAGCAATCTTACCCAACAAGTTGAAAACTTCTATCATCATCACGGCGAACATTCAGGAATTTAAAACGATTTTTGCTTTGCGTTGTGATCAAAGAGCTCATCCTGACATTCGCGATATTATGATTCCGCTTCGCGATTATTTTATCCAAAAGAAATATCTTTAGAAAGAGAGGGTAAGATGAATTCACTAAAGCTTTCCATCGCTGATATAAATCAGTTGATGAACAACGAAGTCGAATATGAGATAACTCTTACTGACGAGCAGTTAAAAGCTGTCCCGAATGTAAAATCAGTATCGGAACTCTTTGCCTATTTTACATCCTATGAATCGGACAACGGGTACTTGGTTCACGTGGAAATTGAAGGCGTTATCAATGTGCTGGATCAATTTACTGCAAAGTACAGTCCGCTTGAAATAAGCGAGAAGGAAGACATAATTATATCTGAGGATTCGAGTGTGACGGATATACAAATGAAACGCGGAGAATTTGATTTCTTTCCTGTTTTGTTGGCTCTCTTCTACTCGGCCGTTCCACTTAGGTACTCCTCGAAGAAAATCGAATATGAAGAAAATGAGGGATACACTTTGATGTCTGAAGACGCCTTCGATGAAATTTCAAAGAAGTCCGAGAAAAAGGAAGAAAAGAACAATCCCTTTGCTTCCCTAGATCCCACAAAGTTTGAATAATTGATTATTTGCTCGAGTATTGGTTGATACTCGAGCTTTTTATATCTATAAAATACAGCATAGTGTTGTTGTTTTTTGCCGTGATTTTCTTGAGTTGTTGTTGATTTAAGAAGAGTGTCTATGCTCTCTTTGAAAGATAATTTATTTAAATTTTATTGCGAGTTAAATATATTAATGGTAGAATATGGGTAATATAGGAGGAAAGTGGTATGTTTGTGGGGCAGTCCATTCACAGTCTTGACAATAAGAATAGACTCGTTTTACCTGCAAAATATCGCTCCCAATTATCATCCACTATCTACTTATCGCTGGATTTGGATTCATGTCTTTCGCTCTATGGGGAAGATGTATATCAAAAAAAAGCTGAGAAAATAAACTCTCTCAGCGATTTTGATAAAGATAGCAGAGCCCTCAAAAGAATATTTTTTGCTAACTCATATGAGGTGAACATGGACAAGCAAGGTCGAATTATGATTCCTAACTTTCTCTTGGCGAAAGCAAAGATTGAAGGAGAGGTTGCCATTGTAGGAGCATTTGACCACATCCAGTTGTTCTCAAGCAAAATCATCGACAATTTGCTCGATCGCGATGAAAGTTGTTATGAAGAATTGGCCTCCCACTTAAAAGGAACTAAAGAAAATGGATAGTAATTATCACGTTCCTGTACTATTCAAGCCGGCGATTGAAGGCTTGAAATTGACAGAAAAATCGGTTGTATTGGATTTGACACTCGGCAGAGCTGGTCACTCATCTTTAATTTTGAGTCAAATAAAAAAAGGACATCTCTATGCGATTGACAAAGACCAAACAGCGATTGATTTTTCTCGCAAGAGACTTTCTAAAATTGGCGACAATTTTACTCTTTTTAAAGGCAACTACTCCGAGTTTACAGATATGTTACGAGCAAAAGGCATCTATCAAGCCGATGCCATTTTGATGGATATCGGTGTGAGTTCTCCGCAGTTCGACAATCCGGATAGAGGATTTAGCTACCGCTATGATTCCCGTTTAGATATGAGAATGAACAGCGATCAAAAGTTAGACGCTTACT
>JBAYAI010000084.1:0-5042 GCA_041669865.1 Bacilli bacterium | reverse complement strand
GAATGATATATAGAACCTATTATATAGTTACAATGTAGGAATGACTAAAGAAAATTAGAAATTTAGCAGACTGACAATACTCACTTTTAGAATAAAACAATTGTTGTAAATTGAGTTGACAGCGCTTTCAACCAATGCTATATTTTATATGTATAGATTAGGTATCATTATGATAGTTATCCTATCACGGAGGTTAAATGTCAAAATTTGAACAAAATAAATTAAATTTTATCATAGCTGAAGCGAAAAAATTGATGGTGAAATCATCAATAGACGAAGTAACCATGCAGGTTCTCGCCAAAGATTTAGGCATAGGGGAAGCTACGCTGTATCGCTATTTTGGGAAGAAGGAAAATATTGTTATCAACGTAGCGATATCCATGTGGAAAGATATATCGTCTCAGTATTTTGAAAATATCGATATCACTAGCGATTTAACCGGTATTGAATGCGTTCGTAGATATTTAAATTCCTTTAAGAATCTTTACGAAAACGATTTGAATTTCATTCTTTTTATTAAGAATTTCGACAACTATATTCAAAAGAGTGGAATGACTATTGAACAGTTGAACGAATATAACAATCTATTCGAACAGTTGAAAGACAAGTTTATAGTATATTTTAAGAAAGGTATCGCTGATGGAACAATTAGAAGCGATATCGATCCAGAAATCTACTACTACTCCGCGAGCCATTCGATTCAAAATCTCATAATCAAACTGGCGAGCAAACCGATAATTGAAGCCGACACTAGGGTCAATCACCTAGAACAAATACAAATGGCAATCGATGCATTTATTCTATTAGTTTCGACCAAGGAGGGGTAATGATGGAATACAGGATTTCGTTCACCTATGAACTAGGTGGAAAAGAAATAACCATTTCGAAATCTGATGAAGTTGTAGATTTGAAATTTGATGCGGTAGATTATGGCATTGGCAAAAGGATTAAACTGATTGTCACACCAAAGAAACCTATCATTTTACGAAGCGCTAGGTTGGCAAAAAAACAATTTTTTGACGCCTCAGACTTTATTTTTGTCAACGGATACCAATCGTGGACGGACACGAAAGAATTCCTAGTTTCGGAAAAGATGCACAACATGAAAAAAGTGCCTAAGTATCTCATGAAGAAGTACGCATTTGATAAATACGGCGATGCGTGGTTTCACGATACAGACAAAAAATCCGGAGTTTTTTACGGATATACATACGCTTATATTCGCCGGGGAAATTACTACTCTCTCCTCGGTTCTATCAACGACTACAACTCCTATACCATATTTACTTTTGATACGAGAAAAGGATATAGCTTTGCGGAGGCAGATATCGAAGGTGTTGAGTGTTCCTCGCAGCGCGTAATTTTCGACTACATCTCCGCCAACGGTGAAGAAGGAGAAGTTTTCGACTTGTACAAAGAAGCTTTTTCCTTGCCAGTTTGTCGAGGAAAGAAACTAGTTGGCTTTACCTCATGGTATAAGTACTATCAAAATATCAATGAGGAAAATTTACTGAAAGAACTGGAAACAGCCAGCCGCATCAACTTTGATTTGTTCCAAATTGACGACGGATATGAGAAAGCGGTCGGAGACTGGCTTGACGTTGACTACAAGAAACTTCCGAGTGGACTTAAGTACATGACAGAAAAGATTCACAGCAAGGATATGCTAGCGGGAATATGGCTAGCACCTTTTGTGTGTGAAGTAAATTCAAAGATTGCCCGGGAGCACCCCGATTGGATCGTTAAGGATGAAAAAGGAAACAAGATATATCTCGGGCCTAATTGGTCGGGGTTCTATCCTTTGGATATCTTCAATCGCGAAGTTCAAAATTACATCGAGAAATCGATTGAATACATGGTCAACGAGAATAAATTTGACCTGCTGAAACTCGACTTTCTCTACGCAGCAGCCTTTTCGCGCAAGAGTGGAATGACGAGAGCTCAAGTTGTGAAATACGGAATGGACTTGGTAAAAAAATATGCGAATGGTGCCCTTTTACTCGGTTGCGGTGTGCCACTTGCATCGGCAGCAGGAATAGTCGACTACTGTCGAATTGGACCTGACATCAGCCTTAAATTTGACGATGTTTGGTATATGAAAAAATTCCATCGCGAGCGCATATCGACTAAAGTTACTTTGATAAACACAATAGCAAGGCGCCATTTGGATAACTTTTTCTTTCTCAACGACCCGGATGTTTTTTTGATGAGAGAAGAGGATAACTCCTTGACAACAAAACAGCGAAGCGCGATTGGAATTATCAATTTTCTCTTCGGGTCTATCAACTTAACCTCAGACAATTTTGACAATTATACGAATCGAACTAAGACGTTCTATCACATTTTATATGACAGCGTTCGCAATCACCGCGCTCACGGCGTCGTTCGTCTTAAAAACAAGATATACTTTTATATTTACCGTGAAAGCAAGCGCGTAGATTGTATATACGATATGGAGAAAGGGACTTTAGATTATGAAAAAATGTAGTGTAATCTTTGGAAATGAGATGCCGAAGAAAACGGTAAAAAAAGCTGAGCGAACTCGGCGAATATACATCAAAAAATTTGGAGATGAAAGTGGCGTAACTTACCACTTAAGTGCGAGAAACAACGAAGTTCTTTCCAATTTGATGGACGTGAAGGTTCTCGAGCTTTCCGACAGTAAATTGTCCCTTCCTGACAACGCGGTCATCATTGGAAACATTCGCATGGTATTTGGTCACTACCGCATTTCCATCGCGATGGCCAGCTGTGCTCACGCGCTTGGATATCAGCCCTATTGGCTGGATTACTGTTCTTTTAACACGGCAGGAGGAAGGATGATTCAACATTCGAATCAGCTCTACTCACTCGGCTCACGCTGGTCGCAAAAGTACAAACTATTCAACAAATTATTTTGGGAACCACTCAATTCAGAAGGATTTAAAAAGATTACTTACAATGTCGGGGATCAAATGAATTCAGAACTACTCGTCCCAATAATCAGTGATCTCCCAAAAGATATTCCTTATGTCGCTACGCACGTATGGCCATCACAGGCCGCCGTTCACGCTGGATTGACCCATGTTGTCAACGCCATTCCCGACAATTGGCCTATGGCTTTACACTTATCGGAAGGGGCGATTCACACTGTGCAAACACCCTTTGCCTATTTGGGTTACAAGAAATTGAACAAGATGGATAAAAAGGAATTGAAACACATGCCGGATAATACGCTTTTTAACGTCGGCCACTATATCGACCACGAATTAGTGTCGAATTTGGAAGCAGACACGAAGCAAAGGCTAGCTCGACTACAAAATGGGGAACAGCTTCGCTTTCTCATGACTGTCGGGGGAGCGGGTGCGCAGTATCCGATATTCAAAGCTATCGTCGAATATTTGCTTCCTTTTATCAAAAGTAAAAAAGTCCTGCTCTTTATCAATTTTGGCGATCACGAAGCTGTCTATAAAAAAATGATGAAAGATGTCGATGGATATAAGAAGGAATCGATCAATTTTATTGATGAATGGGATAATTTTAACGCGTTTGTCAACGGACTCGATTCCAAAGAAAAAGTCGAAGGAATAGTTTCCATCTTGCACAAAGATATATTTAAAGCTGTATATTCCACTAACATTCTGATGCGAAAGTCGGACTTGCTCATTACCAAGCCATCGGAATTAGCCTATTATCCCATTCCCAAGCTGATGATTCAGCGAGTGGGAGGCCACGAATATTACGGGGCAGTTCACGCTTCTGAACTTGGAGATGGAACATTTGAATGCGACACGATTGAGGAGATTTCAAGCATGTTTGATCTCTTGCTTGAAACGAAAGAAGTTCTTGTCGAGATGAATCAAAACATTTTAAAATTAAACAAAATTGGCACCTACGACGGAGCTTATAAAGTAGTTAAACTAGCAGTAAATAAAAAGATAGATTAAAGGGGGAAACTTATGAAAACATTAGGCTGCGAAAAAATATTTGAAGAGCAATATGGAACAAAACCTGTATCCGAATACTTTGCTCCTGGACGTGTAAACTTGATTGGTGAGTATACTGATATCGCGGGAGGAAACGTTCTTCCCATGGCCATTCAACTAGGCATTTACGCTTGCGTGAGTCCGAGAGATGACAAGAAAGTCGTCATCTACTCACTAGGCGACAAACAGTCGTTCGACCTAAGTAATTTAACTAAACAAAAGGCTCAGTGGGTAAATTATGTTCTCGGAGTTTTTTACACATTTAACAAGCATGGATATTCAATAGGTCAAGGGTTAAATATAGCGATGACCAGCACTCTTCCGACAGCTTCGGGCTTGTCCTCTTCCGCTGCGCTGGAAGTGCTGATTGGAACCATTATCAAAGAGGAAAACAACCTGGATATAACCAAGGAGCAAATCGTCAAATTTGCCAAAGAAACCGAGAACGATTTTATCGGTGTCGCCAGTGGAATTATGGACCAGTTCGCCTGTGAATGTGGGCTGGAGGGAAAGGCAATTTTGCTCAATACTAAAACTTTAGAGACTAAGTATGTCCCCTTTGAACTCGGTGACAACGACTTGGTAGTTATGAATTCAAACAAGCAGCGAACTCTCGCTGACAGCAAATACAACCAAAGGGTGAAGGAAATGAACGAAGGACTCAGAGATTTAAAGGAATATCTCGATATCGACGATGTTTGCTCTTTGAGTGTCGAAACTTTCGAGAAATACAAAAGCAAGATTAAAAGCGAAGTGTCACAAAGACGCATAAAACACCTGGTCTATGAAAATCAGCGAGTTTTGAATGCCAACACAATCTTGTCTAAAGGTGATATCGATGGTTTTGCCGAATATTTAAATCAATCTCACAAATCCTTGCGCTACGACTTCGAAGTCAGCGGAAAAGAACTCGACACACTGGTAGACATCGCCGTTAAAGGTGGAGCCAAGGGTGCGAGAATGACAGGTGCAGGCTTCGGTGGATGTGCAATATTTATTTCGGAAAAATCGAAGACGCAGGGTATCATCAACAAAGTTGTCAAAGAATATCGCGAAAAGATTGGATTAAAAGCCGAG
>JBAYAI010000083.1:0-5092 GCA_041669865.1 Bacilli bacterium | reverse complement strand
CTGAATAATTTTCTGATAGTCGCTTAAACTCTAATTATTCAGCAAAGTTATTATAACATTGATACAATCTTAATAGGAATAGCCACACTTTTGTAAAGTCATCTATTATTTATTTAAATTACTTTAATTACTTAAGTTGTTTTTATACAACTTTTTTATTAATATAACAAAGGTTATACCTAGGGGGAAAATATATGAAAAAAGTAGTCGCTATCGATTTTGATGGAACATTAGCTGATTCGTTTGGATTGATTAATAAATCAATCATTGGAGCGTGCATGGAACTTGGAGTTCACCTTGAAGAAAACGATTTAAAGAAATACTGGGGTGCGAGTGAAGATGGCATCTTTGTTAATATCCTAGGCAAAGAAAAGGGACCTGAAGGATTCAAGAAGTACTTGGAAATATATGAAAAATATCACGACGATTATCTATCGGTAACTCCAAATATTGAAGACTTACTGAAAAAATTGCAAGAAGAGGGAGTAGCGCTTGCCTACTTGACCGGTCGCTCGATGGAATCATCATTGATAAGCTTAAAAAAATTAGGATTATTATCGTATTTCAGTCGCTTTTATTACGGCTCACCTAAAGGCATCAACAAGGAACTAAACTTAGTAAAACTTTGCGGCGATTATTCGGTCGAGCCTAGTGAAGTTGTGTATATCGGAGATTCCGTTGCTGACGTAGTTTCTTGCAAGAAAGCAAACGTAGATATACTGTCGGTCACCTTTAACCACACATATTCGTTCGAGAGACTCAATAAAGCTAATCCAGGCAATGTTTTTGACAGCGTAGATAAACTAAGCGAAAGATTGTTATCGCTAGTGTAGAGCAAAGCAAAGCGCTGTATTTATCTTATTGCGATATCGAATAAATAAGTTGTATCTTTTATTTATCATGATACAATATTTATAGAGGTAAAAAATATTATGAATGAAACCAAAGTCGTTTCCACGCACGTGCCTTTAAAATTGAATTATAAACGAACATTTTTAATTGGCGCGGCTTTCTTTTCTATCACTTTGTTGTGGTATGTTTACAACATGCAGTGTCCGTTGATTCTCGAAAAGCTATTCACTTCTACTTTTGGGGATGGGAACTATAAGACTGTCATCGGCGTAGTCATGGCGATGGATAATGTCGCCGCGATAATCATGTTGCCAATTTTTGGACGATTGTCCGATAAGACAGATACAAAAATGGGGAGAAGAATGCCATTCATTTTAATTGGCATGATTTCTTCTGCAATAATCTTTCCATTCATAATTTTAAGTTATCTTTGGAATTCTTTGGCTGGAGTCATCGTTTCAATGGGGTTAGTTATTTTCTTCATGATGATGTATCGTGCTCCATCTGTTGCTTTGATGCCGGACTTCACTCCAAAACCTTTGCGTTCAAAAGCGAACGGAATCATCAACTTTGTTGGATATATCGGCGGTATATTCGGTGGAATATTGCTGATGATTACACCCTTTATTTTTCAAAGCATCGAAGATTCTGTCACGCATGAAAACACATATATCGATCCTGAGCTCGGTGCTATTAATTTAATTTGGCCTTTTATTATAACATCGATACTTATGCTCGTGGCACTGGCTATCTTATATTTCAATATTCACGAAAAAAAGATTGAAGTAGAGATGAAGGAAGATATGAAAATTGGCGAGGAACTATCGGAGACAGAAGCGAATTTATTGAACGATGGAAAATTGACCAAGAATGACAAGAAGAATTTATCATTGATAATTATTGCTGAATTTTTCTGGTTCATGGGCTTCAATGGTGTGAATACATTTTGGTCGACATACTGTCTTGAAAATTTGAATAGTGATGGTTATTCTCTTCCTTCAATGCTCCTAATTATTTTTTCGCTAATTACATTTATTCCAGCGGGAATGCTCGTAGAAAAAATAGGTAGAAAAATGACGATAATGATCGGTATTGTTATATGTACGGCTTGCTTTACTTCAGGTATTTTCTTTGAGTCTTTAACTTTTCTCGCATATGTTATTTTCGCTCTTGTCGGAGTCGGTTGGGCGATGATTAACGTCGCTTCATTCCCAATGATTGTCGAATTTGCTACAAAGAAGACTGTGGGGACGTACACGAGCGTATATTACATGGCATCGATGATTGCTCAGTCTATCACTCCTATTGTTATAGGCTCCCTCATGGATGCTACTTCAAATCAAGCTTTCTTTCCATACGCAACCGGATGTTTCACCGCTGCGCTGCTTGTGTTTATTTTTGTTAAGAACTGTCGAAAGAAAATTTTACCGATTGAAGTATCTTCTCCTGAAGCCGTAGAGTAAATATGTATTAAATAAGCTATGGAGTTGCCACTCCATAGCTTATTATTTTTCTTTAGCCGCTAAAAATGTTAAAATAAACAAAAGTTACGAATTATATCGAGAGGAAAATGGATAAAAAAAGTAAAAGCAAAATATCATTTAGAAACTTGTTATTTCTTGATGATAGATTCAACAGTCAAAAAGTGTTAATAATCTCTTCATTGATTTTTCCCGTCTTATTTTTAATATGTGGCTTTTTCTTTTTAGCAGTTGATCAAACGACTTCGATGTTAGTTAGCTTTGTTTTTTGCTTACTATATTTGTCACTTGGAATTCTCGGAAACTTTGACCGCTTGAAAAGGTTAAACATGATTTTGATGTTTTGTTTATTTGAGACGAATTCCATATATTTCTTGATATTCGGTGAAGTTTATTTTTTCACTCCTTATTGGATTATTCTATTTGCTATTTACAGCTTTTTTATTCTCGGAAGCGAATTGGGAATATTAGCCAACACCATAACTCAGTTAATGTTGATATTCTTTTGTTATATTCCAATCGGCAGAGATATTATCGTTTTCCCATATTATAGTGATACCTTTTACTTGGTTTTTCCAATCTTATATTGCGTTTCTACTGTAAGTGGATATTTGTTTTTCACCAATATAAATAAAAAAATTATAAAACTTTCTGAAATTGGTGATAAATATCAGGAACAGTCACGGTTGGATAATTTAACTGGAATTTATAACCGTTACTACTTCGATGCGATGATCGACAAACACATGAGTGATTCGGAAACGAAATCAGTTGGTCTATTTATTTTAGATATCGACAACTTTAAAAATATTAACGATACATATGGGCATTTATTTGGCGATGAAGTCTTAAAAAAATTAGCTAAAATAATTCGAGAAATTTGCGGAGACAATACCGTTTTATGCCGTTGGGGCGGCGAGGAATTTTGTGTCCTTGAATTTAATCAAACACAACAAAATATTATCAATCTTGGCGAGACCTTGAGAATAATGGTGATGAATACGAATTTTGGAAAAGAATCTAACGATGTATTTTTAACTGTTTCCATCGGAGTTTGTTGGGAAGAAAACACTCCTTGGCTACAAAAATTATCACTCTTTAGGAATGCCGATGAAGCGTTGTATTATGTTAAAAATAGTGGCAAGAACAAAGTGATGGCCTACAGTTATATGCTAAAAAAAACCGATGATTCCAATGAGAAATGATCGGTATAGTTTACAACTAAAACTGAGATGATACCTTTTCTAAAAGAGTAATTAATTGCTTTTGTTCTTCTTCGCTCAACGATGATAAAGCTTTAGAAGCTAATTCTGCTCGAAAGCAACGAAATTCATCTGCGCGATTATTTCCTGCGGGTGTTAAGAAAAGCTGTGTAATTCTCCTGTCGTTCTCGTTAGTTTTTTTCTCTACATATCCATCGACAACTAATTTGTTTACTATCTCTGACAAAGACTGAGGGCGAATTTCGACGAGTTTGGCTAATTCTCCTTGGGATATTCCGGGGTTCTTTTTTATGTAGGTAAGCAATCGTTCGCGTCCACGTCCAAATCCTCGGCCGCCTCTTCCTAGGTTGTAACCTCCGCATCGTCCTTGTAATCCACGCCCACGGCCTCTTCCAAAACAAAACGCATCATCCTCTGCCTGATCAATGTGTGTGCCGGCAGAGAATCTATCCCGTTTAAAGCCCCTGGTGCGCAAATCAGGACCGAAGTTATATCCTCTACCCATTCCCATACCACGCCCGTATCCATAGTTATTGATCCGCGCGATATTTCTATCTATTTTTGAAATTAATCCAATTATTATTTCTTCGTTTGTCATATTATCTCCTCCTTTTATAAGGTACCTTAATAATATACTCATAACGGCTTGATGTCAAACTCTTTTTAATTATTAATGAATATAAATGATTGTGATAAACTTTTAGTGTGAGGTAATTTTATGAATGAAGAACTGATAGAAAAAATTATTAAGTTTAGAGATGATAGAAATTGGAAACAATTTCACAACGGAAAAGATTTAGCGATTTCTTTGAATTTAGAAGCTAGCGAACTGCTAGAGATATTCCAATGGTCTGGGACTGATTTGATGTGCATGGATAAAATTGAGAAAGTCAAGGAAGAGCTGGCTGATATTTTTATTTATGGAGTATTGATTGCAGATAGATATAATTTGAACATCGAAGATATAATTGAGAAAAAATTGATTTTGAACAACGAACATTATCCAGCTGACAAAGTAAGAGGGAAGTCAAAAAAATACAATAAGTATTAGACGCAATCAAAGAATACTAATATAATAATTACGATTTACACAGGAGAGTTGCACATGAAATTTTTTATACCGTTGCTTGTCATTTTGACTGTTGGAGTTGCAGTGGAAACATTTTTCATGATCGACAGAGTAATTTTTCGAAAGCGACTCAGAAATGTGAGAGAGAAAATGGCTTTGCTGATTGAAAGGATGCATGAAAAAAAGAACCCTGATGAGTTTTATAGGGCCTTTGTAGAGATTGTTTCAACAATGTTTCCACGAGTGAATGAGATAACCTTGGAAATTCAGGATGAAAAAAATCCCGAGAATTTTAAGTTTGTCGCCCAAAAGGGATACACGGATGAACTTATAGGTATTTCAATTCCCAAGAGAGAATTTGCTCTATATCAACTTAATAAATTTGAAAAAGCAGCAATCATAAAGAATCCAAAAGATTTACCAAACGAAAAATTGAAAAAAATAGAAGATCGAGAACGCAAAAATCG
>JBAYAI010000082.1:0-5128 GCA_041669865.1 Bacilli bacterium | reverse complement strand
GAAATCTTCTTATCGAACTGACAAAAAGAGCAATAATAGTTACACAAAAAGAAAAAGGACTTATAATAAGGACTAGTTATTAAGGGATTACAATATGGGTAAAGCAAAAGGTATAACTAAGGACGGCGTGAGATTAATCGCAAGTAATAGAAAAGCAAACTTTGAATATTTTCTATCCGAATTCCTCGAAGTGGGGATTTCTCTTTGTGGTACAGAAATCAAATCAATTCGCCAAGGCCACTGCTCTTTGTCCGACACGTATATCACATTTAAAAACGGAGAAGCAATCATATCCGGAATGAATATTCCTGAATATGAAAAGGGGAATATCTTCAACCACGATCCAAAGAGAGACCGCAAGCTGTTGATGCACAAATATGAAATAAGAAAGTACTTCGAAGCAAGCAAGGAAAAAGGATTCACAGTAGTAGCAACCAAATGTTATTTAAAAAAAGGGAAAGCTAAACTGGTCATCGCTCTCGCCAAAGGTAAAAATACACGGGACAAGAGAGATGTCATAAAAAAGAGAGAGGTTGAAAGAAATATTTCCAAGACAATAAAGGAATTCAACTCTTAGTAAAAAAGGAAGACATTAAATGTTAAAAAATAACCAGCAAATAAGAAGACTTACATTGTCTGCAATTTTAATCGCCTTATCTGTCGTGCTTACGCGCTTTGGTTCTTTTTATATACCTGGAGCGAGCTTTATCAGGATTGGTTTTGGATCTATTCCTATAATCATTTCTTCCTTAGTGGTCGGCCCTGTTTGGGGAGCTCTAGTCGGAGCAGGTGCTGACTTGATAGGCGCGCTCGCTTTTCCCGTCGGTCCTTACTTTTTTGGTTATACTATCGATGCTGCACTGCAAGGAGCTTTGCCATTTTTTGTCATATATCTATTTAAGGGGAGATACAAGCGTCAAAGAATAGCATATTTTACTCTCTTGATTGCTTTTATTTCTATCGTTTCCGCTTTTTCCATCAAGTATTCTAGCTATCGCTCTTATGAATTACTACTTTGGCTGAGATATGCAATACCACTATTTTTCCTGTTGTACTTCTTGGGGGTATATGTTTTTTTTCACTACATATCAAAGACAAAGGCTTTTCATTTAGCCTCTCGCCACGAGCGAAAATTTTCGCTGTTTGATATTTATTTAATATGTTTTGTAAATGAAGTAATTATATCAATGGGTTTTTTAGGAATGTGGAATTATTTAAATCCCTCTTACAATCTCGACTGGCTAGCCAACGCCTTTACTCAATCTTTGATGTTCACCGTAAATAGCCTGATTAGAACATTTATTCTTTTCTTCATCCTCAACTCACTATTCAATTTGGACCGCACGATGGAAACAACTTTGAAGATTTAAAAATATTATAAAAATCTACATTTAGACTAAATAATTATTCAGTAAGAAAAGACAGGTTATATAAAGAGCAATATTGATAAAAAAGCCAAATAACTCTATCCATTCAATCTTGTTCATATTTCCTTTTCGCTTAAAGAGATCCATTGTTGGATAGAACTGAAGAACCATTAATATGAATGGTACAACACCTATTACAAAGGTGTAAACATAAATATCTATTCCTCTTGCGAGAGTGACAAATATCATCACGCTCAACAGTAAAAACTGCGCTAGTTCTATCGAACCTAAATATAGATTTTTCTTTTCCCTCTTATTCATCATTAACATATAATCCACCTCTTTTTATTCGTTTATATAATGATATTATAGCACACGCGAAAGCAACAAATATTCGAGACAATTATCTATCGCTCGCTAATGCACACATACCAAATCCATCGTGATGTTTTTTTTGACTTTTTTCTTTAAAAAATTATATTAGGATACATTTCTCGCTTTTATTAATATTTCCAATCTATTATACTAGTTACTAATAAGAGGTGAAATAGTATGTATCAAGAATTTAAATCAGGCTGGTTAGAAGTAATCACCGGTCCAATGTTTGCAGGAAAATCAGAGGAATTAATTAGAAGAATTCGCACCTTAAAGTATGCGAATAAAAACATTGTTTGTTTCAAACCTGCAATCGACAACAGATATTCCGAAAGTGCAATTTCGAGTCACGATGGTGGAAAATATGAAGCATATCCAATCAAATCAGCAGAAGAAATTGAAAAATATATAACGGAGAAAACGGATGTCATCGCCATAGATGAAGTACAATTTTTTGGAAAGGAAATTATTCCACTCATCGACCGCTATGCAAATGAAGGCAAGAGAATCATGGTTGCTGGACTAGATTTGGACTTCCGCGGTGAACCATTTGGAATAATGCCTATGCTTCTTGCCAAGGCTGAATTTGTCACCAAACTTACGGCCGTGTGTAAAATTTGTGGGGCTGCCGCCACTCGTACTCAGCGAATTGTCGATGGGCATCCATCATATTATGACGATCCGATTGTAATTGTCGGCGCGAGTGAATGCTACGAGGCTAGGTGTAGAAAGCACCACGATGTTCCTCGGCGCGATAAAAATGCTAAAGTTCAAGACTGAGCAAATTCGAAAATAAGATCTTTTTATTTTTTAAGATGATAGCTTTGCAGTATAAGTCGAGTTTTATAAACTCGGCTTTTTCTTTTCTCACAAAACCATCATCGTAATAAGATATTTTGATAACGTCCCCTGGCTTTAGCATGGATAAAACCGTATTAATCTCTTCTTTTTGAGATTCAGAAAGTTCTGGCTTATGAACTTTTTCCATGTCTTTCATCATTCTATTCATGTATATTTGATGCTCGGGTAAAGCGGCAAAAGGCATCCATTTTTTCATTCCGCGACCGCTGTTCATTTCCTATGTCCTCCTATTTGATTACACCTTCGAATATAGTTTGATTTTTCGAGCAAAGCCGAAGCGCGATACAAACTGCTCTTTCCATATTCTCTTTTGATTCTATCAACAGTTTCAGCAAATTTTTTTTGGATTCTCTCTTTCTCAGGATCGATAAACAGAGAACACTGTCGATATTCGTTACTCTCTAAATTTCCAGCCGAAACGCACACTGATCTGACGAGTTTCTTCGGGTTGTAATTAGCGTTAAATATTCGCTCGATCATCTCGAGTATAAGTCGGAAATCATCGGTTGGCTGTGCCAGCTTAGCCACCTTAGAAAATCCCCCATTTGAACTGTAACCAATACTTAAACTGACTGTTCCCGCCAGCATCTTTTGTCGTCGCAGGCGAACCATCAATTCATCGATATTCTCTCTAATGATTAGTCTCGTTTCTTCGCGGTCATAGTCGGTAAATAAAGTTTGACCAACCGACAGTGAATTCGACTTTGCAACGTATGGCTCCTGGATTTTAGAATCGTCAATTCCATTTGCGTGTTCCCACAATTGAAGGCCGAGAATTCCAAACTTCTTCTCAAGATACTTCGGATCTGAAATAGCAATATCTCCAACTGTATACATTCCTAAAGCATTCAACTTTGCTTCCATCCTTTTTCCAATCCCCCACATTTTGGAAAGCGGGGTTATTGGCCAAAGCTTTTCAGGTATATTCTCCATTGTCCATGCTGCCATAAAATTTTTATTGTGTTTTGCCTCAATATCCATCGCTAGCTTAGCCATCAATAAATTTGGCCCAATCCCAGCCGTGACAGTCAACTTTGTCTTTTCGTATACTCTTTCGATGATTGATTGTGCGAATTCTTCCTTAGTCATCTTCGACGCTTTTAAATAGTGAGTAATATCCAAAAATGCTTCGTCGATCGAATAGACGTGAATATCGTTATTTGAAACAAATTCCAGATAGATGCCCAATACTTCTAAACTCTTTTTTATATATCTTTTCATTCGCGGTTTGGCATAGATCATATTTCTCACTTTTGGAAGTTCGTAGAGCCGAAGTCTCGAAGGGATACCTAAGGTCTTAACATATGGTGAAACAGCGAGGATTATCGTTCCCTTACCTCTCTCTTTGTCACACACAACAAGCGGAGTATTAAAAGGATCCAGCCCTCGGTCGATGCACTCGACTGAAGCATAGAAGCTCTTTAGATCTATCGCTAAAATTGTCCGTTCAACTTCCATCGTTTCACCTCCGTTACTGCAGTAATATTTTAGCATGCTTTTTACGTGGTTTTTCGATGAAAATTTCGTGAAAAACTTTACCGAAAAAACAAGGGAATATATTGTCTAAGTTGCTACCTTCAATCCGTATTCTAATCCCTAGTTTTCCAACGACATTTGATAACAAGTTGCTTTTGATGTTAAATTTATAAAAAAAATTTCCGCAGTTACATTTGAAAATTTTTTCCATTGCATTTTTCATTTAGGTGAGCATATTTTTCAAGGTAAGCGCTTTTTTTACTCTTGAGCGTGTTTTTTTACTAAATAAAAGTATAATGAATATATGTAAATTTTTGAGGGGGCATATTATGCAGGAATTAATTCTTTCTAATAAACAAATTGAGGATATTTGCCAAAAGGTGGCAAGTGAAATCGACGAATGCATAAAATCCGAAGAGAAAACTCCAGTAGTTATCGGAGTATTAAAGGGTGGAATGAATTATATGTTTGATTTGATTAAGTACATAAAAGCTCCCATACTTACTGACTATATTCAAGTTGCATCTTGGGAGGGTACTAAATCGACCGGAACTATTTGCCTGAAGAAAGATTTGACGCTCGATATTGAAAATCGAACAATTATCCTCGTGGATGATGTCATTGATAGCGGATGCTCCTACCAGTATTTGCGTAATTTCATATCTCAAAAGTACAAACCTAAAAATATATTTGTCACTTGTCTAATCGACAAGCAAGCTGAAAGAAAAATTCCCGTGCATATAGATTTTCCTGGATTCGTCTTGAAAGAGCCAAAATTCCTCATGGGTTATGGATTAGACTACAAAGAATACGGAAGAAACATCGGATATGTCTACGTTCCCGACAAAGAAGAGATCGATTCCTATGAGAGAATGATTGAAAAAGAGAAAAAATTATAGATTCATTAAAAAAACTCGGACATAATAATGATGTGACCCTTGTCAAGTAGACAAAGAGTTATAAAACTATTTAAAGATTCAAAACAGGACAATAAGCATGATATCTCATTTCATTGGGTGTCATGCTTTTTAAGTTCTTTTGTAATCTTT
>JBAYAI010000081.1:0-5224 GCA_041669865.1 Bacilli bacterium | reverse complement strand
CCATTATCTGATAAACGAAGTTGCTGAACCAGTCGTCACCCATGGAAAACATCCCTTTATCTCCAGGTTCTTCTCCCCACGAGTTTTCTACCTCCCAAGTGATGGGCTTGCCGTTGTCATCGAGATTAACTCCGGTAAGTACCATAGCGTGAGTCAGCAAACTTTGATAGTAGTCAAGTCTACCCTCTTTATCCCACGCAGGTTTATATCCCAATGTCAATTCGTGATTGTACACGTCCATATCCATGATTCCTAATTTTCTTTCGCTTGATTTACCAACGTCAGAACCGAACCAAACGGGATCGCCGTTCTTTAAGGATTCAATTGCGATTTCCTTCAATCTTTCAATCTTCAAATTCAAATACTTTACAGGATCACCCTCGGAAATATTTCCTAGGTATTTAACTGTGTAGGTATCGTTAAAAGGCTTATCTTTAGTAGGAGCGTTGATTATTGAAATTCTGTCGTCCAGGTTCCATTTGACTGTCTTAGCGAAGAATTCTTGTGGAGTCATCTCTGCCATCCTGTGGAATTTCTTGTCCTTGTCAGTATATTCGAACGCAACCTTTTTAGGCGGAGTTCCAAGAGCTTTTACCAAGATGTTATAAACCTTGTATAGCATATCTTCCTTCATATTAACGAGAACTTTTTTATCGCTTGTCTTATGATATTCATCTCTGATTTGTTTGGTGAAGAATCTCAACATACCAGTGAGGTAGGTTCTGAGTTCAGCGGTGTTGGAAGAAGCGAATGTTTCAGGCATATCTTCCTTGGGAACCGCACCGTATTTTTTCAATATAGCTTTGAACATGTCCCACTGACCACCATCCCCTAGAGGATCGGTTAGTAAAAATGCAACAACTCTCGAATTGAGAGGTTCATCCACCGTATCGATAACCGCATCTAAGAAGTAATTTGTTCTTTCAAATTTATCCCAAAATAAACTGTAGTTCTCTGAAAATTCAAGAGATTCAACGTTGAGATTTTTCATCGCATCGACTCTAGCGGTGTTCAACGCTGCAAACATCCAGCATCTACCACTCTTGTTTTGAGAGGTTCTCTTCCCCCTTAATGTTTTAGTTGAAAACTTGTGAGTGTGCTTTCTAACTATATTGTTATTCAAAGAAGCATCGTTGATGCCGACTTTGGCAATAGCACCTGCCACGGCTTTATCTTGACTCGTTAAACGAGAATCAAATTCTTCTAGTAATTTATTATTTATCATATTTTTTTCTCCTTGTTTTTATATTGTTAGTATATCCTAACAAAGAGCTCTTTGCATCCAATATGAATTAATATTTTTGAAGTCTTTCCTTTAGTATTTTTCCTATTTGTAACCAATCATTTTTGTCTTTGAACTTAAAAAAGCACTTTCTCCACATTTTGCTTTGCTGTTGTTTAACAACAGCACAAATGAGAAAGAAAGTGCTCGATCTATGTAAATCGTCAATTGTTTGAGATAATGTCTACGTCAATATATGTCAAATACGCTCGACCGCACTCAAGTTGAATATCATCTTTTACTTCAGAGAAGTTTGAATCCTCATACAATCCTGAAATAGTATAATTGTCCAGTGAACCATCGAAGTTATCCGAAATCAATTCTTCGACTGATTCGTAAGAATCAACAGTTTCGGAATCCGCGATGGTTATCGCTTTTTTAATTTCCAGCTCAGGAGAAACTGCGAGTATATTGCAGCAATTGCAAGAAAGGAGCTCAGCGTAATAGAGGTCGATGGTCTCAGTTATTGCTGTGTCTTCGTATTTGTTTATATATAGATCATCCGTATAAAAAGCCCATCTAGCAACATCGTCCGCAACCTGGTATTTATACAGATACTTCCAAACGTAATCGTAGGACAATGCTTCGTTCTTTTTAACTGGAACTTGAGCATCGTTGACATTTATCAGCACGTAATTAGTGTTGTAGTCTTCCTCGGTAATCGAGTTTAGATATACCGTTGTATCTCCAGTCATTTTATAATTTTTGATTCTCGATCCAGACAGAGAGTACACTCCTAACGAGATGTAGTTATCCGCATTATCTCCATAGCAGGCTTCCATAATGGAATTTTCTGAAAGCGAGATATTTGGAGAGAAGTTTGCATAATATGTTTCTTGGTTTGTATTGATAGTCAGCTTGTAAGTAAGCTCAACGCTCGTGGGAGTTTCTGAGCTAACTTGGTTAGAATCGCCCGCGCTGACTGAAGTGATCCCATCGCAACTAGCTAAACTAAAAAGAGATACAAGTGCAAATATCAAATATGTTTTTTTCATAAATAAGGCCTCCTAATTTTACGAATCAATTTATATCGCTTCTTTTTTCTTCTTATATTTATTATATACCCCCCCATAAACTTTACAAGATTGATAAATAATGTAAAGTATATTTAGCGCGTAACTAGTACAATTTAAGATTTCGTATTTTTTTAATTGTACCTTCCTATTTTGATATCTTAAGAGCGGGACAAACAGCTCCTCGGGAATAAGTTACTGAAATGTAGCGTACGCAACTATTTTGATTCACGTATCGAGAACTGTAAGATCGACCGGAATACGGACTGCGAAGCCACCAGTAACAATTTCCGTAATTCTCTAAACTCGTATCCATATAAGCTCCCTTAGCCCTTGCGTAATCTGTCAATTCTTTCTTTCTCGCCTCATCTTCTCCATCATTGTTAAATCCGTAATCAGCATTTGTAACATCCTCGTAACTCAATAGATACACGCGATCTTTAGTATCATCGCAAGCGTATTCATTCGATGAATACCCAGTGGATGCAGGGCTGTTATCAATGCTAGTTTGTCGAATAATGGACTCGGCGTTATTAAATGCAAAATGATAGAAATCATCGTTTAGCCAGGAGCGTATTTCTGAAGTTTTGTAGTTGTTTAAAGAGTCGTCGAACCTCTGAGAATCCAAAGCCATATCAGAAAACAATTGGTAGTCATCTTCGGTTTCACTTATGACTTTCCACTTGATGGGTTCCACCTTGAAATAATATTTTTCCTCATCTTTAATCTCTTCTCCGTTTATGAAAGTATACTTTGCTTCAGACTCGACCAATTTAGCTGTTACCTTCGCGTATTCATCTCCGTTGTACGAGAAATATCCTCTCTCGTCAGTTTCATTTATCTCTTTCAATTTTGCTATCAACTTTGAATCATCCACGACCGATTGAGGGTACGCGCCGTATTCCACATATGAAATTCCGTCCTCTGAGTATCGCTCAACACTGATCTCGCCGCCTTGATTGCACGCTGCAAGCAACAAAATACTCCCGCAAACAGCGGCAAGCAAATCCTTGCGCAAAAATGTTTTTTTCATGAATTTATCAGTCATCAGTCCCAGTCTCCTAATTTCGTTATACATAATACTAAACAATTATAGCATTTTACTAAATGGCCATTGAATATCAGGTATCTTTTTTCTTTTAAAACATTAAAAATAAACTATAAATTTTAAACCCTCGGCGCGGGATCGCGGATAAAATAATTTACGTTGCTTTTTATAATCGCGCTATTTTCTATATTCGCGTTTTTTATTGATTTTTATCCTTGCAACTTTCGCGATTAATGTATATCATTTAACAATAGTGTTGTTAGGTAACTAACATAAAAAGCAGGAGCCGCTAAATGTATAGATTGCACAAAAAAATAAATACGATGTCATCCTTGGCCAGAAAGCGCTCTGGATTCTTTTTTTCCGACGCGGATTTGTCCGCTCCTAAAGGAAGAATTATCATTATGCTTTCTCGCAACGACCTTCTATCTCCTTCCGCAATTGCCAATAAAGCTAGTTTAACTAGAGCGACTGTCACGCAGCAAATTAATGAGTTGGAACAAGACGGATTTATATTCAAAGTTCAGGATGAATCCGACAAAAGAAAAATATTTATTAAACTAACTGAAAAAGGAAAGAAACAATTCGCACTAATCGATAAAAAGATCACTGAGATTGAAAATGATATAGGAAGTATATATACAGAGGAAGAACAAAAGCAATTCGACCAACTTTTAACTAAAGGCATCAATTACTATAGAAAAACTACAAAAGGAGCAAACAATTAATGTTTAAATTATTAAAATATACAAAAGGATATATCAAATACGCTGTACTATCACCAGTTTGCGTTATTTTTGAAACGCTCATAGAAGTATATATTCCCATCCTTATGGCTGATATGCTCGACTATGGAATTAAGACCGGGAATGTCGATTACGTGTTGCAAAAAGGGTGGATGATGATCGGCCTTTGTGTGTTCTCTTTTCTCGGTGGTTTTGCCGCTGTCTACTTCGCTACAAAAGCATCCGCTGGATTCGGCAAGAATATAAGAAAGGAACTATATGAAAAGGTTCAGCAATTCTCCTTTTCTAATATCGATAAATTCTCAACTTCCGGCTTGATTACACGTATGACAACAGACGTTACTAACGTTAGGACATCTTTTCAAATGATCGTCAGAATATGCTTCAGAGCTCCCATTATTTTTATCGGAGCCGTCTTCTTTGCATATTACAAATCCGTAGAACTCGCCAATATTTTCGCAATCGCTGCTCCTGTATTAATAGTCATGATAATCATCATTATTATTCCGGTTAACAAACTGTACCGAAAAGTCCTGAAAAGTTACGATGATTTAAATCTCGTCACACAAGAGAACATCAATGGAATTAAGACCGTTAAAGCATACGCAACCGAAGAAAAAGAAATAAGAAAATTCAACAAAGTCTCCGAATTGGTAAAGCGTCTATTCTTAAAGGCGGAATCTATAGGTGTCGCCATTATGCCTGCCGCTTATATTGTCATGTATGTCTGTACACTTCTGGTTGTGTACTTCGGGTCACAGCTAGTTGTCTCAGGCACTATAGGAGCCGGTACGTTAACCGCGATGATTGCTTACGGGACTCAAATATTGTTTTCAATCATCATGATTGCAAACATCGCAATGATGCTGATCATGTCACGCGCTAGTTCAGAGAGAATCAATGAAGTGCTAAATGAGGTTCCTGATATTCAGAATCCTGAAAATCCAATCACAGAAATACAAGATGGTTCGATAGAATTCGATCACGTCAATTTCTCTTACGCAAAAGATTGTTCTACCAAGGTGCTAGACGATATCACATTCAAGATTAAACCTGGTGAAACAGTAGGTATCTTCGGACCGACCGGATCTTCGAAAACAACGCTCGTTTCACTCATTGCGAGACTTTACGACGT
>JBAYAI010000080.1:0-5299 GCA_041669865.1 Bacilli bacterium | reverse complement strand
ATCAAAAATCAACATGGTTAAATTTAATATAATAGCTGCTAACAAAAATAGGTTAACATCTTTTTTCTTAAATTTTGAAAATTCTTTTAGAAAAATGTCTTTGTGTGTCATAAGATACTCCTGAATTTTTTTTCTATTCTTTGACTTGTTAAATTATACAATACTTGAAAATAAAAAGAAATAAGTCTATTTCATTTGTTGAATATGGACGTTTTGTTGCGATTGGAAGAAAAATCGCCGACCCATAATGTATAAACAAAGGGGTGATACTAACTTAATCATCATCATCTTTTATTGATATTATCCCTTTTTCTGAATGAATTAACCCACGATTCAGGCTTTTTTAAAAAAAGGAAAAAAGTAATATAAAAATTTAAATTTGTGAAAAGAGCAATTAAAACATTAATAAAATAAGTGGTAAATTGCAATTTTAGAGCAAGTTACTCGAAACTAAAACAGGGAATATTTACATTTAAATACAATATTTACATTACCTTTACAATAGTTTACCCGCGTAGGATATATGTTTTTTTCTACAAATTTTATACTGAGTTTGTTGATGAGAGAAATCAACAGAAAAAGGGGAATTATGAAAAATAAATTATTTGCGATGACTATTGCTGTTTGCTCGATTATGGCGCTCGCTTCCTGTGACTCGTCCGATTCTACCTCTAGTAACTCGGTAGCGGAAAGCGAAGAGATGACTTCCGAGTTAGTTGAATTCGACACTGACAAGACGATTAAGGTATATACTCGCGATACTAATTCTGGAACTAGAGATGGATTTATGTCTAAAATCGGTTTTGAAGAAGCCGTTAAGGACAATAGTGTTTTAGTAGATGAAATAGCCGAGGCTACTGGCAACGGCGATATGATTGAAAAAATAAAGAATGATGAATATGGAATAGGGTATATTTCTTTATCAACCTTGGACGATTCTGGATGCAAAGGATTAAAATATGAAGGTGTTGATCCTACTATCGCTAACGTTAAAAATGGAAGTTATGGATTGTATAGAAACTTTAACTACTGCGTTAGAACAGACTTTGGCACGAATACTTCAGTTGGTCAAATTGTAAACGCTTTTGTTTCTTTCTTAGGAACAACTGAAGCAAAAACAACGATGATAGCGGAAAAGGGAATTCTTGAAATAACTGGAAATGAACCTACATGGGCATCAATCAAGGATCAATTTCCTATCGCGACCGAAGATAATTCGAATGTGACAGTTAGATTTGGTGGTTCTACTTCAGTAGAGGGTGTTGCCAAAGCGCTAACTGAACAATTCTCTCCTTTGTGCGGAAACTTTATCGCTAATCACAACCACCAAGGTTCTGGTTCAGCCTACAAGGGTACACAAGGAACCGCTGAAGATTTAGATGTTGGCTTCTTATCAAGAGAGCTCAAACTAACCAGTTCGGAAGCAGCTGTTTCCGGGTCGTATGGAAAATTGTGCATCGACGCAATTGTGACTGTAGTTAATCAAGTTAACAGCTATGAGGCGACGACAGCAGCGGCAATAAAATCGATATACTCAGGTGAGAAAACACTTTGGTCTGATGTAATAGCTTAATGTTAAATTGAATAATCTTGAGCAACATGACAAAATATATCAACAGAGAGACTGCTGTTGAGAATTCGAAAAAAAAGACAAAAACGGATAAGTTTATCCGTTTAGTCTTTTTAATTATTTCTCTGCTTTGCAGCTCTAGTGTAATCTTTATTTTAATACTGATTATTTATAAAGGAATCTCACCTTTTATAAATGATTATGTAATCGATGGAATAGCATACAGGTTAAACGTGTGGGACTTTCTTACTGGAACCAGTTGGTCGGGAAATGGTGGGACTGGTTACGGAGCGGGTTTCATCGTTATGAATACTATTTACGTCACTTTTTTCACAGTTCTTTTAGCTGCGCCAATTTCAATAATTACGGCATTGGTCGTGGTTAGAATGACAAATGAGTACTTTGGAAAAATCATCGGTTCAGTGATCGAATTACTAGCTTCTATTCCTTCGGTAATATTTGGTATGTTCGGACTAGGTGTAATTACCGGATGGACTAAATCAATAGCGGAAATATTTGACTACCAGACATTTGGTGGGCAGTCTAATCTAACAGTGATACTGGTACTTACTATGATGTCTATTCCTACTATTACCATGATATCGATAACCGCTTTAAGAAGCGTAAATCAAAACGTTATTACTGGGTCGTTAGCGCTTGGAGCATCATTGAGTCAAACAAACTATAAAGTCGTATTAAAATCAGCTAAATCCGGAATATTTTCCGGAGCAATTCTTGGGGTGAATAGAGCGTTGGGCGAAGCCACTGCGGTAACTATGGTTGCCGGAAACATAACTAACGGGCCCTCATTTAATTTGTTTGCCACAACTAGGACTTTAACTTCCACCATGCTGGCTGAGATGGGAGAAGCGACAGGTTTAAATTACGACGTTCGTTTCTCCTGCGGTATCTTGCTTATTTTCTTAATTATTTTCATCAATTTTCTACTTTTGAGACTAAAGAATAAAATGGGAACTCAAGAATATGGAAAATAGAATAAATAAGGTTGATTCAACACGTAAGAATCCAGCGAGAATCAGCGAAAAAAATGTAAAGAAAAGAAGAGTTTTAGACGCATTATTCAACTGTGTCTCATATGTATTTTCGTCTTTTGGTGTCTGCATACTGGTACTGATAATCGGCTTTGTCTTTTCCAAAGGTTCATCGACATTATCTTGGGATTTTATTACTTCTGATTACAATACAACAACTGTTACATGCTCATATTTAGACGGGCGAGACAAATCGATCACTTACAGCAATCCAAACGTCGAAGGGCTTGAATTTTCAACCGGGTGGGGCGTGGGATTTGAGGATTCAATCGACGCTATGAATGAAGAAGTGGTCTTTGTTAAATACGTAGATGAAAATTCTCCCTTCAACAATTTAACTGATACTAGCACAGGTGAAACGATGGATGACACGATAAATCTAGTGATCGATTCAGCCTTATTAAAATCCGCGGAAGGAGACGTGTTTGTCGTTACTGGCGATGACGGAGCTGAAGTTATGGCTCAACAATTTGACAGGGGAAACTCAATAATGAATCTTACGCTTAAAACTGTAGGAGGAGGAACTAGAGCTTCTCTGGAGACGACTTTGTATATGATAGGTCTTACTTTGGTGTTTGCACTGCCGTTAGGAATAGGATGCGCTATCTATCTGCACGAGTATTCAAAGGAAAATGCTATGACGAGAATTATTCGTTCTCTCATTCTTGCAACAGCGGGCGTCCCTTCAATTATTTTTGGTTTGGTAGGCGCATTAATATTCATACCTTTTGTGAATTCAGTTGCGGGTTCAAATGGCGGATCAATCATGTCTGGCGCTCTGACTTTAGCCATTATGCTGCTGCCGATTATCGTGACTAATACTGAAGAGGCGATGAAGACGATTCCTTCTTCCTACAAAGCTGCTTCTTTGGCTTTAGGGGCTTCGCAAACTCAGACGACATTTAAAGTGATTCTTCCCAATGCCATTCCAGGTATATTGACGGGGACTCTGCTCGCAATTGGAAGAATAATCGGAGAGTCAGCGGCCTTGATCTACGCGACTGGGGCATCGATTCAAGATACGGTTTTACTTAACGGCTCTTCTACAACTCTCTCGGTTCACATATGGTCTTTAATGAATGGTCAATCGCCAAACTACAAAGCTGCTTGCGCTATAGCTATTGTGATTATCGTCATTGATTTTCTTTTAAACATAATAGTTAAGTTGATAGGAAACAGACTGCAAAACAAATTTAAAGGAGTTAAGAATTAATGAATAACAACATTGAAAATAATACGATGTTTAAAGCGAATAACATCAATCTATCATACGGAGATAAGCATGTATTAAAGGATGTAAACATAGAAATCTATGAGAAAAAAGTGACAGCATTTATCGGACCTTCCGGATGCGGAAAGTCCACATTCTTGAGGTGCTTTGATCGGCTTAATGATTTGATACCAGACTGCAGAATCAGCGGGGAGCTGTTTCTGGACGAGAAAAATGTCGAGGATTACAATCCAATCGTTCTTCGCTCGATGGTTGGAATGGTGTTTCAAAGCCCTAATCCATTCCCGATGTCAATATTTGACAACGTGGCTTACGGACCGAGGTGCCAAGGAATTAAAAACAAGAAAATTCTTCGTGAAATAGTTGTGAATTCCTTGAAAAAAGCTGCTTTGTACGATGAGGTAAAAGATCGCTTGAAGGACTCGGGACTCAGCTTATCCGGAGGACAACAGCAGAGGCTTTGCATCGCTAGAACTATTGCGATGGAACCAGAGGTTATTCTAATGGATGAACCGACCTCTGCGCTAGATCCGATAGCGACTTTGAAGATTGAAAAACTGATACTTGAGTTAAAAAAGGACTATTCGATAATTATCGTTACTCACAACATGCAGCAAGCTACTAGAATATCCGACTATACAGCTTTCTTCATGCTTGGAGAAATAATTGAGTACAACGAGACGATTGAGTTGTTTTCAAGACCGAAAAACAAGAAGACAGAAGACTACATTACTGGAAGATTTGGATAAGGCATAAGGAGGGAAAAACACTATGTCACTCAATGATGAAATTATAGAATTAGATCGACTGATCGTAGAAATGGCAGATGTTGTTGAGAAAAATCTAGTCTATTCTATCGGCGCTTATTTAGACTACATACCAGGTAAGGTCTACGAACCTGTTGACGACGATAAAGTTAACCACTACGAGCGCATTGTCGAGGAAAAAGCACTGAACATTATGCTGAAAGAAAGAACGTACGCAAAGGACATGCGCATGATTTCGGGCATTATGACCATGGTTGAAGACATGGAACGCTTGGGAGATCACGCTGAAGATATACTTAGGTTTGCGCTCAAACTACAAAATACTGAAAAGCACAAAAATACTGAAATTGAAAATATAACTAACCACGCGATGAAAATGGTCAGCGATAGCTTTAAGGCATACGTCAACAAAGATTTGGAACTCGCTAAGGACGTAATAGCAAGAGATGATGTGGTCGACAGGGAATATATAGAAATTTTAGAGTGTCTTATCCAAGCCGATGAGAAAAAATATATTTCGTCTTCCTTTGCAATTTACACCACTTTAGTTATTAAATATATAGAGAGGGTAGCAGATCACGCTACCAATATAGCTGAATGGGTTATCTACATTATCACGGGATACTACAAAGATTCTCAGATTGTATGATGTAGAGGGGGAGAAACTTAGATGCCATAT
>JBAYAI010000079.1:0-5388 GCA_041669865.1 Bacilli bacterium | reverse complement strand
TTCTTCAAATGAAAATACGTATTTTTTTTCAGCCATAAGTTCCTCCATATAATTTTCAGCGGAATGTATTCCCCGCACTAGTAATTATAACACATTAAATGCTGAGTTAAAGAAAAAAAGATTGCGCGATATTTCTAAAAGTTATCCACCGCAAAAGTCACTATTTATTTTAAAAAATTCAATAAAATAATCCATTTGTTTTTCAAGATTTGTCGCTGTTATCTTTTTTCAAAAATTGCGAGGCAAAATTATAGTTTTCCGGGATATTTAGATTGCCGAGGATTTCTTCAGCATCTTTTTTTGCACATTCAAAGATATTTATGTCGCGAACAAAATTAGCTACTTGTAATTCGGACTCGCCGGATTGTTTTTCCCCTCCTAGCGATCCGGCCCCTCTTTGCTCCAGGTCGTATCTCGCGACATCTTGCCCCCTAGAATGCGTAGTCAAATATTCAAGTTTATCCTTTGCCGCTTGGTCGTCTCCATCGTATATGAGCAAAGTTAAGGCGACATTCCCATTTCTTCCAATTCTACCGCGCAGTTGGTGCAAACTAGCCAAGCCAAAATAATTAGCTGCATAGATAATCATCAATCCAGCGTTTTGCACATCAACTCCTACTTCAATCAAACTAGTCGAAACAAGGATGAGTTTTTCTCCGCTAACAAATTGAGAATATATTGCTTCCTGTTCCTTTTTTCGCGTCTTACCTGTTAACAGGGATACCTTATCTGGACCAAATTCCCCAACCATTTCTTCGAATATAAATTCAGATGATTTACGAGAAGAATTGTCGCCCTTTTCAATCTTTGGTGCGACGATAAAAACCTGTTTTTTTAGAGATAAACATCGGTTGATAGCCTCTTTAATTATCTTGTCGTCAGACTTTACTAATCGCGTGACCACTCGCCTTTCGACAAAGGGAAATTCGTTTAAAAACGAAACGTCCAAATCAGAATTAATTATTCTTGAAAGCGTCTGAGGAATAGGAGTAGCTGACATCATCAATCGATCCATTCCTATGCCTTTTTTTGCGAGCTTTTGCCGTTGTTTAACTCCGAATTTGTGCTGTTCATCTATCACGCACAAATTGAGATTCTTATAGGTTACATCATCAGAAAAAACGTTGTGGGTTCCAATGAGAATATCGATCTTCCCTGACTTAACTCTATCTTTAATCTCGCGCTTTTGCTTGGTACTTGAAGCGTTGTCGAGAAACTGTACATCAACATCAGAATCGCGAAAGATCTCCTTTGCGCTCTTATAATGCTGACGCGCTAAAGCAACCGTCGGAGCCAGCAAAACTCCCTGACCCCCTCTCAAGTAGTTAGCATAGAGAGCGATGAAAGCGACAATTGTCTTTCCTGTACCGACATCTCCCTGCAAAAGTCGATTCATCACAGTTGATGAATCCATGTCCTCAACTATTTCCACGACTGCTTTGATTTGATCTTTGGTCAACTTAAAATCGAACTTCTTTATAAATTCGTTAATTCTTTTTTTATCAATCTTAACCATCTCTGCCTTCTTAACCGCAGAAAATTTTTTCTTTTCATAAATGGTTTTAATACAGTACTTTAGAGCTTCTTCGTATTTAAATACTCTCAATCCACGATTTATAGTGTTTTTGCTCACTGGAATATGGACATCTTTATAGGCTTGAACCCTATCTTCAAGACGGTATTTATCGCGATATTTCTTCGGAACGATAGGTAGAATGTAATCCGTTTTTGAAGCAAGAATGGTTCGAACTAAGGAGTAAAAACTGCTCTGTGATATATTTCCTTTCAAATTGTAGTAAGGTTTATATCTATGTTGAACTAAAAGAGAAGTATCCGAAATTATTTGAGTTATCATTAAAGTTCTAGTTTTCTCCTTATAAACACCAAAGAAATAATATTTTTTATTTCTCTTTAATATGCGGGAGTAAAAAGGCTGATTATAAATCATACACTTAATTTCTTTAGTGCAGTAATCAGTCTTTAGATTCAATCTAATGAGCCGGCCACCTTGAATCACAACCATCTTTTCATAATAGCCGAGGATTACGACTTTTTGATTGTTGTAAAAGTAACCGTTCAAGTCCGTTAATGATAAATCTTCATATCTCTTGGGAAAATGAGACAAAATATCTTCATCATTTTCCGCTCCGAGTTTTTTATATATTTCAGAAACTTTCATAAAACTATTATACACTAATACGCTCAATCATTTTGCACTATTATTATTTCGACAAACCGAAAAATTATGAGCATTAAAAAACCCGCAACAAGCGGGTTTAATAAATTACTCAACACCAATTATAAATGAATATACTGGCTGTTTTCCTTCTTTGTAATCGATATCGATATCTTCGCCGTATTTAGCATCGATAAATTCTTTGAAAGATTTTTGTTCTTCCTTGGTTATATCTTCGCCGAAGATGATAGTTATGATCGATGTCATTTCATCGGTCATTTCCTTAATTACCTTTCGTGCTGCCTTGAATTTGTCAGGCTCACATAGTTTAATTTTCTTGTCGATAATTCCCATAAATTGGTCTTTTTTGACTTCGACACCATCGATGGTCGTATCGCGAATAGCAAAAGTTACCTGGCCGGTGGATACGTTTCCTAAAGCATCTTCCATATTTTCCTTATTTTCTTCAACATCAACTTCCGGATTGAACATCATGGAAGAAACTATTCCTTGCGGGATTGATGTCGAAGGAATAACCACAACGTTTTTATCCTTTATGACCTGACCAGCTTGTTTGGCAGCCATGATAATGTTTGAATTGTTTGGGAAAATAAATATATTTTCAGCGTTAATATTATTAATTTGCTTAATAAAATCTTCAGTTGAAGGATTCATTGTCTGGCCCCCTTCAACGATGTAATCCACTCTTTGACTTCTGAAAATATCAGCAATTCCCGACCCAGAACAACAGGCGATCATCGCATATTTTTTAGGAGTTTTATCCTCCTTTTTTTCCTCTTTCTTAACTGTCGTTTTAGTATTTTCTTCAGCTACGAGGTTAGAATGCTGTTCTGTCATGTTTTCAACTTTAATTTTGACGAATTCTCCATATTGCTGAGCAAAAGACAAGATATTTCCAGGATGCTTCGTATGAATGTGAACCTTCAATAAATCATTATCCTTAACTTCAACAATGGAATCTCCGTGAGAATCGAGAATAGCTTTAAATTTGGATTCGGAAAAAATTCTCTTTCCGACTTCCTCTTCTTTATCCTTAGGAGCAAGACGTAGAATAAACTCGGTGCAATAACCAAATTCTTTTTTCTCTCCACTTTCAAGTTCTTCATCGGTTTTAGGACCACCAACTTGTTTGAATGTTCCTCTTTCAGCTGGCGCTTCAGTCACATCAGGCATATTCTTTTCGACAATATCGTTATTTAGCGCCCTGACGAACCCTTCAAAAATATACACTAAACCAGATCCGCCGGAATCGACAACACCGACTTCCTTTAAAACTGGAAGAAGGTCAGGTGTTCTTTCGAGAGAAGAACAAGCTTCGTTGTATATATACTCCATCGCTTCATTCATTTTCATGCCCGGTTCAGCATAGTTGCTAAAGGCTTCACTCGACTCTCTCATAACGGTCAATATTGTGCCTTCTACAGGACGCATAACCGCTTTGTATGCAACGTTTTTGCCCATTTCAAGAGCTTCAGCCAAACCTACTGCATCAATTTCTGTTTTTCCTTTTAACCCCTGCGCAAAACCTCTAAATATTTGAGATAAAATTACGCCGGAATTTCCTCTGGCTCCCATGAGCAATCCGCGCGAGAAAGCTTTGGCAATTTCATATATATCCTCGTCGTATTTATTAGCTATTTCTTTAACTCCGGAAGAAGCAGTTAAATTCATATTCGTTCCTGTGTCTCCATCTGGAACAGGGAATACGTTCAAAGAATCAACCTCGGGATAGTGATTGAAAAGATTGTTTGATCCTGAAATGATCATTTGTTTTAGTAATACACCATCAATTTTAGTCATATTGTTACCTCATTTACATTTTTTTTACGCCTTGAACAAAGACGTTAACTTCATCGAATTTTATATCGAAAGCCTTGGATAAATAATACCCAACTTGAGTTTGTACTTCAGCAATAACTTCACTAACTTTAACGCCATAAGAAACAATAATATATAGATTTATACTATATTTATCTTTTTCCTTTTTGACTGTAACGCCTTCCCTAAAACTCTCCTTGTTCAAGAGCTTGTTAATATTTCCCGATAGAGAAGTTTTGCAAGAGCCCAAACCAACCACGCCAAAAACATTGACTAGAGCGTTAGCCGCAACTTGGGCGATCGCATCCAAACTTATATCAATTTTACCGTAGGCAGTTTTCTTATTTACGTTCATGTTTTTCTCCAAAAAGTATTAAATCAAATTATATCAAATTTCTCTCGATATCATAGTAAATTATAAACTTTATGCCTCTTCTTTGCAAGAAACTAAACGTCTCCCCATTTCTTAGATAAATGAGGCTTCATTCGCAATACTCGAGAAACTTATTCGACAAATCTAGGATTAACCACGAAATACACAGTAATATGTATAATTTTATCCTAATTTTAGACCAAAAATTCAATAAAATGTCAATATTATAGGTTTTTTTGCATTTTTACACATTAAAAAAAAATAAGATTTTTTTATCAAAAATCTTATCATATTAAATAAATATATGTTTATTTTTAATTACTTAGTTGACCCGAATCCACCTTTTCTAATTGTTCTACAAGTGTCACTCTCGACTGTCAAGTACTTTGAAAACACCCCCTGAGCAATCCGTTCTCCTTTTTTTACAATAGTTTCGCTATTAGAAAAATTATATAAAGCGATCATTATATGACCGTCATTCTCTTCATTTTCATAATAATCACTGTCGACTATTCCCACCGAATTCACTAACATCAGACCTCTTTTTACACCAAGTGAAGATCTCGCGTACAACTTTAAAACATCATCTGGTTCCATCTTCGCTTTAACTCCAGTTGGAACTAAATGAACCTCACCCGGTTTAATAACGCAATCTTCATTGCTAAAAAAATCGTATCCAGCAGAAAATTTAGTTTTTCTTTCAGGTAGAATTACATCCTTATTTTCAAAACCTTTGCATATTTCAAATTTTCTCATTTTCCCACCTCTTTATATGTATTTATAATAGCTAATTAAAGAGTCTATTAAAAGAATTAATTAGTTGACTATGATCAAAACTCAAGCGTCAACTTACAATCGATTATCTTTCTGCGAAATCAATATTCCCACGCACAAAAAAACCGGCAGCTTCCTTATCTCCCCGAAAGGGTACTTCAGGCGTTGTAGAGCTTAACTTCTGTGTTCGGAAAGGGAACAGGTGGTACCTCTACGCTATCGCTGC
>JBAYAI010000078.1:0-5399 GCA_041669865.1 Bacilli bacterium | reverse complement strand
GTCAAAAAGATACTTAACACTTTGTAATCATACTGTAAACATCAAGGCAAACACTAGAAATTTTCTAGTGTTTTTATTTGAATTGAAAGTTAATACCGCTTACAATATTTATATAGGAGAAAATTAACTATGGCACAATTGCAAGGACTTATTTTGATTTTGTCTAATGTCGAAAAATTAAATCCGCTGTTGAAGACTTTAGTTGCAAACAATATCCACGGTTGCACAATTTGGGACTCCGAAGGTATGACTCACCGTTTGTTAGAAGCGGAAGATGAAGAAATTTCACACTTTGGAAGCATTAGAAAAATTGTGAATCCTGACCGCGATAGATCCAAGACTCTCTTCTTTGTTGGTACTAAGGAAGAAGTCGAGAGAGCTAAGAAGTTGATTGTTGCCGTAATCGGTGATTTCAACCAGCCTGATACTGGCGTTATGTTTGTAATTAATATCAATGAAAGTTACGGTATACCGGACATCGATTAACTATCGGATATTTAGAGCAGTTTTTGTATTTTAATTTTAAAGGAGTTAATTATGATTGGTTCGTCCTATTTGATATTAGCAATTGCTATAATGCTGGTTTTTGGTGAATTATTTCACAAGTTTACAAAAAAGTTACACATTCCCGATGTTACCGGTTACTTATTTGCCGGATTGCTCTTGGGCCCTGGACTCATTTCTTTGATGCCGGGTTTATCTAATTATGAAGGCGTCATAACTTACGATGCAATTGAATCTCTCAAGATTATCATCGAGATGGAATTAGCTTTCATCGCCTTTGGAGTCGGATGTGAATTTAAAAAAGATTACGTCAAAGAGGTTGGATCAAAATCAATTCTTTTGGCTTGTTTTGAAAGTGTTTTTGCTGTCGTGTTGATAACCTTGCTCTTCATGAGTTTTTCACCAATCATGACCAAGATGTTGAATGTCGACTATAAGACATATTTTTCTTTCTCGCTTGCTCTCGGTGCCATCGGCTCAGCTACTGCACCCGCTTCTACACTGCTAGTCTTAAAACAGTATCGCGCAAAGGGAATTTTATGTTCGACACTCACCGCTGTTGTCGCCATTGACGATGCAACAGCACTGATTGCTTTCGGTTTAGCATATTCCGCCATTGAGATTATTACTGGCACCTCGGGTAGCAACATCGGTTTACTTATTGCTATGCCTTTTTTGGAAATTATTTTTGCAATTGGAATCGGCGCTTTCTTTGGCGTCCTTCTATCTTACTTTATCCATAAATTCAAAGGGCGTTCAACCAGAGTTGTAGTTACCATCTCTACCGTCTTTCTCACTCTTGGTATCATTCAATTTCTCAATGACCAATTGACAGAGCTCTTAGGTCAAAATGTAGCAATATCAGAAATATTTGGATGTATGGTACTGGGATTGATATTTACGAATTCAGCGGAGGAAGAACCTGCTGCTACGAGTTTGCTGGAGCGATTTACTCCAGCATTTATTGTGCTCTTTTTCGTCCTTTCCGGGGCCGATTTAAAACTTGGAGAAATCGGATCATTCGGAGCCCTGAGTTTAAGTGTAGGATGCTATATAATCGGTATGTCTGTCGGTAAGTTTCTCGGAATTTTTACCGGTGGTAAAATTCTTAAGTGCAACCGCAAGGTAACTCACCTTCTACCAATGGGACTATTGCCTCAAGGGGGCGTTGCCCTCGGCTTGGTTTTAATCGTCAGTAAGACCGATGCATTGATGAGTGTCTCAGCTGAAATATCGGCAACTGTAGTCATAGCTTGTATCATCACTGAGTTAATCGGGCCAATCTTGACGAAAAAAATGATATATAGAGCCAAAGAAGCGGATGAAAGTTTAAGATAAAGTTTCTAACTATAGATAGAGAAAAATGTACATATTTTTAAAATAATAAATATCAGTATATTACACAGACTGTGCCAATTAAGATATAATATATCTAAGAAAAGGTAATTAAAATGTTAGAAGAATTAAGAATCGTTAACTTTGCTATCATCGATGATATCGATATTGTATTTAAGCCAAAACTAAACGGATTGGTTGGAGAAACAGGCGCTGGTAAGTCAATCATAGTCGACGCTCTCAGCTTGCTCTCTGGATCCCGTTCAAGTTTCAATAAACTGCGAGACGAATCAAAAAAAGCTTTTATCGAAGGTGTGTTCACATTTCGCAAAAGCTTTCTCAAACAACACGAGATTATCCTCGACTACCTTGATGAAAATCAACGGTTGATTGTTTCGCGTTCTCTCTTGCCATCAAAAATGTCTTTAGCGCGGATAAATGGAGAAACAGTCTCCTTAAAAGTTCTCAAGCAAGTAATGGAAGGAATAATAGACATTCACTCGCAAAACGATTCCTCTTATCTACTTCAGAGTTCCCACCATCTAACGCTTCTAGACTCTTTTCTCGGAACTGAACATGCCAAGTTGCTGAATAGATATCAAGCGAAATTTGAAGAGCTCAAACGCGAGAGGCAAAAGAAGGAAGATTTCAAGAAGGACAATGATATAAATCAACGAGAATTTTTAGAATTTCAAATAGCAGAAATTGAAAAGTTCGATTTAAAAGAAAACGAAATTGAAGATCTGCAAGAGGAATTGGATAATCTTTCTGGATATGAGCGTCTACAAGAAAGTTTTGCTTCCTTTAAGCAAATTATCAATTCCGGCGAAGATAACAATTTAGTCATGGACGTTCTCGCTCGCTTAGAGAACGTGTCTCGAGGGCTGAACGGCACATATTTAGAAAAAGAAGGTGAATATATATGTGCGAAGGCGAATGAGCTTGAAGATGCTATAAATGAAGCGTTCGACAGTTTTGAATCTCTCGATTATTCTCCAGAGCGCTTGGAAGAAATAAATGCCAGACTTTTTGAATTATCGACTCTTCAGCGCAAATATGGAAAAACGACGGACAGCATTCTTTCTGCCTATCGCGAATTCAAGCAAAAACTCGCTCAACTAGAAGAATATGACGATATGCTCGAATACTTTGACCGTAGAATTCAGTCGATAGAAGTAGAGCTCAACACGCTTGGAGATGAGTTGACCTCCTCGAGAGAAAAGGGTGGTGAATATTTGACCAAATTGGTAAATAGAGAACTTGACTCTCTCGGACTTCTTTCCGATGGATTTAAGGTCAACATCAACCCATCAGCAATGAATAAATTCGGAAAAGATTCAGTCAATTTTGCAGTGTGCCTAAACCGGGGATCTAAATTTATGCCACTGAAAGAGGCAGCTAGCGGTGGAGAATCTTCTCGCTTAATGCTCGCTTTGAAGACCGTATTCAATAAAACATCGCCTTATGACATTTTAGTCTTTGATGAAATAGATACCGGGATATCAGGAAACATTGCATTTAAAGCCGCCAAAAAGATCATGAGTATCGCGGAGGATTCAATGGTGATATTGATATCTCACTTGCCGCAAGTGGTCGCTGCTTGCCAATCCACTTATCTCGTTTACAAAAACGAAGAGAAGGGAATTACCAAGTCTCATATCAAGCCGCTCAATGAAAGAGAAAAAATTCAAGAAATCGGAAGAATGGTCTCTGGCAGTGATATTACTCAAGGTGGAATTGACGCCGCTAAGGAACTCATAAATCAATACCAAAAGTAACGTGAAACAGCGTAAAAAATATAATTTCTAATGTGAAACAACTAATTTATTACTAAATAGTTACTAAAAGAGATAACTACCATTTTATCGATTTTCTAGGTCAACGATTTTTTGATATAAATATGTGCCTTTTGCACATCTTTTTAATTCATCAATTCCATTGAGAGGCATTCCGTTGACGCTCATTTTTAACAGTTTTAAATAGCAATAAAACTGTTCGGTGATGACGCTGAGATTTTCCTCTCTTTCGTTCTTAATTATCTCATTTACTCTCGCCTCAAGGCTGGGCTGATAGAAGTCTTTTAAAAGCTGAAAATAGTAAGTCATAATAACTTTGTTATCCGCAAGTTTCTTATTTTCGATATATTTCTTTTCCTGTTGCAAATGAGAAAAATAACTTTCTTCATTTTCTCGAATAATATCAAAAGCTAGAAGGCAGTCGAGTTTTATTATTTGATACTTTGCTTTTTTACTTGGTATTTCCATATTCGCAAGAAGTTTTTCAGCTTGAGGTAGGCCACCTTCCATATACGTGTACGCAATTACTAGAAGAAATTGAGCTCTGATACTTTGATCTTTAGTAAGGGGTCTCTTCAAAATATCGTTCACTCTTTTGATAATTTGGTCAAATTCAGTTGTTTCTTGAATACTGTAAGACACTCTTTGAATCAAAGTGGCAATGTATAGGTCGTAGAGAGTGATAATCGAGACCATGATGATAAAGGCGAGAACAGCAATGAGCAAGCCGTAAACATTGGTAAAGCGAGCGATGAGGATTATTGCTATCAAGGTTAAATAGATTGAACCGGAAACAATTATTACTTTTTTCATGTCACTAGTCTAGCATTTATATTAGAATAATTAAATAAGGGAGGTTATTTAAATGAAGAATATATTGCATATCGATTTAAATGCTTTCTTTTATCAATGCGAGGAAAATATCAATCCGGACTTAGCTAAGCACAACGTTGCCATTGGTGGTGATCACCGTAGAGGCGTTCTTTCCACCTGCAACTATCGTGCACGAAAATGTGGTGTTCATTCTGGAATGCCATCAGTAACCGCTAAACGCATTTGTCCAGATTTAATAATATTGAAAGGCAATTACAAACTTTATTCACAAGTCAGCCACCGCTTCATGGATTTTTTACGCGCTCGCTTTCCTCTCCTCGAGCAAGTGAGTGTCGATGAGTGCTACATCGATATAACTAAGTACGTAAATGATGATACAGCTCACGATTTTTTGATTGATCTACAGTTAGATATATATAAAAAGTTAGGACTGCAATGTTCAATGGGATACGCTCACACTAAGTTCTTGGCCAAAATGGGCTCCGACTTTAAGAAACCGATGGGTTTGACCTGCATCTACACTGATGAATATAAAAAGTTATTCTGGCCTTTACCAATATCTAAAATGTGGGGAGTTGGGAAAAAAACTGCCCCAAAATTGGAAGAAGCTGGCATAAAGACAATTGGGGATTTAGCTAAATCAGACGCATCAAAACTTAAAGCGCTCGTGGGATCCATCTATTCCACTTACCTCGACTGGGCTAACGGAAAGGGAAGTGATAAAGTAGAAGTAGTTCGCGAAGAAGCCAAGTCGATTTCAAATGCTACCACCTTCATCGAGGATATCGATGATGATGCCTTGCTCAAGGAACATTTGCGCAAATTGACTAAGGAAGTCGTATATATATTGAAGAAAAATCACCAGCTAACAGATAAAGTCGTCGTGCAGATACGCAACTCCAACTTTGTAACTCACTCCAAGCGCTTATC
>JBAYAI010000077.1:0-5517 GCA_041669865.1 Bacilli bacterium | reverse complement strand
TTTGACGAGGGAAATCACCCTGATTTTATTCTTATTGATGGTTCTAAAAACCTTATTAAAAAGAACGACATTGATTCGCTTGCTAATTTCTTTTCCCTATCATCTTTAGAAAAGGGGCATCGCGGTGTATATGTATTGCATGGTGTGGAAAATATTACTCAGGAAGCGAGTAATGCTTTGCTTAAATTTTTGGAAGAACCGAAAGGTAATATAGTTGCTTTACTTACGACTTCAAACCGCGAGAAAGTTCTACAAACTATAAAATCCCGCTGTGAATCTATTAGAATTATGCCTCCGGATTTATTTAAAAAAGTGGATGAGTATTCTGGAAACGAGTCGGTGGAAAAATACTATATTGTTTCACATTTTGTATATGATGAAAAAAGCAAAGAGGAAATAATGGAGTCAGATGAATTTAGCAAAGCCTATGAATTGGCTTATGGCTATGCTCAAGAACTCGTGGAAAATAGACGAGGAGCTGGATATTTTTTGATGCGCGGAAGTGAAAGTATAAAAGGAAATAAGTGTTATAATTATTTCTATAATGTATTATCAATTATCTTTTCAGAAGTTATCACAGGAGATGTAAGGTCTCCTTTAATAGAACTTACGAAAGGTCTAAATGATAAAAAGAAACAAATCGGCAAAGCGCTGGTGTTGTTAGGCGAAGATATTGCTAGGTATCAGGCTAACATGAATTTCACCTTTGCACTTGCTCGTCTAATAAAAGTTATGGAGGAAGAATGATGGATATAAGAATAGTAGGGATTCGCTTTGATGAAGAGCGATTGACATATTGCTCATTTTCGGATGAGATAAATATCGGAGACTTAGCAGTTGTTGACTTAGAAGGATTTCCGTTCGCCGGAACAGTGGAAAAAGTTCGATTTGCCCGCGAGGATGAGAACTTGGAAATATATGACCGAATCATCAAGGTAGCGAGCCAGGAAGACAAGAACAATTACCAGGATATTTTAAAAAAAGATATAAGATTGGTCGGAGAAATTCAAAAGGAAGCTGATGCTTTGAATTTGAGCATGACAGTTTTTCGAGTCACTTCTTCCCTCGATAATTCAAAGATTAAAGTAATGTACACTGCCGATGACCGTGTTGATTTTAGAAATCTTCTCAAAATTCTTGCATCCAAGTTACACGCAAGATTAGAGTTGAGGCAAGTGGGACCTCGCGACCGCGCTAAGATGGTTGGTGGAATCGGAATTTGTGGACGTCCTTTGTGCTGCTCATCATTTTTAAATACTTTTGATATTATTTCAATTTCGATGGCAAAGAATCAAATGCTATCGATCAATATTCCTAAATTGTCCGGACAGTGTGGAAAACTAATTTGTTGTCTCAAATATGAGAACGAAACATATACAAAAGAAAAAGAAGGTTTTCCTAAGTTAGGGTCGGTAGTCAAATATGAAAATAGAAATATGAAGATAATTAACATGAATGTGTTAAATAAAACTTTAACTATTTCTGACAAGGAGTCTCGTTTGAATCTCACCTTGGATGAGTTTAACCGTTTGATAAATAAGGAAAGAAAAACCAATAACAATTTGTCAAATAACATGATAAACGAGAGAAAAACGACAGTTAGCAACAATAGAAACAGCGGTGAGAATAAGAATAAAAATGGTAATACCAATCGTCGAAAAGACCGCGGGAAAAAGCACACAAGGAATTTTTCCAAAGAGAGAAGAAGAAATGATAATAAGAAATAAACCTTTTAAGACAAAAGGCAGTGGGTTGATTTATTTAGTGGGGGTTCCCATAGGAAATATTTTGGATTTTAGTGAGCGTGGAAAACAAATTTTGAGTGAGGCGGATATCGTTGCTTGCGAGGATACAAGAAAGACCGGATTGTTGCTTTCACGCCTCGGAATAAAAGCTAAGAAACTCGTTTCGTGCTACGCTCAAAAAGAATTAGAAAAATCTAAACAACTTGTAGATGAGGTGAAGAATAAAGATCTAATGTTGGCGTTTGTCT
Source organism: Bacilli bacterium (assembly GCA_041669865.1). GTDB lineage: Bacteria > Bacillota_I > Bacilli_A > RFN20 > CAG-288 > Scatoplasma. The sequence goes on along the minus strand of JBAYAI010000077.1, from coordinate 3,524 downwards.
CAGATGCTGGGATGCCTGGAATTTCTGATCCAGGAGCGCTCTTGATTCAACAGGCTGTTATCAACAACGTTCCCGTCTCTTCCGTGGCCGGGCCGTGTGCTTTAATTCAAGCGTTAGTTGTTTCGGGATTTAACACGGCTGACTTTTCCTTTTTTGGCTTCCTTCCTGCTAAGAAAAACAACCGAAGAAAAATGTTAGAAGAGTTGAATGAAAAGAGTGAGACATTAATTTTTTATGAAGCGCCTCACCGTATTTTCGACGTTTTAGAAGATATGAAAGAAATTTTCGGAAATGATAGAAAAGTTTGCGTTTGCCGAGAAATTTCAAAGATATTTGAAGAGTACATAAGAGGAACACTAGAAGAAGTTGTCAGTGTGGACTCTAACACTTTGAAAGGCGAATTTGTTATAGTAATAGAAGGAAAACAAATCCGAGAAAACGAAAATGGCGAACTTGAAAAAGATATTATTACGTATGCCAAAAAGCTTGTGAAAGCAGGATATAAGAATTCGGAAGTAGCCAAGATATTATCGATTGAATTCAACGAGCCAAAGAATAAATTGTACAAATTGATAAACGATTTATAAAGGATTTGCCTGGAAAGGAGTTAACAATATGTCTATATTCAAGCGCAAGAAGAAAAAAGACAATACCATTTCTGATATTGAAAAAGAAATTTTGACTAAAACCATAGAAATAGACGACAATAAAAAACTCTTTCCCAAAGAAGAAGAAACTTCTGTTGTTTGGAGCAATAGAGGCAAAGAAGGTTTTGGCGATCTTAAAAGATTTGCTGAACAGCAGTTGCCTTTAGGATCTGATGAGACCATCGAGGTTAAAGTTATCAAGAAAAAAGTTGACGAAGATGGTAAAAAAAGGCGACACAAGAAGAAAAAAGTTGACAAAAGATATGCGAAAATACTCGAATTAGCAAACACGGAAAGATTCTTTCCAAAAATTTCCGAGGGTCTTTCTACCGATCAGGTCAAGAAGAGAATAGACCAAGGGTATGTCAATAAGACTCGATCTACATATACTAAGAGTATTCCAAAGATAATTAGTGACAATACGTTTACATTTTTTAACATGCTAATGTTTGCGATAGCTGTTCTTCTTACCATCTATAAGTCCTATACCGACCTGTTTTTCTTATTCATTGTTATATTGAATTTAGTTATAGGAACGGTTCAGGAGATTAGGGCTAAAAAGGTTATTGATAAGTTAAAACTAATTACATCTCCTTCTACCACCGTTATTAGAAATGGGAAGAAAATTGGTGTAAGCAGTCAGGAAGTTGTACTGGATGATATTTATGTTTTGAAAAACGGGGACCAAATACCAACTGATGCAGTAATCCTTGATGGAGTAGCTGAGGTAAACGAATCTCTTTTAACCGGCGAGTCAAAACCTATTCGAAAGGTCAAGAGTTCGAAAATTTTGGCTGGATCGTTTATCGTTTCTGGAGTAGTTACTGTTCAAGCAACCGCTGTTGGAGAGAATACTTTTGCTGGGAGTTTGCAAGCCAAGGCGAAAAAATATAAAAAGTCGGATTCTCTATTAGCAAATTCCATAAATCGAATCATCAAAGTTGTATCGGTTTTTATCATTCCAATTGCTTTTGCTATGGGATATTCAAATTATTCTAGCGCACTGGTTAGTGCTAGTAGTCAACAAGAGGCAATTACCATCGCTGTGCAAAAAACGGCTGGATCAATAATTGGAATGATTCCTTCTGGACTAATTTTACTTACTTCAGTTGCCCTATTCACAAGTGTCATTCGTCTCGCTAGAAAAAAGACATATGTTCAAGATTTATATTCCATCGAGAGATTAGCAAGAGTAAATTGCTTATGCTTGGATAAAACTGGCACACTCACCGATGGGACGATGAATGTTGATAAAACAATAAAGATTAAACCTCGAGCAAACATTGAAGAGATTTTGCCCAATTTTTTGGGAGCTTTCCAAGCGACAAATCAAACATCTTTAGCCTTGCAAAATGAATTCTCAATCAAGCATGACTACCTAGTAAAAAGGATATTGCCTTTTTCTTCTACGAGAAAGATGTCAGCCGTTCAATTTGAACATAAAGGAACATATGTTTTGGGCGCTCCGGAATACGTTTACGATTATTCAGATGACGATTTAAACGCTTTAATTAAGATTAATCAACAAAAAGGATATAGAGTCTTGATGTTTGCTAAGTCTTCTTCAGGTATAAAAAAAGGAAGTGTCGATGGAAGATTGGATCCTGTGGCTATCTTTATCATTGAAGACCACATTAGAGAAGAAGCAAAGGATACCATTGGGTGGTTTATTGAAAATGATGTTGAAGTAAATATCATTTCAGGAGATTCGCCAGTGACCGTTTCCGAAATAGCAAAAAAATGCGGTGTACCTAACGCAGATAAATATGTTTCACTCGAAGGTCTTTCCCTTCGAGAAGTTGATAGCATTGCGGATAAATATTCCATATTTGGACGTGTTACACCTGAGCAAAAAGCTCAGTTGATTCAGTCTTTTAAAAATAGAAAGAAAATCGTGGCGATGACAGGCGACGGGGTCAATGATATTTTAGCTATGAAAAAGTCAGATTGCGCAATTGCTATGGCAAATGGCACCGAAGCAACCAAAGCCGTTGCCCATGCAGTTTTGCTTGATTCAAATTTTGCTAATCTACCCGCTATAGTTGGAGAAGGTCGAAGAGTTATAAACAACATCCAACTTTCCGCTTCACTGTTTTTAATGAAGACTGTTTTTACCATATTACTCTCAATCACAGTTCTTTTACTGAATGTATTTGGTATAGACATGACATATCCTTTTTCACCAAGCAATTTGATGGTTATGGAGATATTTATAATTGGCGTTCCTGCTGGAATTCTCGCCTTGCAACCAAACCTGAACCGCGTGAAAGGTGGATTCATGTCCAATGTTTTGCTGAAAAGTCTACCTGGGGCATTTTGCCTGTACATTGTGGTTATTGTTGTTTACATACTAGGAACAACCGGTTTCTTTGGTATTGATATTGATTATAATACTGTCTCTTATTTGACTGTATCGACTTTAGTTATGTACTTCTCAGCCATAACTGTTCTATATGATGTATGTCTTCCATTCAATGTATTCAGGACTTTTGTATATATTATATCGGTAGTTTTAACGATTCTATTTACCGTTTTTACTCCAACAGTATTGACAGGTCTAGATGTATCCTCGCTGAATAAGATTCAGTGGCTGGTATTCCTGGTATTAGGATTTGTTTCACCGACAATATTGGTTATTTTCTCAAATGTAATACGCATCTTTAGAAGAGCATATGTTTCTCAAAACAAAGATAAGAATAAATTATTGAAAGAAGAGTACGATAATATGAAAAAATAAAAAAAACACAAGCGATTAAACTTGTGTATTTAACAACTAATGGTGAGCCATGAGGGACTCGAACCCACGGCCCGCTGATTAAGAGTCAGCTGCTCTACCAACTGAGCTAATGGCCCATTTGTTGCTTGATTATAATAATA
>JBAYAI010000076.1:0-5643 GCA_041669865.1 Bacilli bacterium | reverse complement strand
CGGAGGTGGAGCAGGTTTAATAATGAGAATGCAACCACTTGTCGATTGTTTGCGAGCTAACACATCTAAAGTGTCTCACAAGATACTGCTTTCTCCTCTTGGAAAAACATACGACCAAAAGAAAGCGTTAGAACTGTCTAAGGAACAAGAAATAGTCCTGGTTTGTGGACATTACGAAGGTGTAGATTCAAGATTCAATTCTTATGTCGATGAAATGATTTCAATCGGAGACTACATATTGACCGGCGGAGAGATTGGCGCTATGGTTATCTCTGATTCGGTCACTAGACTTCTCGATGGTGCAATAACGAAAGCATCGATTGAAGAGGAAAGTTTTACTGATGGATTATTGGAATATCCACAGTATACTCTTCCATATAATTACGAAAACAAAAAGATTCCCGACATTTTGTTTTCGGGAAATCACAGAGCAATTGAAATATATCGAAAGCGAGAAGCTTTGAGGCTAACCCAAAAATATAGGCCTGATTTATTCGCTCGCTATACTTTGACAAAAGAAGATAAAAAAAGATTAAAAGAACTGGAAAATGGAGAAATTTCGGTCACAGAAAAAGAAGCTTTAATCAAAGGTAAGAAGTTTATTAAATCTAATTAAAACTATCATTAACTATCGATGCTTGCTATTGTTATGCATCAAGTTGTCAAAAGCAATGACAAAAGCGATGATAAGTTCAACATCGGAATCATTAATCACTTCGACTTGATATGAATCAACTAATTGAATGATTTTTTTAGACATTGATCCAATCAGTTGATCTCCTCTAAAAAATTGTAGGTTGAACGTAAAGAAATTACCTTCAGCGTTAAATTTTTCTCCACCCCAGGATTCCATAACATACTTTTGATTAATGGAAAATTTTTTCCTAATCCCTGCTATAAGCTTATTGTTTTTATCGTAAATCAAATATTGGGGTAGAATATCAAAAAACTTACGTCGCAAAATCATCACAATCTCATCGTTAGCATTGTAGATAAATTTCTTGTGGTTAATTGAGAACAATTTGGAATTTACATAGTAAAGTAACTTATCGTTTTCATCAAAGATTTTGTACTTATCGCCGATAGAAATAGCTTTTTGCTTTATATATAATTTTTTCAAAATTTCACCCTCCCTACTTTGAAGTTTACATTGATATATCAAAATTGCAAAGGGGTCTATTTTAAATTTATTTTGAAAGTATTTCTAGTTTTTCTTGCTCATTTGCTTTTTGAGCATTGGAGACATTTGTTTTACTGTCTTTTTCATTTGCTCATAACCTTTTAAAACTTTGTTAACATCAGCGTTAGTAGTCCCTGACCCCCGCGCAATTCTCACCTTGCGAGAGTTTTTGATCAGTTCGGGATGCTTGCGTTCTTTTTTCGTCATCGAATTGATTATAACTTCCATCTTATCGGTCGCTTTTTGCCCGGAGTTTATTTGCTCCTTAGAAATTTTAGGCATACCAGGAAGCATTCCTATAATTTTCCCCAGCGGCCCCATTCTTTTAATTTGATGTATCATATCCAACATGTCATCCAATCCAAAATTGCCGGACATAATTTTTCTGGTTGTTTTCTCAGTTTTGTCTTTATCAATTTTTTCTTGAACGGTTTCAACTAGTGAGACCACATCTCCCATGCCTAAAATTCTATTAGCCATGCGGTCAGGGTGGAAGACCTCCAAGTCGGTAATCTTTTCGCCAACACCGGCAAATTTTATAGGGATTCCAGTCATTTTTTTGATGGAAAGTGCTGAACCACCTCTAGCATCAGAATCCAACTTCGACATAATTAAACCGGTCAACTTCAAGGAAGAGTTGAAAGCATTTGCTACATTTATAGCATCTTGACCGGACATAGCATCGACAAGTAAAAGAGTTTCTGTAAGAGGAACATCAGCCTCTATATCCTTTAATTCTTGCATTAACTCTTCATTTATTTGCAATCTACCAGCCGTATCTATAATAAGGACATCGTAATGTTCCTTCAGTGCCTTTTTATAAGCATCTTTAGCGATTTCCGGTGGTTTAGTACCACTTCGATCAACGTATATTTCACATTCGGTTTTTTCACCTAGTGCAATCAACTGATCGATAGCCGCAGGACGATAGATATCGCCAGCAGCAATCAAAACTTTTTTGTTTAGTTTGGTTCTAAATAAATAAGCCAACTTTGCAGCTGAGGTCGTCTTACCTGTACCTTGCAAACCAGCCATCATAATTACCGTAGGTTTATTTAACTCAAAATGAAGTTCTGAATCATCAGATCCTAGCAATTCAGTCAATTCATCATTGACAATTTTAACTATTGTTTGGCCAGGGGAAAGTTTGGTCAAAACCTTTTGACCGACAGCTTTTTCCTTTACGTCATTTACAAATTCTTTAACAACTTTATAATTAACATCAGCCTCTAATAGAGCAATCCTTATCTCCTTTAACATGGAATCCATATTGGATTCTGTCAACTTAGCCTGACCTTTAACTTTCTTTAAAATTCCTTGCAATTTATCGGACAAAGATTCAAATGCCATAATATAAATCCTTTCTCATTTTCTTCAATTTTTCTTTTAATTTAACAGTGTCATTTTCACTTAGAGCGCTCGCTAAATTTTCACTTTCTCTCTTTAAGTGTTTCAAAAAACCTATTTGTTCTTCCAACTTATCAAGTTCTTTTTCTCCATTGTGAATAGACATAAAGATAGCGTTTCTCGAAACGCCTCTCTTTTCTGCAATTTCCGATAGCGATAGATCATTTGAATAGTAATCAACCAAATCTTGGCGAGCTTTATTGCTCAACCTTTTTCCATAGATGATAATCAAAGAATTATAGTGATTCTTTTTTTCTATTTGTTCCATTGTTTTGTTCCATTGTTAATTTGCAATCAAAGCGAACAATATGGATCCACCAACAAAAACAATCAATCCAATGGCAAACATTTTGTGAAACGCTTGATACTTATAAAAATGTAACCTATCTCCTGGAAGATAAATCAGCGAAAAAACAAATGCTGCAACTATATCCACAATTAAGTAAATTAAATAAGGATTAGATATCCAGGATGACAAAATAATCTCGAGCACAATCTCGACTAAAAGAACGATAAGCAATGGCCACAATCCTCTTCTATACATTTTTTTCATCTCCTATCAGCAAACCGTAAAGATAGCTATCTAAATCAAATTCTTTCAAATCATCCATAGCTTCACCTAAACCAATAAATCTAACCGGTATTCCAAGCTGATCACGAATTGCTAGAATGATACCCCCTTTGGATGTCCCATCCATCTTGGTGATAACTATACCCGTTAGAGGGGTTGCCTGTTTGAACTTTTTGGCTTGAATAACACCATTTTGTCCAGTGTTAGCATCGACAATCAAGAAAGTTTCGTGAGGAGCGGTAGGTATCACTTTCCCCATAACCCTTCTCATCTTAGCCAATTCATCCATAAGATTGGTTTTTGTTTGCAATCTTCCGGCCGTATCTACAATAACCAAATCATAATTTTCAGATTTAGCTTTATACAATCCATCATAGCACAAACTCGCTGGATCTGAATTAGGTTTGCCCGTTAAAATATCAACGCCAATTCTATCGGCCCAAATTTTCAATTGTTCAACAGCTCCGGCTCTAAATGTATCGCCGGCAACTAAAAGAGTTTTCTTTCCTTGATTCTTATATTTATTGGCGAGTTTAGCTATCGTTGTAGTCTTTCCAGCACCATTAACACCAACAACCAAGAGAACAGTCGGTCCTTCATCCACAAAGCGAATATCTGCCGATATATTATTTCCAACCGACTCATACCCTTGAAACATAATTTCCACGAGCAATTCATTGATCTTTTTAGGATCGGTGATATTGTTTATCTTCGCTTCTTTTCGCGCTCTATCAATTATATCTAATGCAAGGGTAACTCCAACATCCGCTTCAATTAAAATTTCTTCGAGTTGGGAGAAATACTCTTCGTTTACACTGTGAAAAACTGAAGTTAAAGATTTCAATCGGCTCATAAACCCGACATTGGATTTTTTTAATCCTTTAACATAAGCTTCTTTGTTGGCGAGTATTTTTTTATTTTCGTCAACATCGCTTGATTTTTTCTCCTTAATTTCCTCTTTGTTTTGATCGTTCTTTTCCTCAACGGAAAACTTTTTCTTCAAATAATTAAATAAACCCATAATTAAACTACTCTCTTTTCAATCGCGTTTTTCGCAGCATTTTGCTCAGCTTTCTTTTTTGAAGATCCAACGCCAACTCCAAGAACAATATTGTTGCATTTTACCTCAACTTTAAATTCTTTTTCCTGAGGCGTTCCATTCTCTTCGACGATGGAGTACGAAATATCTCCGCTCGTATTCGATTGGAGTATTTCCTGTAACCGAGACTTGTAATCAAATACCTCGTATTCCTCATAGTGTTCAATCGCATCAGAAAAAAAGGATTTGACTAAAGTTTTTGTCTTTTCAAAATTATCGTGGTTATCTAAATAATACGCTCCGATAAATGCTTCAAAGCAGTCTTCCAAAAGTTTAGGATTCATCTCACCCAACTTTTCTTCTCCCTTGGATACTCTTATATATCGCTCAAAATTCATTCTCTTTGAGAAAGAAGCTAAAGTTACTCCGCGCACTAAAGAGGCTCGGCACTTTGAAAGCTCTCCCGAACGCATGTTAGGAAAGCGATAATACAATAGATCAGCAATTATCAAATCCAGAACTGCATCTCCGACAAATTCCAGTCTATCGTAATCAACTTTACATGTGGATTTATTCTCATTTCGATAGGAAGCGTGAGTAAAAGCCGCCTCATAAAGCATGTCGTTCTTCGCTTGAATATTTAATTCTTTCAATAATATGTGGAAATCTTCACTAGGCATTTTCTTTTTTGAATTCCTTTCGAATATCATTTACAAAATTGCTCTCGACCATTCTATATCCTAAATCGATTGCGTGAAAGAAAGCTTCGGAATTAGAACTTCCGTGTGCTTTAACAACAACTCCATTAACACCAATGAAGATGGCTCCTCCGATTTTCCTATAATCTAAGGATTTTTTCATTTCAACAAATCCTTTTTTGGCAAACAGGTATCCAAGTTTAGATAAGAAATTACGCTTAAATGCTTTTTTTAACATTGCATTCATCAAAGCGGCTGTTCCTTCGGTTGCCTTCAGGAAAATATTTCCAGGGAAGCCGGATGTAACTACAACATCTTTATTTCCATCAAGGGCATCTCGAGCCTCGCAGTTTCCCATGAAATTCAAGTCTTTTTCTTCTTCAAGCAATTTGTAAGCTTGTTTTATTTCGTCTGTCCCTTTTCCTTCTTCAGCTCCGTTAGACAATAGATAAACGGCGGGCTTTTTAACTTTCAATAAATCTTTGGCATATAGAGTGCCAAGTTTGGCACATCCAACCAACTCAGGCGGGGAATTCTCATTGGATGCTCCTACACCCACGATTACACCTTGCTTATCTTTTTTTGCTTTGTTAAAACGGGCGCAAAATCCCGCTCTTTCCACTCCTTCTATATGCTTCAACAGCAGTGTTGCTGCAGTGATCAAACCACCGCTAGAGCCGGCGCTGACGATGCCATCTACTTCTCCATCCTTGACAGCTTTGCACGCTTTCATCAAAGAAGATTCTTT
>JBAYAI010000075.1:0-5689 GCA_041669865.1 Bacilli bacterium | reverse complement strand
TTAATGGTAATATATTTAAGATTGTTAGATATTATAAATCTAGAGTTAAGTAGGAGATTGTTATATGAAAAATGTATATGATAGAATTTGGGAATGGATGAAATCAACCGCCTGGTTTCAGGTTGTCTTACTAGTTGGCGTCGTAGTCGCTGTCGTATTGTCGATTTCGCCTATTACAACTGCTATCTCTAATGCAATTGAAGATGCGAGCGATTCGAAATACTACGATTCTAACCGTATCAATTACGATACTATGATTGAAAAAATCAATGGTTTGGATGACGGTACTCAAGAGGAATTCGCTGTTCTATTTATGAACGATACAAGTGTAGATTGTAAAGATATCGAACAAGGAATTGAAGACTATGAAGAAACTGATGGCGCAGTTAAAATCTACAATTTAAACGTTTCAGTTTACTACGACAACAAATCCGATTACGATGCTGATGAGAACTGGTATGAGTATTACGCTATCGACGAAGCAGAACTAACCAATGTTAGAGAAGCAACTATCGATGTTTACGATGAGTGGCAAGAATATTGCAAATCCAACATCGAAGAAGTAGAGCAAGATCTCGATTATCCTGATGCCAATTCAATTTCAACCTATTTAAATCAACCGACACTGGTTTGGTTTAGAGCTGATTCTGAAATTGATCCTTCAATCAGAGAAGAATCAAAGATTAAAGATAACACAACTACTGCCGATGACATTCTCGACATGCACGTTGCCAAAGTTTATCTCACCATTCAAGATTCTGATTCCGGTTCATCCGAATCTGATATCATGACTTTATCAGGTTTACAAAAATTCTTTGGAAATGCTTCTTTATCAGAGTAAAAATTAATTTAAAAAACCGTCACATGGATGTGGCGGTTTTTTTATGTTCGAAACAAATTATTTTTTATTAGATTTGGCTTTCAAGGCTTCCATAACCACCGGTGGAACCAAATTCGAAACATCGGAATTATAAAAATAAAGCTCTTTGATTCTACTAGAAGAAATAAATGAATACTCCCTTCTAGACATTAAAAATACCATATCGATATCCGGTTCAATGTATTCATTTATTGAAGCATACTGAACTTCGTACTCATAGTCGGATACCATTCTAAGCCCTCTGATTATCGCTTGACATCCGAGTTTTTTTGCCTGAACAACCGATAACCCATCGCCCTTTACAACTTCGACCTTAGGGTTGTTTTTAAATGTTTTTCTCGCGAGCTCTACTCTTTCATCCAAGTTGAAAAAGTACTTCTTTTGAATGTTGTTTCCAACGATAATAATAACTTTATCAAAAAGCTTTAGTCCTCTATTGACCATGCTAATATGACCATTAGTAATCGGGTCAAAACTCCCCGGGTAACATGCAATTTTCATATTTATTTTCCTCTTCTATATATTCCGACCCTCTTATAAGAATACTTATATCTCTTCAAACTATAACCTTCGATGTCGGGAAGTTCCTTTTCTTGTTCCACAACGAGAATACCATTCTCAGCTAGCAAGTTTTTGGATAAAAACAGTTTAGCTAATTTCTCGTTTACATCCATCGCGTATGGAGGATCCAAAAAAATTATATCATATTTTTTGTTGCGGCTTATAAATAAATCCACCGCAGATGAGTAATCTAACTTGTAAATTTTCACGTCGTCACTACAACCGATGCGATTCGCAGTGGAAGATATACACTTGACACACAGATTGCGCTTGTCAACAAAATCAACAAAATTAGCGCCTCGTGAGATTGCTTCGAAACCGTATGCACCCGAACCGGCGAATAAGTCCAAACACACCGCCCCAACGGTTCTCGTATGTAGAACAGAAAACACAGCTTCACGAACTCTATCTTGAGTCGGACGAACATCTTTGGAATCAGGAATATCAATTTTCAACCGCTTATACTTACCGCCAATTATTCTGATCATAAGTACAATTTCCTCAGCAATTCGCGATTGAAGACATTTCTAACTTTTTCAAGTTCCGAATATGCTTTCTCATATTTTTTCACGCATTCCAAGGTAGATATGCTCTCTTTAAGTTTCAAAAAGCGCTCATTAATTTCCGATAAGTATTCCTTTGTGAATTTTTCCTGGTCGCTAGCGACCAAATTTATTTCCTGCTCCAATGCTTCCTTTTGTTTGTTGTATTTTTTCATCTCCATTGAATCGTATAATTTCTTATCTGCTTCCTTTAAATTCAAGTATTCCTTAGACCGATAAAAATCTTCGATAAAACGATCCATCTTTTTTTGAAAATTGTCAATTTCTCTATTGTAAATCATATACATATTATTCTCTCTTCTTTTGAAGTATAATACAAAACTGTGATAAAATGAAAGCGGGGAAGTAATAATATGTTGAAAATATATACTGATAAAAACAAAATATTAAGAACAAAGTGCAAAGAGCTTAAAAATATAACTGAAGAAGATAAAAAACTCGTAAAAGAGATGATAGATTATTTAAAATTATCCCAGGATGAAGAATATTCTGAGAAGAACCACGTCGAACCTGGTGTGGGATTGGCTGCACCGCAAATTGGAGTTCCATCGCGTTTTTTTGCGATTTATTTAGTCGATGGTGAAAAGACATATGAATTTGGTTTAATCAATCCAGTCATTGAGAGAACATCAGTTAAACAGGTTTACCTTTCGACCGGCGAAGGTTGCTTGTCGGTACCTACTCATCACGAAGGATACGTCACCCGCTACTATAAGGTAGTTATATCAGGTTTTGAAGTTTTGACCAATAAGCAACAAACTTATACTCTCTATGGTTACCCGGCCATCGCTGTTCAACACGAGATGGACCACTTGGATGGAATTTTATACTACGATAGGATCGACAAGAGGGATCCTTTTAAGGTTGCACCGGGCGCAACACCGATTAATTAAGCAATTACTAAATAGTTTTGTATTGTCTTTTACCAATTGTATGGTAAAATGAACTAAGTTAAAAAAACAATCAAAACATTTATAGTTTTTTATTGAGGAGTTTTATATGGAAAACAATAAAAAAAGATCACCCGTTTCAATATACGCATTAGGCGGATTGGGTGAAGTAGGCAAAAATACTTACTGTATTGAAAACGATAAGACATTGATAATGATTGATGCAGGAGTGAAATTTTCCTCAGCAGATATGCCGGGCGTGAATTATATCATTCCCGATTATACTCACTTGAAAGAAAATCAAAAGAAGGTAAAAGCATTGTTTATTACCCACGGACACGAAGACCACATCGGTGGAATTCCTTTCTTGTTGAGACAAATGCATATACCGGTTATCTACGCTCCAAAGCTAGCTCTAGCTCTCATTCAACATAAATTGAGTGAAATGAAGGTTAAACCTGCGACAAAACTCGTGGAATACAACAGTGATTCTATATTTAAAATAGACGATTTTGAAGTCTCTTTCTACCACGTCACGCACTCGATTCCTGACTCATATGGAATCAAGATAAATACACCTGAAGGCACTATAGTTCACTCAGGAGATTTTAAGGTGGATTTGACTCCAGTTGACGACGATTTCGACCTTACCAAATTAGCCGCGATTGGTAAAGATGGGGTTGATTTGCTTCTCGCCGATTCAACCAATGCGGAAAAAGAAGGATACACTCAGTCCGAAAAGACAGTAATTTCTTCCATTCACGAAATTTTTAAAACAGCTCCTGGTAGACTGATAATATCCACTTTCTCGTCCAACATTTCTCGAATTCAACAAATTGTTGAGGCTGCTTGCAACAACAAGCGTAAGATTGCTATATTCGGTCGGTCAATGGAATCAAACTTTATGGCTGCGAGGGAATTCGGATACATTAAGATTCCTGATAACTCAATTATTTCTGGAGACCAAATTCGCAGTACACCTCCTTCAGAACTGCTCATCCTTTGCACAGGGAGCCAAGGTGAACCCTTAGCTGCACTCTCACGAATTGCAAATGGTCAACACAGGCAAATTAAAATTCAGCCTGGCGATACTGTTGTTTTCTCTTCCTCACCAATTCCTGGAAACACCGCATCAATCAACAAAGTTGTAAATAAATTAACGCGCTGTGGAGCAAATGTAATCACCAATTCCGTGTTGAATCACATTCATACTTCCGGCCATCCTTGTAAACAGGAATTGAGACTTATTCAAAAACTTGTAAAGCCTAAATATTTCATGCCTATCCACGGAGAATATCACATGCTAAAGTTACACGCAGACATTGCCGTTGAATGCGGCCTTCCTCGTGAGAAATGCTTTATCATGGATATCGGAGATACAATTACGCTTTACAACCACAAGGTGAAGCGCGGAGAACACGTACAAGCTGATTCTATCTATCTCGATGGTCAAGATGCCATTGGTCTTTCCAATGTCGTTCTTAAAGACCGTAGAACTATGGCTGAAAATGGTATGATTTACGTTACGGCTATAATCGATAAGAGAAAAAACGCTCTCGCCGCTGAACCTATAATCAAGACTAATGGATTCTCGTATCTGACTACTGACAATTCCAATCTAGTCATTCAATGCCGCGATAAGATTGTGGCGGAAGTCAATAAAAAATTGAAAGTACGCTATTACGAAAAGGATTTGGAAAATGCCATCAAATTTACCACTAGTGAATATTTCTCAAAAATTATCCATAGAAATCCTCTCGTTATACCAGTCGTTATGAATATTGGAGAATAGTACCATGTTAATATTAGCTTCAAAGTCGCCGCGTCGGAGAGAACTTCTCGCTAAGATTTACCCTCGAGAATTCAAAGTTGTACCTGCGAATATCGATGAGAGAAGTATAACTTGCAATTCTATTCTTGAATTGCCAAAATGCATATCGCAAGCTAAAGCAAGCGCCGTCTCGAATAAAAATCCCCAGGACTATGTTCTTGCTGCGGATACGATAGTTATTTGTGACGGAAAGGTATACGGCAAACCTTCCACAGAGCGCGAAGCATTTGAGATGCTATCAAAACTCACTAAACAAGAACACATCGTTGTAACTGGTTATCACATATACTTAAACGGCAATGATCTACTCGGGTCCAGCGCCGTTACCAAATTAGTTCTTCGCTCGATGACCGACCGTCAAATTGAAGATTATATTAAAACCGGCTCGCCTTTTGACAAGGCGGGAGGATATGGTGCTCAAGATGCCGAAATCGACTTTGAAATTAAAACCGGAACATATGAAAATGTCCTCGGTTTTCCGGTAGACTGTATAGAAAGCGACCTTTCCAAACTCGGTATCATATAAATATTAATCGATAAATGCTCTTTTTATGCGTTGATACTTATCAACGCTTTTTATGTGGGCAATCTTAAATGTACGGTTTGATCTCTTTACAAAATAATCACATCCATTAAAATCTCCAATAATCTTCATATCGGAAGCGACTTCATATTCATAACGTGAAGTCACAGTCAATTTGAGAACATCATCGTTAGTTAAAACTAAAGAGTGGATTTCTGGATGAATTCTCGCGTTGTGAATAGGTGCGAGCAAAGATAAAATCATTCCATTTGTATCGACTGTCAGCGGACCGCCGAGAGAGTGATTATATCCTGAACTTCCAAAGGGAGTGGCGACACAAACGCCATTGCCTTTCGAACTCATAAAATATTTGTCGTTAATGCTGATGTCGATATCCAAAGTAGTTATACCAGAAGCAATCATAACTTCATTTATGCCAAG
>JBAYAI010000074.1:0-5699 GCA_041669865.1 Bacilli bacterium | reverse complement strand
TCAAACTATTTTAAACGTTATTCTATCCGCTTTTGCCAATCGAGAGACATGCTTGATTTGCTCAAATAATAATAAACCTCTCGATGACATTTTTAAAAGTTTCAATTTTGTCGTGCCCAACAGCAGTTTTACTGCAAGTGAGAAAATTATTTTTCCAATCATTCGTCTCGGAAACTGGGATGAAAATATCAAGGCGTGTTCACGTATTATCGAGTGCTATAATTATGTGCGAAAATTTCCCGAGGGAAAAGTGAACGATTCTTTGAAAATTCTCGACGAAGTAAAAAAAGAATACAACAAAATGGGAAAATTGATCGACTTATATGAAAGTCAAAACCACAATGAAGAGCAGATTAAGAAGTACCAAAATATCAAAGATCAATTTTCGGATTTGAATAGTGAATCGATGAAACAATTGAACGATTACTGCAATATTAAAATTGAAGAGAATCGGAAAAATCTCAACAAATATGCGCGAATCACCGATGAGATTGCACAAAGATACACAATATCCGGAAAGGATGATCGCACATTTATGCGTTTTTTGAAAATGCATTCTTTAGAAAAACTTCAAAAATTGAAACAACCTCGCTATCGCGATTTGATCCAAATTTGTTTACTAGAAAATATAGATGAGCGAGGAAAGAGATTAAAGCAATACTTACAGAAGGGCGATAACTTTAAAAAATTTTTGGATGCGTTTCCTTTTATTATTTCCACAAACGCTTCTGCCATTAACTTAGGAGAAAATGTTTCTTCCTTTGATTTAACAATAATGGATGAAGCAGGACAGTGTAATTCCGCTCCAGCAATATCTGCCATAGTTCGCGGCAAGAGATTAATGCTTGTTGGAGATTTAAAGCAATTGCCGCACATTACAAATTTGGAGAACTCAGTTAACGAAAAATTGATGGAACATTACAACGTTCCCGATGATTACAATTACATCACTAATTCAATTTTAGCTGTGATGAAAAACGTGGATAAAAGATCCAAGAAAATTCTTCTTAATTATCATTACAGGTGTACACAAAACATTATTAAGTTCTCTAATATGCGCTATTACAATGGGAAACTGATTCCGAGAAATCCCAACAAAGGAGAACTTATTTATTCTAATATAAAGAGTAATAATCTATATGCAGGAAAGCGAAATACCAGTCTAGAAGAGGTTGTAAATATCGTTAATTACATAAAGAAAAATAAATTGGAAGATATTGGCGTGATCACTCCTTTTAAAAACCAAGCTGCTTCAATCAAAGAGGCTCTGGAGCGCCTAGGAATAACGTCGGTAAATGTCGGAACGGTTTCTTCTTTCCAGGGTGGTGAAAAACAAACTATCATTTTTTCGACAGCCATTACTCCAAAGACCGGTAAGAAGACATTTGAATGGTTAAAAAACAACAAAGAGCTAATCAATGTTGCGAACACCAGGGCGAAGAAAAAACTTGTCGTATATGTGGATAATGATGTTTTGAAAAAATTGAATAAAGGTGAGAATTCGGATATAAATGCTCTAGTTGAATTTGTTAAATCAAACGGAAAAACAATAGTTCCTGCGAAGATTGATATTCCGAGGTTTGGTTTATCAAACGATTCTGAAAACGAAAGAGAACTGTTCAAAATTTTGCAAGTTTTTATCAACGACGGAAGAAAATTGGATATCAAAAGAAATGTTCCAATGAGGCGAGTTATCAAAGCAAGGCCCAAGAAGTATTTGGATTATTACTACAATGCTGAATATGATTTTGTCGTCTATGACCAAACAAAAAAACAACCGATATTAGTAATTGAACTAAATGGACCGGAACATATTTTCAATCCTAAAGCAATTGAAAACGACAGGAAAAAAATCCAACTTACAAAGGATGCTAATCTTCCTTTGTGCATCATTTCAAACGAAGATATTTTTGATTACGACATAGTCAAAGAACTTATTAATAAGCAACTGAACGTTGAAACGCAAGAGAAACTATTTTAGTTTTATTTGGAGAGATTCCATTGATTTCAAAGCGTATTCGTGCGCTTTTTTGGTGGAGCCAGCACAGCAGGATGAATCGATTGATACGCATGTATTTGCTAGAAACGATTTTAGCAATACCGCATTGGAAATGACGCAAATGTCAGTGCACAGTCCAACCAATTCGATTTCGATTTTTTCTTTCTTTTCAATTTGAGACAAGTGATTGGCTAATTCAACTGAACCAAAAGAGGGCTTATCAAAAATATTTCTAGGATCAATTAATTTGGCAATATCTTTTTGTAATTCCCATCCGTTGGTATTTTTCAAGCAGTGAATTACTGGGAGATTTTTCCCTTCTAATGTGTCTAAGTAATCCTTGTCGTGAGTGTCTCTCGTGGCAAAGACATTTTCCTTCTTGTAGTGTTTGATTTTATCAATGACTAAAGGAACGATAGCTTCCGCCTCTTTCGTGCCTAACGATCCATCGATAAAGTCGTTTTGCATATCTACTACAATTAATATTTTTCTCATATTTTTCCTCCTTCTAAAAGTATATATCTCAATCATTGTTAACTGAAACTAAATATTGAGATTTGATCATGAGAGTAGAGTTTGTTTTTTAATATGCGAAGCGGAGGCTAAATTTAAGAAAGTTCCACATAAGATACTTTTTAAAATTCTACTTCCAGGTATAAAAAAAGCCCGATATTAACTCGGGACATAGGTGTCAAGATGGAGCAAGCAACGGGAATCGAACCCGCATATTAACCTTGGCAAGGTTACGTTCTACCATTGAACTATGCCTGCAATTCACTTGCTTGTATATATTACAAAAAGTAAGCGTATAATTCAAGCCTATTAAGCAAAAAAATATTGAATTTGAAAAAAAGTTCAGCGAAAGGGATATAAATTTAAGTGACAAGTATATTCGGGTATCCAACAGCGAAAATTATTTGAAGATAAAAAACTTTCGAGATAAATAATTCCAAACTAGAACAATCAAAGTTCGAATGACAAATGTTAGAATGTATCCTAAGTGGAGAAGGTTAAAAAATAGATATTGGAAACCGTATCCCATAAATAATCCCATTGAGGCTAAAGCGACAAAAAGGAAGCGACCGAAGAGAGTACGCGATTTATTTTTATCGGTTGTATTTCTAAATACTATGTATACAGAGCAAATGTAATTTACAAATACCCCAACCATGAATCCGAACGTGACAGAAACGATTGTTAGAGCGATGTCTGACCAGGATTGTGGAAGTATTAGATATTGAAAAATATAACATGTGGTAAAGTCAAACATTGCCGCAATTACACCAACTAAGCCAAAGCGAACAACCTCATAGAAAATCCCTTTGTGTCCGATATATCCGTAAATGTACATTTTTAGCATGAGATACAAATATATTGAAAAAACAATTGCTGATACAGCTGTGCTAATTGGAAGAGAAACGCTTAATGAGGTTAAACCCATAATTATTGCTTGAAATGCAACAAGGCCTAAAACAAATAAAATCATATAAATTATCCAGTATTTTTTGCTGCTTAAAATAGGTTTAACTGCTGGAAGTTTAAATAGAATTGGAACAATTGTTATAATAATTCCTCCTAATAAAGAAATGAGCAGTGAAGGCAAGAGTAATGGTATATTAACTCTCAATTCAGCAATTTCTATGTAATTATTAGAAAAATTGATGAGATTGATTAAAATAGACGATAATATTGTTATTGCTAGCACGACTAAACTCATAACAATCAGTTCTTTTTTGTTAAATAATTCTTTAGTTGTTTTAATTTCCATATTGATCTCATCTTTCTAGTAGTTACCATTCTACACAATTTTATAAATATTTAATATAAATATCATCCAAAAAAGCAAACCTTTCTCCTCAGGAGGGAGAAAAATATGAATACCAATAACGAACATTTTAATAGTAGGATTAGTCTTAAAAGATATTGAAAACGTTTTCAAATTGAATGAAAACACTTTCATGAGCAACTCAAAATTATTAGAGAGTTTTAGTAGTATTCTAAAGTTGTACAAAGGAGGTACAACTTATGGAAAAAGAAGAATTCATTGAAGAAAAATTGCTTAATGTTGAATCTCAGTTAGAAAGAGTTGTTGACAACATGATTTACATGTATGGAAAATTCCTTACGGTAAAAGATGTAAAAAAATTCTCTCCTTACAAGACACACTTGGTCGCTCAATACGAAAGTTTGACCGCTCAAAGAAACGCCTTAACTGAAAAGCTCAACGCCTTAGGTAAATAACCTTACAAGGTTATTTGTCTAATGATTATTAATTCACATATTTGGGATGCCAAAGGCATCCTTTTTATTATTTGTCGAATGTTTTTTTAGTTTTATTAATGATTTCGGGGTTAGACTCTTTTTTTAATATGTCTTTTTTGATATCTTCTGGCAGGTCAATCGTTGGTTGCTTTTTTATTATTTCTTCATCAGGTTTGAAAATATTAGATTTAATGTATTTTTTTGTATCGCTATTTTCATTGGAATTATTAATCTCCCCCTTGATTTTTTCACCGGCAGCCGATTTACTTGGAAATACATTTTTTTTCTGCTTTACTTTTGGTGTTTTTTTAGTGCGAATTCTATTTTTTTCTTTGTCTTTTTTCTCTTTGATACTACTGTCGTTGGTTTTAAGAGCAACCTGCTCTTTATTTGGAGAAATTGGTAAAGTTGGAATATTTCCTTTTTTGGCATTGTTGATTAAAGTTTCTAATTTTTCGAATTGCTGCTTGTGAAATGCGTATATTTTTTTGCATTCTGCCTTACTTATATCTTTCGCAAGTTGATTTTCAATGGTTAGAAAATTACATAAATCGAAATTTGCTATTACTTTTTTCTTTTCTAAATTTGTGTATTCTATCGTTATTCTTGAGTAAGCTGAGATTCCTTTGACTTCCGCGATTGAAAAGTGACTGTTTTTTTTCGATATATCAGGAATGTATGAAACGGATGAGATATCTTTAAAATTCACATCAAAAATTAATTTTTCATCGTGATATATTTCTAGACATCTGGATTTTGGATTAATTCTAGCGAAAGTTCTATTGTTGACGTTAAGAGATACATTGGCTTTTCCTCCGTTATTTAAATAGAAATCCTCAATATCTTTAGCGGTTATTTTTATCGATTTTTTAGCGTTGGATCTAGCAAAGAAGGAAAAGACAAAACTAAGTACGATTAAGCAAATAGATAAAATTAGTAAAATCAATTCTCCATTATTAAAAATATACCGATACAATCCAAATATGATTGTGAATATCGTTGCGAAGTAAGAAATTAGTTTAGACACCAAAAAATACTTGCTAAACTTGTAAGCCTTAAGCCCATTCTTCGAAAAGTAAATATCAGTTAAAAGTACAGAACCTTCTTCTTTTTTCTTGAACATTTGCGTGTATCTCCATTTAGTTGTTAATATCTACTTTTATTATACCTAACAATTTGAACATATAATAGACATAAGATTGCAATCTTTAAAATATTCAACAAAACGGAGAAATAAAAAAAGATGCCAGTGGGCATCATTTTTTTTAAGTGGCGGAGCAGAAGAGATTCGAACTCTTGCAGGGTTTCCCCTCTGCTGGTTTTCGAGACCAGTCCCTTCAGCCGGACTTGGGTACTGCTCCAAAGCAAGAATTATTATAACAAATAAATGAAAGATTTGTATATAATTAATTCACTTTTAATGAGAACTTTTTCATTT
>JBAYAI010000073.1:0-5930 GCA_041669865.1 Bacilli bacterium | reverse complement strand
TCTCCTCCGTGACAGGGAGGCATGTTAACCGCTACACCACTGATCCGGCGCATGTATAATTTAATCATATAACAAGGGCTTATGCAAGTTTTTTTTTGAAAAGAAATTACATATTCTGACCGGAGAGTGCCTTTGCGATAAACTACAATAAAAATTATAAACCTTCTCCAGGTAAAATCAATATATATTTTTTGACCCAGTAGATATTCTACGCACAAGAAAGTGGTCGATATTTATATCCTATTTATAAATATAATTCTCAGCTTAATATTTGGCGACAATTTTAATCTGTCGATGCGATTATTGCAGGAATAATAGAGGCGTGTGATAGTCTAAAACTACTGATATATAGACCTAATGAGCTTCTATAAGAAAAAAATGGAAAAGTTTAGCACTCAAGTGTTGACATTGCTAGAATTCCGCATATAATAATATTTAGCACTAAGGTATATCGAGTGCTAAGGAAGGGAGGCCGATGTGAACTTTACAAGACAAGATGAAATTCTTAAGCTTATTGTTGAAGATTTTATTGCCAGTGGCGAACCGGTTGGCTCAAATTCTTTGATAAAAAAACACGATCTGCCGTATTCTTCCGCAACAGTTAGAAATGACATGATGAAGCTTGAGTCTATGGGATATATTGAGAAAACTCACACTTCCTCTGGGCGCGTCCCTTCATCAAAAGGCTATAGATATTATGTAGAATATCTAAAAAACAAGAAGAATTTATCGGTGTCGGATGAGTTTAAAAGAGAATTTCAATTAATTTTACAGAAAAAATCACAGTCGATTGAAGATATAATGAATGAATCTTGCGAGATTCTTTCCGAGCTTACAAATAGTGCAACCGTGGTTCTCGGACCCGATGCGGCAAGCGAAAATCTCGTTTCCATATCAATGATTCCGATTTCACCAAATGCTTCAACTGCGATATTTGTTACAGATCGAGGATATGTCGAACACAAGACAATTGTCGTGAAGACGGAGAGTCAACTGAAGAAAGTTAAGGACTGTGTTGATTTCTTAAATAAGAGATTGACCGGAACAAAGGTTTCTCAGCTTGTTGAAAAATTGGAGGCTCTAAAGCCAATCTTGAGCGATGTCTTGGGAAATTCATCAAATATTGTTATGGACTCCTTCATCGAAGCTTGTGTCAAGTTTGCTCACGATCGAATGATGTCTCACGGAGCAGTTAAACTGCTGAACAATCCCGAGTATAAAAATAAGGAGAGACTTCAAGCTGCACTTGATTTAATTCAATCTCCCGAAAAGTTAAAAGAGACAATTAAATCCGGAGAAATTGAAGGCTTTTCTCAAAACGAGGAAGAAGATGTTGCTATTTTATCCCACGATATGAAAATCAATGGACTATCCGGTGGTAAGATTGCAATTGTTGGTCCGCAGCGAATGGATTACAAAACAATTATTGGCGCATTGGAATATGTCGCTAAGGAATTGGCGAAATATTACGACGTAGATAACGATGAATCAGAGGAGGAAGATGATGATTGATGAAGTAAAACAAGAAGATCTTGAACAAAAAGAAGCAAGACAAAACGAAGATGGAGAGAAAGAAAAGGAAGTGAATGAAGAAAGCGACAGCAAGGAAAACAAAAAATTATCACGTCGCGAAAAGAAATACAAACAGCAAATCAGTTTGTTAGAAGCAGAAATTGAAAAGAAAACAAGCGAAGTAAAAATGTGGAAAAACAAATTCTACCAAGCTTATGCCGACCTCGATAACACGAGAAAGAATTTGCAAAAAGATCACGAAACTATGGTTAAATATCGCGCTCAAGGTTTCGTAGAGAAATTGCTTCCCGCCTTCGACAGTTTCCAAATGGCCTTTGCTGTTGAGCCGAAGGAAGAAAATGTTAGAAATTACGTTCAGGGATTCAAGATGATTTATTCCCAATTTGAACAGGCGATGAAAGATGAGCAAATATCATTCATCAATCCTAAAGTCGGCGACGATTTCGATTCGACATATATGCACGCAATCCAAACCGTTGAAGGTGAAGAAGACAACAAGATTGCGAATGTATATGTCCGCGGTTACAAACTAAAAGATAGATTGATTAGACCAGCGATGGTTATCGTTACAAAAAAGCCTCAAGTTAAGCAAGAGGATGAAAAAGAAGAAAAGCAGGAAGAAAAACCTGTAGACGAAAATAGTGATTCAAAAGAAAGTGAATAATTAGGAGGTAAAAATTATGGCAAAAGAAATTATTTTAGGAATCGATTTAGGTACGACTAATTCAGTCGTTTCGTACATGCAAGAAGATGGGAATGTCAAAGTTATTCCCAATCCTGAGGGACACAACACCACTCCTTCAGTCGTATCCTTCAAAGCGGGCGGCGAAGAGATTGTCGGTGATGCAGCAAAGAGACAGTTGATCACCAATCCCGATACTGTCGCATCCATCAAGAGAAAGATGGGTACAAACTACAAAGCTCACATCGGATGCATCAATAAGGATTTCACTCCTCAAGAAATATCCGCTAAAGTCTTAGCTTACTTAAAGAAATATGCTGAGGACAATATCGGACACGAAGTAAAGAAGGCTGTCATTACTTGCCCTGCTTACTTCAACGATGCAGAAAGACAAGCGACAAAGGATGCTGGTACAATCGCCGGCTTGGATGTTGTCAGAGTTATCTCTGAACCTACAGCTGCGGCTCTAGCATATGGAATTAAAACAGATAAACCTCAAAACATCTTAGTATTTGACTTAGGTGGAGGTACGTTAGATGTCTCTGTTCTCGATATAGCTGATGGCGTTTATGAAGTTGTATCAACTTCTGGTGATACCAACTTAGGTGGAGACGACTGGGACAATGCAATCGTCAAATATTTGTCAGAACAAATCAAAAAGGAATCTGGCGTTGATTTAACAGGAAATAAGATGGCAGAACAAAGATTGAAGGATGAAGCTGAAAAGGCTAAAATTACCTTATCTTCATCTTTGGAAGCGGTCATTATTTTGCCTTATATAGCAGTTAATGCAAACGGTCCTGTCAACTTTGAAACGAGACTCACTCGCGCAAAATTTGAAGAACTTACTAAAGATTTGTTACATAGATGTGAAACTCCTATCTCCAAGGCTTTAAGCGATGCAAAGCTCACTGCCAACGATCTAAACACCGTTTTGTTAATTGGTGGTTCAACACGTATGCCTGCTGTCGTGTCCTTGGTTGAGAGAGTATTAGGAAAGAAACCTAACATGTCAGTCAACCCTGATGAAGCTGTTTCAATCGGTGCTTCAATTCAAGGTGGTGTCATTCGCGGTGACTTGAAAGATATCGTTCTTCTCGATGTCACACCTTTGACATTAGGTATCGAAACAATGGGTGGCGTTATGACTCCTCTCATTCCTCGTAATACCACTATTCCTACAACCAAATCTCAAATCTTCTCAACTGCTGAGGACAATCAACCCGCTGTTGACGTCGTCGTTTACCAAGGTGAACGTCCGATGGCTCACGACAACAAGATGCTCGGTCACTTCAAACTCGATGGTATTAGACCTGCAAGAAGAGGTCAACCTCGAATCGAAGTTACATTTAACATCGATGTTAATGGTATCGTAAATGTTAAGGCTAAGGATCTCGATACTCAAAAAGAACAACAAATTACAATTACTGGCTCCAATGGATTGTCGAAAGATGAAATCGATCGCATGGTCAAGGAAGCTGAAGCAAATAAAGAAGCTGATGAAAAGAGAAAAGAAGAAGTTGAAGTCAGAAATAAAGCTGAACAGTATATTTCTTCCATCGATGAATCGATCAAGACTGGTGGAGATAAGATGGATTCAAAAGTCAAAGAGGATGCTACAAAACTCAGAGATGAGATGAAGTCCGCACTTGAAAAGAACGACATCGAATTCTTGAAGTCCAAATTGGATGAACTTGAAAAACAAGCCGCATATGCACAGCAAGCTGCTCAATCTCAAGCTCAACCTCAACCTGATGCATCTGCAACTTCAACAGCCGAAACAAAAGAAGAAAAGAAGCAGGACGATAATGTAGTTGATGCTGATTTCACTGAAAAGAAATAGGAAATTTGATTCAACTTTAAGCCCAGGGCGAAAACCCCGGGCTTATTGTGGGTCAAAGGAGGCATAGAAAATGGCATCACAAAAACGAGACGCATACGAAGTACTCGGTGTTGATAGAAACGCCGATGCTCAGACGATAAAAACCGCATATAAGAAACTTGCAAAAAAATATCATCCTGATTTGAATAAGTCTCCCGACGCTCCCGAGAAATTCAAGGAAGTTCAAGAAGCTTACGATATCCTTTCGGATGAGAAGAAAAAAGCGGCCTACGATCAGTTTGGTTACGCTGGTGTTGATCCTCAGGCACAAGGTGGATTTAATGCCGGAAGCGGATTTGGATTTGACGGATTCGACATGAACGATATTTTCTCTTCCTTCTTTGGTGGAGGGGCGAGAAGTTCACATCGACAGCCAAGTGGCCCGATGAAGGGTGACGACCAAGTAATGAGAATACGCATCAGTTTCATGGATGCTATCAAGGGAACTGATATCGAACTCAATGTTTCTTACGATGAAAGGTGTGACTCTTGCCACGGAACAGGCGCTAAGCATGGAACCGCCTTTGAAACATGTCCTTACTGCCATGGAACAGGAGTTGTTACTTCACAATCGCGGACACCTTTCGGCGTAATTCAGCATCAATCCACTTGTCAACACTGCGGTGGATCGGGAAAGATAGTTAAGGAAAAATGTCCAGATTGCGATGGAAAAGGATACAAGCACGTTACTTCAAAGATACAGGTACACATTCCAGCTGGTATCGCATCCGGTCAGCAAATTAGAGTTAAAGGCAAGGGTTTGCACGGATTAAACGGTGGACCCAGCGGCGACCTATACATCGTTGTCAATGTCGCTGAAGATAAATTGTTCACGCGAAAAAATAAAGATATTCACGTCACTGTTCCGATCTCTGTCATAGATCTCATTCTCGGTACGACTTTGAGTGTACCAACGGTCAATGGCGAGAAAGATGTGGTTATTAAACCTGGAACCAAAACCGACAGTATAATTCGGTTGAGAGGTGAAGGTGTTCCACCTTTGAGATCCTACGATTCTAACGGGGATCAGTACATTCACTTGGATGTCAAAGTCCCAGAAAGCTTAACTGCTGAAGAGAAAGCAATGTTGAGAAAGATCAAGGAAATCGAAGAAAATAAGCCAAAGAACAAAAAAATATTTGAGAGATTTAGAAAGAAGTTTACTGGAAAATAGTAACTATTTAGTCACATTTGGTGAAAATGTGACTTTTTTTGTATTTTTATTTATTTGTCGTCGCTTTTTTACTAAGATATGTACTATATAGTAACAAGGAAAATTAATATGGAAGAAAAAGAAACAGTAAAAGACATTAAAAGATTAAGTTTGATTAAAAGGTTTGTGAATTATTACCACCCTCACAAAGTGGTTTTTATTTGGGATATGGTATCGTCATTTTTTATTTCGGCCATCGCCCTTATTTATCCGATTGTCACCAGGAAGTTGTTGAATACTTACATACCAGATCAGAATTTTAAAATGATTTGGATATGTGGAGTCTCGCTCTTGGGCCTATACTTAATGCGAATGGGATTTAGATATTTCGTTCAGTACTACGGACATGTTATGGGAGTTAAGATGCAGGGGGCTATGAGGCTAGATATGTTTAAACATCTTCAAAAGTTGCCTTACTCCTACTACGATAATCACGAGACAGGAAAGATCATGTCCAGAATGACTAACGATTTGTTCCAAGTGAGTGAACTCGCTCACCACGGGCCAGAGAATATTTTTATTTCGGGTTTTATGCTGATAATTACCTTAGTTTATCTAGGAACGTTGAATCTATATTTGACTTTGATACTCATGGGAATCATCCCCATCGTTTTAGTTAT
>JBAYAI010000072.1:0-6052 GCA_041669865.1 Bacilli bacterium | reverse complement strand
TTTGTTAATTTTAGTTCCCATAAAGAACTCCTTTCTGGCGGGAACAAAGATAGAATTATGATATCACAAGGATGAAAAGATACGAAAAAGAAATTTTTGCGTTTACTATGTCACTTAACGTTTATATTTTTGAAATATATTTTTTCCAAAACACTTTATAAAAATAATATGTTATTGTATATTGGTTTTGGAATTTATAAAGAAATGATAAAAATTGCAATCGTCGAGAATTCGACAAATGACTCCTTAGAGTTAAAGAAAAATTTGGAAGCTTACAGTAAGAAATATAATCAGAAATTTGAATATTCACTTTTTGTTAATGCTCTTCTTTTTTTAAAAGATTACAAAAGTGAATACGATATAGTTTTTATGGACATAGATATGCCGCATATGGATGGTTTAGAGGCGGCGAGGAAACTGAGAGAGATCGATAAAAAAGTAGTTTTAATCTTTATTACAAATTTAGCTCAATATGCTATAAAGGGATATTCGGTGAACGCGTTTGACTTTATTGCTAAACCAGTGTCTTACTATAACTTTGAAACAATGTTGAATAGAGCGATTGTCAAATGCAACTATGAAAAAAAGACAGAAATAACTATCAATACAACGAGAAAAATAATTAAGTTAGATTTGTTAGAAATAATCTATATAGAAGTATCTAATCATCGACTGACTTACAATGCGGACAGCGGGAAATACGAATGCTGGGGTAGTTTAAAAAATATTGAAGATAGCTTTCTGAATAACGGATTTGCTAAAGCGAATAGCAGTTGTCTCGTCAATTTGAGGCGAGTTCAGGAGTTGAAAGGCTCGGAGGTGAAATTAGACAATGGAGCAATTGTCTATTTGTCTAGAGGTTTGAAGAAGGATTTTTACAAGTGTTTTGCTCAGTTTACATTTGGAGAAAATAACTAATGTACGAATTTTCCAATCTCTTTTTTTATAAATTTCAATTTATTCTTGAACTTTTGACAGCGGAGAGCCTTTTTTTAATTCATTTAAAGCGAAAAGATCACTTTTTACTTCGAGTGATTCTTTCTTTGCTTTTTTGTTTGGTGATGAGTTTTTGCATTCCGATTGTCTCTTACGATGCAATATATATATCTGTAATGTTTTTTGCAATGTTTTTATTCACTGTTGCTGGAGCTTGTTTTTGTTTTGATCAACCTTTTATCAACATTATATTTTGCTTGATTGCAGGATACACTGTTCAGCACATAGCATATTCCGTCTATCAAATGATTATGATATCCACCATGATAGATGGGGTTAATTCTCTCGCCGGGTATGGAAGCAGTCAAATATGGAATTTCAACATTTTTGCTTTTGCTATATATATTGATTCATATGTTTTAGTTTACCTTATCTCCTATTTTTCTCTCGGAGCGAAGATCAAAAATCAAATTGACTTTTACATCACCAGCAAATCGCTATTGTTGGTTCTTTTTATCGTGGTTGTTGGTGCGATTGTTTTAAATTCAATAACCGTGTATTCTCTCGACTACATTGATATGAGAACAGAATTGATCGTATCATTTGCCTACAGCATTCTCAGTTGTACAATTGCCTTGATGTTCCAATTCAAACTGAAGGAAGCTAAGAAGGTTGAAGCTGAATTGGAAATTGTGCAGCACCTGTGGAAAGAGGACAAAGAACACTACGAGTTAGCAAAAGAAAACATAAATTTAATCAATATTAAGTGCCACGATTTGAAACATCAAATCCGGGCAATTAGAATGGGCGGACCATCGGACTTCAAAAATTTAGAGAACATTGAAAAGTCGATTATGATCTATGATTCCATAGTCAAGACTGGTTGTGATTCCCTCGATGTTTTACTCACCGAGAAAAGTTTGTATTGTTCGAAAAGCAACATCTCTCTCACCTACATGATCGATGGTGAAAAATTGAAGTTTATGTCCCCATCTGACATTTATTCACTATTTGGAAATGCGCTGGATAACTCGATTGAATATTTAAAGAAAATTGGAAAGGACAAGAGATTTGTCAAACTTATTGTCAAAGAAGAAAAAAGAATGATTCTCGTTCACATTGAAAATTATTTTAAAGGCGATATTAATTTGGAAAATGGTTTGCCAAAGACAACCAAGAAGGATGATCGCTTTCACGGCTATGGTCTTTTGAGCATAAAGATGATTACTGAGTCTTACGGCGGACATGTTTATTTCAGCAGTAAAAACAATCTTTTTTCAACTGATATTATTTTTCCTTTTGCAACGAAGAAAATGTAAAGGCTCATGAGGTGGATATATTATTTTTAAAATTATAAGATTACCAAATACGAAAAAAAATTTGCTGATTACGAAACTAATATTGTCCGCAAGTAAGCGCTTTCGTATAGTTAAATTACACATAGGAGGATATAAATGTGAAAAAAGCTATGAAAATGTTGAGTGCATTACTAGTTCTATCAACAGTAACACTCGGAACTTTAACATTGGCATCTTGCGATGATGACAGTGCGCAGGTTTCTACGTCGATTTCTGAAACTGAGAATTCAAGCACAGAAGAGATCGATGATTTAACAGATTATAATTTCGAAGCTGAAAACGCAACTTTAACTCCATCTGATTCTGAGGCAACTGGGATTGAACTCATTCATGTTGACGACCAAGCCGAAGGAGCAAGTGGTGGTAAAGCTGTTGGCTGGGTTCAAAAAAACGACTCGGTAACTTGGGGAATTAATACAACACAAGCTGGCGATTACACTGGATCGTTAGTTGTTAGCCACCCATTGAAATGGTCATCGACAACTTTTGCACCAGTGAGCTTTAGATTAGATGATATCTACAGCTTAATCGTCAATGGTGAAGAAGTCGAAGTCGATGGATATTACGAATTTGACGAGGATCCAAGCGAACATCTATACGACTACTACTATTGGGTAGATATCGATATCGAACTACCTTTGATTGAAGGGGACAATGTTATTACTTTAAAAAAGACCGCTCGCAATAACGATTACGGATCAACTGGAAATATCGATACTCTCGTTATTTCTTCGCCAGTTGAATTAACTTACTTTGATGCCGAACCGGCAGCAGAGCCTGAATTGGCATTTGATCTAAACGTTTCAAAAGTAGAATTTGAACAGGGCGAGGATATCATGGTTTCAGCAAAGAATCGCGATGAACATGAAACCGATTGCGTCGCTCTCTACAAATCCGAAGATTTAATCGATGCGGAAGGAATGACTCCTTTGTATAAATACTATCCGGCAATTGAAGGAACCGATGAGGTCAACCTGTTGAACTTTGCTACTGAAGGAAGAGAGGATGAACGTCCATTAGCAGAAGGCGATTACACTATATATCTATTAGGAGATGATGGTGTTCTTCTTGAAAATCAGTTGATGTCTATCGATATCACTATCACCAAATCAAGCGAAATTTCTGATGAAATTTCTCTAACAACAGATAAAGATACCTATGTTCAGGGCGAATCAATAATGGTTACAGCTACTGTTGAAAATGAAACCGACTGGGTTGCTATCTACAAAGCGGACGATGAAGACTTAAGTTCTTGCGGTGGTTCATTGTATTACTACTACCCCATGGCTAAGGGAAACGGAACTGCAGTTGATATCACAACTACCATAATGAATCAGGAACGTGCTGAAGCCGATTTGCGAGCCGGGGACTACATTATTTACCTCTTGGAAAATAATGGATACGATGTTCTCTTACAAAAAGAAATTACGATTGAATCCGCGGAAGAAGTTGAACATCCTTACATTGCTTTAGATAAGTCAATTTATTCCTACAGCGATGATGAAACAAGATCAATCATGGTTTCAGTCACACCTAGAACCGATCATCCTAAGGATTGGGTTGCTCTAATGAAGGAAGAAGACGATATAACTGCTTCCAACCACGGCGGCGGTTCACTCTTCTACTTCTATGCAAATGATGTGACAAGTCCTTGTGATATTACCACCATGAATCCTCACTCAGAACGTTTGGAAGATATTAAGTTGTTGCCTGGAAAATATCAGGTTCACTACTTAGCTGATGATGGATATGAAGTATTGGATACAGTCCACTTCACAATTGCTGAAAAATAATAAATATTCACATAAAAAGAGAGTATCTTCCTAAGAGTAGAAAGCTGCTCTCTTTTATTTAGATAGAGGGAAAAAATGAAAAAAAAGATTATTGGAAACAAAATACTATGGGGTGTCCTTAGTACTGCTTTTGTTGCCACATTTGTGGGATTAGTCATAGGCACAACATACGCTTGGAAATATCAAAGAATGGTCAATACCTATCTTGATATTAGCGAAACTAGTTCACAAACGAATAACGACGGTAATTACTTCACTAGTGATTATGATTCTTCAGATG
The DNA here is from genome assembly GCA_041669865.1 of Bacilli bacterium. Taxonomy (GTDB): domain Bacteria; phylum Bacillota_I; class Bacilli_A; order RFN20; family CAG-288; genus Scatoplasma. The sequence goes on along the minus strand of JBAYAI010000072.1, from coordinate 1,685 downwards.
AACTATTGGAACACGAAAAGGAACTTTGCGCTGAAATTGAAGGAGAAGGCGCAACGTTGTTGAAAAATGATAACGATGTATTGCCCTTGGCAAAAAGTTCAATGGTAAGCTTATTCTCGAGATCCAGCACCGACTTGGTTTACGGGGGAACGGGAAGTGGTTCAGTTTCAAACACTACTGCTGTAAATTTACGAGATGCGCTTGAATTAAATAACATCAGAGTTAATAAAGACCTTTGGGATAAATACAGTGACATGAATACAGAAAGGCCAACTTTTCCTATCGACAGCGCTGATTTAACTAAAGTTAGCATCGCTGAAAACAATGATGGAATTTTCAATTCCGGTTCAATTATTAGATCATTTAAAGAATACAACGATGCTGCTATTATTGTTCTTTCGAGAACTGGTGGGGAAGGATACGATTTACCTCAAGGTGATTTCGATATTCAAAGCGACAATACATACAATGGACACGATGGATACTTCGCTCTTCAAGACGATGAAAAAACAATGATAAAAAATGTCAAGAAGTACTTTGATAAAGTCATCGTTCTTGTAAACAGTTCGAACGCTCTTGAATTGAATTGGGTCGATGACCCTGAACTTGGTGTCGATGCATGTTTGTGGATAGGTTCTATCGGGCAAACTGGCGCTAAGGGAGTCGCAAGCATAATCGCTGGGAACACCAATCCTAGTGGTCACTTAGCCGACACTTATGCCGCCGATTCACATTCATCTCCGGCTATGATGAACAATTCAAGTATGAATTTTGAAGGTACCACCTTCAATGGAGAATACGATTGCCGAACAAATTACTTAGTATATTCAGAAGGAATTTATGTCGGATATAGATATTACGAAACTAGATATGAAGATACCGTTCTAGATAGATTTAACGCAGCTTCCGAAGCTGGTACATACTATTCTAGCGGTAACTGGAATTACGATGAGGAAGTCACCTATCCGTTCGGATATGGTTTGTCTTACACAAATTTCGAACAAACCTTAGACAATGTTGATGTTGACCTCAACGAAAATAAAGCTACTCTTGAAGTTAAGGTTAAAAATACTGGCGATGTTGCCGGAAAAGATGTTGTTCAAGCGTATTTCCAATCGGAATACACCGATTACGACATTGCCAATAAAGTCGAAAAACCTGCCGTTCAACTTTGTGGTTTTGCTAAGACAAATATTTTGGAACCAAATCAGGAAGAATCGGTTGAAATTGAAGTTGACCTAGATGAAGTGGCTTCTTATGACTACACCAATAAGAAGACATACTTCCTTGAAAAAGGTACACACTATTTTTCAATAGGTGACGATGCCCACGATGCTTTGAATAATATCTTAGCTGAAAAGGGGTATACAGAAGCTAATTCCGCTATGACGGAAAATGGTGATGGCAACAACGCTGAATCGTTTACTACCACTAACGATATTCTATTCGACAAGAGTGCAACTACTGATTACGAAATTACAAATCAGTTCGACAGCGCTGATATCAATTACTACTACGAGGATAAAGTTACCTATCTTACCAGAAGCGACTGGGATGGGACTTATCCAATCGCTCAAACATCGCTTGAATACTTGGATTCAATAAAAGAAGCGACAACTTCAAATGTTGAATACAGCAACAAAGAGGTTACTGAAGAAGTCGTTACAGGCGCAGACAACGGCCTT
>JBAYAI010000071.1:0-6093 GCA_041669865.1 Bacilli bacterium | reverse complement strand
GCTGCCTTTTGTGCAAATAGATTGTGTTCTTCAATGTTGAAAGCGTTTGACTTAGATTGAACTGCTTGGTCTGTTGAAAAAGCCAGGTCTAGTAGATGCGAAACAGCGTTGTCCACAAGAGATTCTCGAATTACATCGTTCTCTACTGCTTTCATTATTTCAATGTTGGTTTCACCACAAGTTGTTGGCATTTCTAAATCGTTTCCAGCTAGAAGACCTCTGATTCTCGAATCGGATCCCCCCCATTCAGAAATTATAGTTCCCTTGTAATTCCAGTCATTTCTCAATATACCAGACATGAGATGGACATTTTCATTAGTGTAATAGCCATTAACTTTATTGTAAGAAGACATAATTGCTTTTACATCTCCCTCTTTTACGCAAATTTCAAATCCGGTCAAATATATTTCTCTAAATGTTCTTTCATCGATAATAGTATCGATTGACTCTCTTATAGTTTCCTGATTATTGCACGCAAAATGTTTAACACAAGCAGCAACGCCATTTTGTTGAATTCCTCTAACATAACTCGCTGCTAGTTTTCCAGTAAGATAGGGATCTTCCGAAAAATATTCGAAGTTTCTTCCGCATAGAGGATTACGCTTGATATTTGCGCCGGGGCCTAACACAACATTAACTTTTTTACAAGTAGCTTCATCACCTATTAACATTCCAACCTCTTCGCACAATTTCACATCCCAGCTGTTTGCAATCGTAGCAGGAGCAGGAAAGCAGGTTGATGGAGAACCTATATTAAATCCAACTTTGTTAGGGTCCTTGGTTTGTTTTCTAATTCCTGAAGGACCATCAGTCAAAAACATACTGGGAATATTGTATTTATCAATATTCATTGTTTGCCAGTTATCTTTACCTGATAGCAATGAAGTTTTTTCTTCCAATGTCATTTTTTCAATAAATTCTTTGTATTTCATATTAACTGTCCCATTCTCAATTAAAATACTCATGTATATTATAAGGCAATACTTTAGTTAGCATTTCAATAATATTATCTATCGTATTATTTCCGCCCTTGATCAACCATTCGTGAATATAATTGTATGCAAAATATGATATTTCTTTTACAGCCATTTGCACATCTGGCAAATTTGTATTTCCACCTTTATTCTTAATTGTTAGTAGCATATATTTTTCTGCGGTCTTAATAAAATGTTGTGGCAAACCATTTGGATCGCTTATATCAACTTCTAGTGTTTTAATTAAAAAGTTTCTATTTTTACTTAAAACATCAAAAACAAGGTACATAATTTCTTTAAAAGAAAAATTGTGACTCACTTGCTCAAACTCTTCTGGAAATAAACCGTCAAAAATTCGATTTATCAAGTCATATTTGTCCAAGTAGTGTCTATAAAAAGAAGTTTTTGAAACCTCGGCTTTTTCGACAATCATATCAATTGTCAAACTCTTCAAGGACTCTTCTTTTAATAAATCCACGGCTGCTTTCTCAATGTAACCTTCAATATTCATGTTAACCTCTTACAAAACGATAATACTAATAAAATTCTGTCAAAGCAACTAATTTTAATATTAGTAACATATCAAAAAAAAAATAAATGTTACTAATAAAAAAATTAGTAACATTTAGTGGGTATTCGATAAAATCAAACAATAATCGATTTTAAATATTTATTTATTTTTCATTTCCATAGATAAACATTGCATCTCCAAAGGAGAAAAAGCGATAACGATCATCCACGGCGTGTTTGTAAGCATCCAGTATCATCTTTCTACTTGTGAAAGCGGCTACCAACATGATTAAAGTGGATTTTGGTAGATGGAAATTAGTTATCAAACAGTCGACTGCCTGATACTTAAAACCAGGATATATAAATAACGATGTGTCACCAGTACAAGCCCTGAATTCTCCGTATTCCTTCATAACAGATTCGAGTGTTCTAATAGAAGTAGTACCGACAGCAATTATTCTTCGTCCTTCTTTTTTAGCAAGATTCAATCTTTCTGCGGTATATTCATCCATTTCATAGTACTCAGTGTGCATTTTATGCTTGAGGATATTCTTGACTTTGACTGGCCTAAAGGTTCCAAGGCCCACCTGAAGAGTGACGTCTAAAATTTCCACTCCCTTTTCTTCCAATTTTTTGAATAGTTCAGGGGTGAAATGAAAACCGGCAGTCGGAGCAGCAGCAGCCCCTTCCTTTTTGGCATATACGGTTTGATACCTATCATTTTTTCCTTCCTGGTTGTGAATATATGGAGGGAGAGGCATCTTTCCAAGTTTGTCTAGAACCTGATAGAATATTCCATCATATTCAAATTTAAACTTTCTTAAGCCTTCATCTTTCACTTCGAGACAAGTAGCTTTCATTAAGCCTTCGTCACCAAAAGATATCACTGTTCCCTTCTTGATAACTTTTGCGTTTCCGCACAAACAGGTCCAGCAGTCTTTTTCCGTCTTTGCCGGTTCCAAAAGTAGAACTTGAACTTTTGCTCCGGTTGGTTGCTTTGTTCCAAACAGTCTTGCAGGAATAACTTTCGCATTATTTCTAACAAGGACATCACCCGGCCTGAAGTACTCAACTATGTCGAAAAAGTGTTTGTCTGTCATCTCACCAGTAGATTTGTTCAAGACTAGCAAGCGCGATTCATCTCTCTTCTCTGCCGGCGTTTGAGCAATCAATTCCTCCGGCAGATCATAATCGTATTCTTCAAGATCATAAATATCGTATCCAAATTTTTCGATTGCTTTTTGCGATTTAACTTTTAATTCTTCTTCACTTAACATTTTAAAATCCTCTTTTGCTTCCAAACTTTTCCATTACTTCTTTTTGGAATTCCATAAATTCATCTCTCTTGATAGCTTCTCTCGCTTGCTCCATCGTGTGAATGAGGAATCGCAAGTTGTGAATTGAACATAATGTTTTCCCAAATTGTTCATTACACTTCATAAGGTGGTGTAGGTAAGCTCTGGTGTAATTCTTACAGGTGTAACAATCGCACTCTTCATCAATAGGAGTAAAGTCTTCTTTATACTTGGCGTTGTTTATGTTGATTCTACCGTGGCTAGTCATGAGAGTCGCGTGTCTAGCAATTCTCGTGGGAAGAACGCAGTCAAACATATCAACTCCCTTAGAAATTCCGTCAAAAATCATATCGAGCGAACCAACGCCCATCAAATAGCGAGGCTTATCTTCCGGAAGATACTTAGCGGTATATTCAACCATTTTATACTCAACTTCTCGCGGTTCTCCTATCGATGTTCCCCCGATTGCATATCCATCAAAGTCCATCTTTATCAGTTCTTCAGCGCAGTACTTTCTCAAATCGGGGAATTCTCCACCTTGAACTATTCCAAATAGAGCTTGGTCTTCTCGAACTTTCGCATCCTTGCAGCGCTTGGCCCAGCGCAAGGTTCGGTCGACCGAATCTTTCATATATTTGCGAGTTGCTGGGTAGTGAACACATTCGTCAAATGCCATAATGATATCAGCACCTATTTTTGCTTCCAAGTCCATAACAATTTCTGGCGAGAAAAATTCTTTATCTCCATTCAATGGGTTTTTAAAGATCACACCTTCTTCTTTAATTTTTCTCAGCTCGGCAAGAGAAAAAACTTGAAATCCTCCCGAGTCTGTAAGCATAGGGCCTTTATAGTTCATGAACTTTTGGACTCCGCCAGCCTTTTCAACAATATCCGCTCCCGGTCTAAGGGCAAGGTGGTAAGTATTTGCTAAAATAATACCCGCTCCTAAATCCTTTACTTGCTCCGGAGACAATCCCTTGACTGTAGCTTGGGTCCCAACAGGCATAAACATAGGAAATTCTACATCTCCGTGAGGAGTGTGAAGTATCCCGTATCTCGCTCCACAATTTTTGTCGACGTGAAGTATTTCTAACTCAATGTTTTTTGATGCCATAGTTTATCTACCTTTCTAAAACCTACTAACAAGTATACAATATATCTCATTACTTTTTAGTATTCAAACAAATTAACTAGAGTATTTTAATAAACTAAGTTAAAATAAGTGAGTAAAAATGAAGGAGAAATTCGAATAAATGTTTTTAGAATTAACAGAACTAACGAATGTCTTTTGGCCCGCTTTGAGCGATTCGTGGTTCAACGTTATTTGGGGGATACTTTTTTGTGCAATCAACTTTGCCTTGATTATCACATGCTTCCACTTTTTTGGAAAGATCGGAATGTTCACGTGGATTGCAATTGCAACCATCATTGCAAATATATTAGTGGTAAAAGTTATCGAGTATTTTACTCTTTACTCGACATTGGGAAATGTTTTTTACGGTTCAATATTTCTCTCAACCGATATTCTCACTGAGCACTATGGGAAAAAGGAAGCTAGACGTTCGGTAATTCTAGGTTTTGGTACAGATTTAATTCTCATCATCGCCATGCAAATGGGATTGGCTTTTCGTCCCTTCGCAAACGATACTTGGGCATCGCAGGTACAGGAGGCAATGGAGATCCTTTTCGGTTTAACTCCTCGCATAGTCGCCGGTTCTCTAGCGGCATATCTCATTTCACAAATGATGGATATAACAGTGTTCTCGAAAATAAAGAATGCGACAAAGACAAAACACCTTTGGTTGAGAAATAACGGAGCTACACTGCTTTCGCAAATATTTGATACCCTTATCTTTGTCGTCGTAGCTTTCGCAGGTGCAAGTGGATATACTTTCACTGTTTTATGGGGTATATTTATTACAACATATATATTAAAAGCTTTTGTCGCTCTATTGGACACACCCTTTATATATCTCTCTAAACACGTAAAGCACGGAGTGTTAGTTGGTGAAGATAAAAATCCCTATCCCTATTTGTGGGCGAAATTAAGACACAAGGAGAAATAACGAAATGGAAGAAAAGAACGAAGTTGAACAGCTCAGGAAAAAAGCTCTTCAAAATCAGCAAGAGAAAATCTCAAAAATAGAGCGAGAGAAACTCGAACGAACAGGCTATGATTACAAAAAATTGCTCAAACAAAAAAACACTGTTTTTTATTGGACAATCGCTGTTTTGCTTGTGATTGAAGTCGCTTTGTTCTTTACATTTATCTTCTCACCAAGCCTTAAAGATTTTTCTCTTTATGCAAAGATTTCTATTCCGATTATCATCGTTTTCGAATTAATAGGAATGCGTATATTCACTGTTCCAAACTTGAAAGTTATAAAAATGTCCGATTATGAAGCGGGAAAAGAAAAGCAAAGATTGGACAAGGAAGAAGAAGAAAATATTCGCAAGAGAAATCAAAATAGATATCGCGATTAAATCAAAAAATTCACCGAGATTTTACACGATAGAATAATATTAAAAAGAACGCATTTTTCTTAGATAAAAATGCGTTTTTTTATTTTTCTCAACAAAACCAGCAAAATTAACATTAGCTTACTAATGACATCATTATCTAAAACCAATTAATTTCTCTCTTTAGTTTTTAAAAAAGAGTGGGTTCACACCCACTCATTTTTTTATTTTCTTTTTTCTATCTCTTTTAAGATCAATCGCTTAGCAATCTCGGGGTTAGCTTTTCCGCGACTTGCTTTCATAACTTGTCCGACAATGTATCCAAGGGCTCGATCTTTTCCTCTTAGATAATCCTGAACTGATTGTTCGTTTTCAGGCAATATTCTATCGACAATTTCTTTGACAGCTGATTCATCAGAAATCTGTTCGAGGCCGAGATCTTTGACAATTTTCTTCGGGTCCGCACCATCCTTTAGCATCAGGCCAAGAACTTCCTTAGCCTGCTTAGAATTGATTTTGCCCTTATTAAGCATGTTGCAAAAATCTCTCAATTGCTCTTTTGTCATCTTTAAGTCAGATAGTTTGAGCATATCCTTGTTCAAGTAAGCGGAAATATCTCCCATGAGGTAATTCCACAAGGTTTTGACGTTTTCGCATCCTAAATTGACGACATCTTCAAAGTAAAAGGTAAAATCCTTATCGCCCAATAAGACGTCAACTTCTTTCTCGTTCAAACCTTTCGAAAGAAAATCTTTACGATATTCCTCTGGGAGTTTACCCATCGTGTCTATCGCGTCTTTGACAAATTTGTCAGAAAGTTGGATAGGAAGAATATTCGGTTCGCGGAAGTATTT
>JBAYAI010000070.1:0-6104 GCA_041669865.1 Bacilli bacterium | reverse complement strand
ATCTTTAATAACCCTCTCCAAAATCTAATCATTACCCATAACAACAAAATCTTGCATGCCGGTTCCGTCAACACGGCGTTCATGTTAGGCCTTTCAGTCCACACGAACGCTTAGTTTTTGTATGCTGGGCTTTATTCATTATCAGTTAATTATCAATCTTTTACAATCATAAATCCGCTCAATCGAAGCACTGCTGTTCCCGAAAAAAATAGTTTTTAGGGTCGGCAAAAAAGCGGTGGCAGACAGACAAGCTCTTTTGCAATTTTTGAATTGCGGGTCGGCTTGTGTGAATTGCAAATGTGCTTGGCTGTGCGCGTTGGCAATCATAGAAATAGTTTTAACAATATTCCTAGACTAATCAAAATTCCTAATCCAACTGCAATTATTGTATTCCGATTTTTAGTTTTAAAATCAGATTCCAGTTTCGCAAATCTTTGATTTACTATTGAAATAGTTTCACTTAATTCCTTTCTAACTGAACTATTTAACTCATCCAATTTCGCTTGATTGTTTTGAATCCCAATATTAATCGCACTCACTGTATTATCAAGCTTGTCAAGCCTGTTCGGAAAATCAACATTCCCAATTATCGTTGTCAATTGCTCTACTTTGCCGACAAAGGAATTATAAAAATCCAATTGCTCATTTATTTTTTGATTTTGGTTTTGATATACCTGTGTTGTTGAGCTTATTGAATTATTTAAAGAGTTAATCAATTCATCAATTAACGATTTTGTAGATGATACAAGGTTGTTCTGGTTCAACTCATTTGTTTCAGATTGCTTTTTAATAAAATCAGAGGATAAATCCTTTAGTTCTTCCGAAAAAGAAGAGTGTTTATCTTTAATTTCTTCGACAGTGTTTTTGAGCAATTCCAGTTTGGTTTGATAATCATCTTTTAAGCCTGATAGATGCTTGCTATAACTATCATTTATACCTTCAAAACTTTTTACAACATTTGAACCAATAGAAATAACTTCTTCTATTTGTTGTTTTGCCGATTTAAGGCTATTCAATTCTTTTTCTAAATCAAATAGAGCCGAATGGAGTTCTTTATTTTTATCTGTCATAACCTTTTAAATATCTATCATTAAAATTAGTCAACCATTCTTTGTGAAAGTCAACGTATAATAAATTGATGAATTCATCCATAACTAACAATACTTCGTTTTTGTTATTCGCAAATTGCAATGTTCGTTCTTTGAACAATAGAATATTACTCATCAATTCTTTGAACTGCATTTCTGGAAAATGTCTTTTGAAAGCCTTAAACCCTTCAATCAACCCATCTTTCGTTTCATTAAGCAATACTTCATTGTCACCAAAACCTAAAACAAATAGAGTAAATGATTTTAAAACCAATAATGCTCCATTTTCTGGATTCGTCCGTAATAATCTTAAACAAGCACCTCTTAGGTGCTTAACATTATCCTTTTCTGAACCGTCGTCAATCTTTATTGCTTCAATGTATTTCCAAACATTATCAAAACTAAAATCTTTAGCATCGTTTGTATCAACCGTTAAAGAGTATCCTTTGTCTTTAATTGTATAATCTTTTTTCGCATACTTGGAATTGAAATACATAAAAATGAAATCCTTTAGTTCTTCATTTCCATCTTTTTGTAGACCTATTCTACAAGCAAAAATCATATCATCAATTGCCCGCAAGCGTTTTCTTTCTATTTCCCTATATATAAAGTCTGTCAAGAAACCTAAACATTTTTGGATTTCAGAATTCCCCTTGTATTCTGAAACTTTCTCTATCTCTTGATTTGCTCGTATTTCAGAATAGTATCGTTTTATATAATTGAAAAGACGTTCTTCATATCCACCTTCCTTTTTCTTAACGACTTTGAGTGTGTAAGTTTTCTTATTATAATCGACCGTATAGTCGTCAATTACTCCTATTGATAGAAGGCGAAATAATGCTTTGTCTGTATCTGCTTTTGTTCTCGGACTATAGAATAAAACCAAACACTTTTTAATAACATCTTCATCCAATTCATTGATTTGCAAATCAGGTCTTTTATCAGCAAGGTTATCAATAAAATCCATATAATTTGCACATAAACAATCTTCAACATTCTGTTGACTAATCTTTTGGCTTATTGTTGATTGAAGTTTTGCGGTTAATTCACGAATATAAATTGTCTTATCAGCATATTTATTGTTAAAATGAATTTCAATTTTAGGACTTATTTCTTCTCCAATTTCAATCTTTTCTAGTTTTTTCTCAATCCCATCCTCGAATTCCATAGCAATTGCTTGGTTCAGCCAATTTATTAGCAATGTAGTATCATCAAAGCTTGCAAAAGAGGCTTTTATTATATCAGTTAAAGAATTTAATATTTGTTCAGCAACATTTCTTTTAAAAACAGAAAAGTGAAAGCTATAATGGAAATTATCAAGATTAATTCCTCCTACTTTCTGTTGATATCCAGCATTTACATTTAACCAATTGCCATTTAAAGACAAATAAACTTCTTCTAGTCCAGTAATCTCTTCAAGTTGTTCAGAAAGGCTTCTAATTTGCTTGGAATTTGGAAAACTTATTCGATTAAGAAGTTCAAAAATAATTACCTTCTCCTTCTCTTCTCCCTTAAACGAGTTGTCGTGAAAATATTTTAAATTGTCTCTGTCTACATTTATTTTTCCAATATTTTCTTGAAAAACTTCATCATCGAATAAATTATTTAATCCTATCTCATTTAGAACTGTCCGCAAATCATCTTCAAGAAAACGAGTGTCCTTGAATAGTGACAATTTTTTTAAATCGTCCTCTGTTATATAATTCTTAATCGCTTTATAGAAATCAGAATTGAAATAATATACAATTTGCTGATTGAAAATAATTGTGCTTAATGCAATTTTCCTATCACGACCCGCTCTACCAGCTTCTTGTACAAAACTTTCAATTGAGCTTGGAAAGTTAAAATGAATTGTAAACCGAACATTCGGTTTATCAATACCCATTCCAAAAGCTTTTGTAGCAACCATGATATTTTGCTCACTATTGATGAACTTTGATTGATTTGCAAATGATGTTGCCTCTATTTCTTTACCAGTTTTATCATCTTCATTGGAACTACCCATAAAGATGCCTACCTGATACTTTGAGTCTGATTTTTTGATAGAATCAGCGATACCTTTTCTTTTTGACAAGGGTAATCTTACTTTATTGCCATTCTCATCTAAAATGAATTCTCCAAACCTATGAATAATATTGCCTTCATCATCATATACATCTTGGTCGTATCTGTCAAATTTAAACTGGTCGGTTACTCCTTGATACCAAGTCCTATGGGGCGTAAACACAATACCTCCATTATCAAAAATAGATATTTCATCAACTTTACGTGGTTTATAAAATGATTTCACATCAAAATCCGATATTGAAATATCAGCAACACTCAATTGTGAATTATCAAAAACTCTTTTTTGAGCTAAAGAAATAAGTTCATCACTTTGATTATTGTAGAACTTAATTTGATTAGGTATTTCAGGCAATAGCTTTACTATTCTATCTTGTTTATCTTCCGCTATCTTATTCTTTATAGCTCCCTCAATTGGGGAAACAGAAAATGCAAATTCATTTCCATCAGGAAGCTTCTTCGTAAATGACTCTTTTTTGTCAAAATCAGATTTCACTTCAATGACTTGATATTGAAGCTCATTCCTGTTGGTGTTTTCAAATCGAACAATTGCTTCTGCATCTAATTCAGCTTGTCCATCTCCAGACAATTCTCTTTCTACATCTGAAAGTACATCAAATGAAGCTGTAGCAGTTAAGCCAAATAAAGGAATTAGTTCATTCGGGTAATTTTTGGTTTTACAATGCTCTAATGCATTTCTTCCTAAACTTAAATATGAAGTTCTAAAATCATGTCCCCATTCAGAAACACAATGAACTTCATCAATAACACAATAACTAAAATAAACCGAATTATCATGCATAGCCTGAAGAGTTGCTCTAAAACTATCTATTTGCAATCTTTCGGGAGAAATGAATGTAAACAAGATATTGCTTTTGGTTAATTTATCAATGGCAATTTCTCGTTCAAACTTATCCAGTTTTGAATTGATGAAATTACAGCAATCAATTCCAACTTTTACCAAACTATCAAACTGGTCTTGCATTAAGGATTTAATAGGGTCGATAACCATTGTAACTCCTGGTTGAAGCATGGAAGCCAATTGATATGTTAAAGACTTACCTCCACCAGTTGGAAGTAAACCTATCACACTTTTACCTTGTATAGCTCTGTTGAGAATTGGTAATTGACCTTCTCGAAAACTTTGTTTCCTAAAAATGTTTTGCAGAAAAAAAGTAAGTTTTTCTTGTACATCTTTAACTGGTATATATTCTTCATTCTCTCCTCTAACAGTAGCATGAATATATTTTATCGAGTCAGAAGTGTAAATATAACGTTGTGAATCAATGTAGTGAGACGACCTAATTCTAATAAAATCTCGTGAATAGTCTTTTGATTTTTCAATTACAGAACGTGTTAAAATCGAGATGTCAATAATTAAATCAGAATTACTCATTACTGAAGAGTCTTCAAAATAAACATTTTCATGCTGTTGGTGGAGTTTTGAGTTTTTAAATTCCACTGTCGAAATAACAGCCAAGTTTAATTTAGGGAGTTTTAAATTCCTTATGTTTTTGTTACTACTTAAGCTAAATAATTTAGAAAGCCAATTCTGAAAATCTTTAAATGCTAGATTAGCACAAGGAATATCTCGTTCTAATACAGTAATATTCCATTCTTCTTTTTCTAAATCAAGATTTCCAGAGAGTAGTAATTCAATTAATACTTTTTGTAGGCGAGCAATTGCAAAAGGAGCAAGTGAAACCTCAAGAAATTGCAACCATACTTTATCATGTAAGGACTTCTTGTAGTTGTTTCCTATGGTTTGGATATAATCTGAAAGTTCCGAATTATCTTTGGTAAACCAATTGATGATTTGTTTTTCTTCCAGTGTCTTTATTCGTAATGTTTCCCAATTTGAAAGATTGACAGATTCATCCCTAGAATCATCAAGTAGTTTTTGCGATATAGAAGAATGGTATTTGTGACCATCAATTTCAATTACAGAACCTATATTTTTTCTAAATCCTTTTTTTTCATTTCCGTACTTTGAGTATTTAAAACTATTCAGATAAGGAACTTCAATTGAGAAATCAACCTGTTGTTTAGGGAATTTAGAAGCTAGATGTTCTGGCACAATACTATCCATACTTCTTTGAGGCAGGAGCAAATGAGATAAAAATCCCATTTTTTCTTGGTCGATGTATTTAAAAAGAAAATCCTTTTCGAAACTGCTATCTAAGATTTCAGTATTGTAGTTGTTCGGATTAAAACTTATTCTTGGGTCAATTAAGTGAAGAGCTTCAAATAAAGTATTCCTCTCTTTTTTTGAAAGGTCAGATTTGTATTTAATATTTCCAAGTTGCTTTGAAAGCAAACTTTGGTCGAAGGATTGGGTATTATATTTTTCAGTAAAGAAATCCTCAATAAAAGTACTAGGCTTTGTTGGTATTCCTCTCGTGAAAATATTATTTAAAACAGAGAAATAAGGATTTAAGATAGAATCCTTATGTTGGAAAGATAAATTGGTTTCGATGTCAAAAGCAGATAAACTTTTTAATAAACCATCTACTTTATCCTTTGGGAATTTAGTTAAATCGTTTTTAGTGCCTTCTAATATGTATCCAGCTTGAAATTGTTCCTTCATAAAGTCTGTCTTCCTTTGAGGGTTGGCAAAAATTGCACTCTTTTGCAAATTTTGGTTTGTAGGTCAGCTTGTGCGATTTGCAAATGTGTGCAATGTGCGGTGGCTACCCTAACTGTCCCGAAGGGCAGAAGCGCGTTGGCAAAAACTATTTTTTTCTTGCACCAACTTTCAATCAATGAGCCAATATTTTCTATCCGTTTTTTCAAATTATCAATCAATTTATTTCTGTGCAGTTCGTTTCTTTGCCTTCCGACTAACGTCAAAGTTAAAACATTCATAATCAAATGTTTGTAAATTTGAGTTGTTCGGGTTGTATTTCAAATTTGGTAATTTGTTTTTGTATTCTTTTAACAAGTCCCATCCTT
>JBAYAI010000069.1:0-6208 GCA_041669865.1 Bacilli bacterium | reverse complement strand
GATAAATACATTCTCACAATCGATGGTTTATCTAAATCTTTTGGTAAAAATAAAGTTTTAAAAAGTATTTCTTTAAACGTAAAAGAGGGTACGATTTGTGGGTTGATGGGAGAAAATGGTGCCGGAAAATCCACGATGATGAAATGTTTATTTGGTATATACACTAGAGATAGTGGAACTATTATTCTCGATGGCAAGGCAATTATGTTTACAAGTCCGAAAGAGGCTCTTGAAAATGGAATTGCTATGGTTCATCAGGAATTAAACCAATGTCTAGATAGAACTATTATCGACAATATGTTTTTAGGACGTTACATTAGCCAGTATGGGGTGGTTAACGAACGCGTTATGCTTGACAAATGCAAGCAAATTTTCTCGGAATTGGATATGGATTACAATCCCAAGACAATTATGAGAACCATGTCTGTCTCACAGAGACAAATGGTTGAAATTGCGAAAGCGGTTAGTTACAACGCTAAGGTAATTGTTTTGGATGAACCAACAAGTTCGCTTTCTGAACGCGAAGTGGCGAAGCTTTTTAGGATTATCAAAAAGCTCAAGAGAGAAAAACACATCAGTTTCATTTATATATCGCATAAGATGGATGAAATATTCGAACTTTGTGATGATATTGTAATTCTTAGAGATGGTACCGTAACTCTTGATAAACCCGTTAAAGATACCAATTTGGATGAACTAGTAAAAGCTATGGTAGGTAGATCGCTCGATAAGCGATTCCCGCCTTTGACCAATAAACCGAGTGGAGAAATTTTGAGAGTAAGTAATCTCTCTACGAAATATGCTCCGAAATTGAAAAATATTTCCTTTAGCGTAAAAAAAGGTGAAATTCTTGGAATCTATGGTCTAGTTGGCGCTGGACGAAGCGAGTTGTTGGAATCGCTGTTTGGCGTAAGAACAATTTCAAAAGGTGAAATTATCTATAACAACCGAAGGGTTTTATTCAAAAACCCCAAGGAAGCAATGAATGCCAATCTTGCTTTTATTACTGAAGAGAGAAAAGTAAACGGTATGTACCCGGTTGCGGATATTAAATTCAATACCTGTATTACGAATCTCGATAAGTATAAAAAGTACAAAATGCTCAATGAAGGTTTGATGAAAAAAGCAACGGAGATTGAAACCGCAAGAATGCGTACAAAATTCAGCGATATTACTGATCCGATTACCTCATTATCAGGTGGAAACCAACAAAAGGTCATCGTTGGTAAATGGCTTGAAAGATCTCCGGATTTATTCTTGATGGATGAACCGACAAGAGGTATTGATATTATGGCGAAATATCAAATATACGAATTGATGATCGAACTTGCCAACAAAGGTAAAAGTATCATCATGGTTTCGAGTGAAATGCCTGAAATTTTAGGTGTTACTAACCGAATAGTCGTTATGTCTAACTATCAAGTTGCTGGAATCGTTGAAACTAAGAAGACAAATCAAGAAGAGTTGTTAAAACTCTGCGCTAAAAACTTATAAGGAGTAACAGTAAAAATGGAAAAAAGTGGAACCGTATCTGATTTTGTTATTGAGAATCCATTTGAGAAAGATGCAAATTTAGCTGAATATCTCGAAAAGCTAAAAGAGCTTCGCGCTGATGGAGAAAGCAAGATTATCGCATTAAATAACGAAATAAGAGATTTGAAATTAAACAAACAAGTAGACAAAGAAACAAAGCAAAGCATCATAGAGGATAGCAAAAAGCAAAAAGAAGTAGCTAAGAAAGTGATGGAGTCAAAAGCTGATGCCGTCAAAGCGATTGTTGAAGAAGCTATTGCATATGCTAATGATGTTGGAAAATCTTACTATCGAAAAGTTTGTCTATATGAAGATGAACAAGTTGAAAAAGCTAAAGCCGCATTACAAGAGGCAGAGACTAAAGAGAAGGAAGATCACGAAGCGAGAATGGCGGACTTAGGCACTATTTCTGGCGATCGCAAAGAGCTTACTAAGGATGATATTATTGAACAAAAAGCTAAAGTTAAAGCTGAAAATTTACTATATAAAAGTAGATTATCTGAAGTAAAAAGTGAATTAGTTCAGGTTCAAGAAGCGGCAAAAGACAATAAATATCAAGCTTATTTATCCAGATATAATTACATTCAAAAGGTGAGGAATGGGAAGCATTCAATCGGAGAAACTCTTGAATATAACTGGAGGCACTACAAGTATTCGTTTGTAGCCAAGGATTACTTCTTGAGGAATGCCCTTTACTATATTATTGTTGTATTCTTTATAGCGTGTATCGTTCTTTCCCAAGGTAATTTGCTATCGCAAGCAAATATCTTAGGAATCTTATCGCAATCATCGGTTAAGTTGTTCTTTTCCTTAGGTGTTGCGGGATTAATTTTAATCACGGGTACTGACTTATCCATCGGGCGTATGACTGGTATGGGAGCATCGACAACGTGTTTATTCTTATCATCTTACGTTTATACATCTAACTTTGGATTCGCAATCGATGTTACTGGTCAATCGCTAGCTACAAAGGTTGTATTAGCATTGTTGTTCTCAATATTGCTCTGTGTATTCTTCTCAGTTATCGCAGGATTTTTCTCTGCGAAATTCAAGATGCATCCTTTTATTACAACATTAGCTACTCAATTATTGATTTACGGTATTGGAATGGTTTTCTATTCTGAGACTTCTTCTTTCACAATGGATCTTACTTATAAGAGAACTATTGCAGGATCGAGTAACATCAATTTAATTATTGCTGCAGTTATAGCGACGGCTGTCGTATGGTTTATATGGAATAAAACCAAATTTGGTAAGAACATGTATGCGGTTGGTGGAAACGCCGAAGCTGCGTCGGTTTCTGGAATTTCTGTTTTCTGGGTTACAATGGGAATCTTCATTATGGCTGGTGTCTTATATGGATTCGGAGGTTTCTTCGAAGGTGTACGTGTTGGTTCTGCTAACCCTAACGCTGGTTTCGGTACTGAATTGGATGCTATTGCTGCATGTGTTGTTGGAGGTATTTCCTTCAACGGAGGTATCGGTAAAATTCGCGGTGCTGTTGCTGGTACGCTAATCTTTACAGGTATGACTTATTGCTTAACTAATTTAGGATATGATGTCAATATTCAGTTTATCTTCAAAGGAATTATCATTATGGCAGCTGTCTGCTTAGATTCATTGAAGTATTTAAAGAAGAACTAAACTTTATTCATTGTTTTCCTTTCATTATAGTTTTGGAAAAGAGCTTGATTGTTCAAGCTCTTTTCTCTTTGATTTGAATGAAAAAAGTGAGAACGATGTTCTCACTTTCTCAGGTTATTTCTATTTTGTTAATTCTTGAATTATCTTGCATCTCACCAGCGTTTTAGCGAGAATGATGCTCGATTTAAATCCGAGGCTGGTCGTCGTCGGGTTTGCAACAACTATATTTGTATCATATCCAAGAAGAACTGTGCCCCCGCTTGTGAACTTCTTGTCGATTGAACTATTAATCTCTTTAAATGTCGATGCCATCATCTTTGCTCCAATCTTGGTCTTGAAGTCGGATGCCACGGCTTGATTGATATAATTCTCATACAGATCAAACATGGTGTGTGTTGATTTTACCATGGTGTTGACAGTGGAGGCGTCTCCAACGATTAATTTACAGTCCGGGGAAAAGATATCGTACACGGGCAAAAATCCCTTATATCCTTCTAAATTTTGGAAATATTGGTCAGCCAGTATATTTGTGCTCTTATCTAGTTCGGGCCTATCTACATTTGTCAGCAATTTGAAGGAAAAATTTTTAGAGTAGAGGGCTTTCTTGGTATATATTTCTCCCAACTTTTGCATTCCAATCAATTCTTCAGCAGTGGGATTGAGAATATATCCCAGGTCAAGTAGTGCACTTTTTCTTCCTGTGAAAGCATTGGGGAATTCAGTTATAAAAGTAGGAAATTCCGATATCTTTGTCAAATATTTTTCCGCATATAACTTTAGTACATCAAAGGGAGCTGAGCTCACGAATGCTTCAAAGTTGTTGGATTTATCCTGCAGTAATTTAAAGCACTTAGTAAGCGACACTTCATCGTTGTCTAAATCATCCGGTTTGGAATAAATTTCCTCGGTGTATATGACATCTATGTCATCAAGGTCTTTAATAGTTAGCATATCTTCTTGACGACCAACGGCGACAACTCTATATGTCTTTTCTCCGTGTTGGAATAATTTGATTCCTTGGATCACGTTGTTAACATCTACTTGATTGTGATTGATATCGATAAGTATTTTTTTCATGATTTTTTCCTTCTTTTATATATCCTAACATTATTATAATTTCATTGAAAATGATAAGTATAGAATAATTTGAAAAGACAATATAAATCCCTATTTATATTTGAATTTTTGATAGAAAAAAGAAAAATTATGAAACGAAAAAAAGCCGGAAAAGATAAATATCTTTCCCGACTATAAAATGTATAATTTATATTCTTAATATAAAGCTACCATGGAGTAGGAACATCATCGACATAGTGCCAGTAGTTTCCTTCTTCAGTGGGTTCTTCCTCTGAAAAAGTGTAAGCTGTTACGTTTGGAGCATCTTCCATAGCAGCATAGGCACTGACCGTAGCCCAAGATAATGCGCTCCCATCGTAGAAAATATCAGTTTGGCAACCAGCGAAGGCATCGCTTCCTATAAAAGCGACACTGTTAGGAATAAAGATACTTGCAAGACTTGAGCACATTGAGAATGCTTCTGTTTCAATTACTGTCACTGTATTGGGAATAGTTACAGTAGTAAGAGCGGTGCAGCCGTTAAACATCTGACCACTTATTTCCGTTGCGGCTGCTGGCAAAGAAATCTCTTTCAATGCGGTGCAACTTTGGAAAAGACCATTTCCAAAACTTGAAACACTTTCAGGTAGTACGATTGTTTCTAGTGAAGAACAGCCTGATAGGGCCATTTTTTCAAGACTCTTCAGTCCTTCAGGTAAAGTTATTTTTGATAAATTAGTACATCCATTAAACGCGAAACCTCCGATAGTTTCGACATTTGCCGGAATAGTTACTTCAGTCAAGGAAGTGCATTTGTTAAATG
The DNA here is from genome assembly GCA_041669865.1 of Bacilli bacterium. GTDB lineage: Bacteria > Bacillota_I > Bacilli_A > RFN20 > CAG-288 > Scatoplasma. The sequence continues at coordinate 1,152 of JBAYAI010000069.1, read as the reverse complement.
AATCATCATCGATTGTAATTAATCCATCAGGTAAAGTAACTGAAGCTAAACTAGAGCATCCTTGAAAGGTGTACTCGTTGATAACAGTTATCTTCTCGGGAATAGTGATACTCTCTAGTTTGGAACATTTGTAAAAACAATATTTTCCAATACTGGTTAGTGTACTAGGCAAATTAATAGAAACGAGACTGGAACATTTTTCAAAAGCTTCGTATCCTAACTTTGTTACTCCCTCTGGAATAGTTATTGAGGTTAAATTTGAGCAATCACAAAAAGCTTTTGTATCAATCTCTGTCACGGGGCATCCCTCAATCATAGTAGGAATAGTTACTGATGTTACAGTTGTATCCACAAGACCCGTAATTGAAACTTTTGAAGCGTTAATTTCGTAATGAAGATTAAGCTTTTCCTCCATTTCGGCGTGTGAATCGATTGTTGAAATCTCTGAAGTGTCTTCATCACTAACAGTGACTTCGGCGACATCTCCACTGGTTGAGTCTCCGCTTGCAATTGTATCATCACAACTGGAAAATAGGAACATAGGACAAATTAGCGCCACAAGAAGCAAATTTCTTTTTTTCATAATAATCCTCCATGTAAAAAAAAGTAAAAATAAAGAAAACATAATAATTATTTGATTTAAATAATTACAAATAAAGTATACATCTATTTTTTCCTTTTGAGCGTTTTTTTTGCAAATTTTGAAAAAATGGAGGGGGTTTTCATAAAATATGTGTATATTTTTTCAAAAAGGCAATGGATAAAATAGCGTGTATTATTCTATATTAATTGAAGTTTTAACTCGGATTTTTTCATTATTAGAAATGAAAATTTTTTTCTTTTATAGTCGCATTCTCTTCTGGATTTTTTCGAAAAAATATCTGATTCGAAATGTATTTTATTAAATGAATTGTTGAAATGAACTTTTGTGGTTTGATTTTCTTTTAATCATGATTAAAATCACAAATTTGTTCTCGTAACATTATAAAGTGACAACGTTATTAGCCACGATAGAGAAAAAAGGAGATATTTTTGTTAAGTGACATAGTAAACGCAAAGAAATTTTGAAATTGCCATGCTTTCTTATTGGAATTATTATTCTTTAGTCTTTTCTTTGCGTTAACATTGTCAAATATTGCTTTCTATATACAG
>JBAYAI010000068.1:0-6226 GCA_041669865.1 Bacilli bacterium | reverse complement strand
TTACTTTTGCATACCGTTGCGGACGAAAGTCGTGATGACGCAAACAGGTATTTAAGCTACTCTCCAAATGTGGTTTCGCATAATTTTTACCCTATTATGGTATCATACTTTCCTTTAAATGTAATGTGCTTTTTACATTACTTTTTCATATTTTTACTAGTTTTTGCTTAAAATAAGTAACGCGCTTGATAATTTTTTGAAAGCAATCAAAAATCACATGTAATTTTCTCTAGTTTTTTTAAAGTTTTCCCTATTTGACTGACGATATCATCGTAAGTCAAACTGTTTTGATACATCTTCTCACTCGCATCTTCCGCCAATTTTCCAAGCAGGAAACTTCCGAGGGAAGCCGAGAGAAAAGGAGAAAGTTCAGTGTTAGATAAAAGTCCTCCGACCAGTCCTGAAAGAAGATCTCCACTTCCAGCCTTCGCCAGTCCCGCATTTCCGGAAATATTGATAGACAAACGCTCTCCATCAGTAATTATGGAAGAAGCGCTCTTTAACAAGACAACTAATCCGTACTTTCGAGCGAATTGCTTCGATAGTTCAACTCCATTTGCAACAACTTTTTCTAGAGGTTGGGCGATAAGCCTTGAAAATTCCTTAAGATGAGGAGTTAAAACCACCTCTCCGATGTGATTGTTCAAAATCGATACTCCAAATTTTGCTAAGCAATTCAAACCGTCGGCATCAATAACTAATCTACCTGAAAAATTTTCCAACAAATACTTTAAAATTAAATAATTGTCACGATGCACACCCACTCCCATTCCAAAGACGATGACATCTGATTTTCGCATTATTTCATCGACGGCAGAGGGAAGGAATTTGAAGTTCCCTTCACTTGAGGGGAGACTTTTTACAATAGCCTGTGGCTGTCGCAATAAATAGAGATCGCGCAATTCTTCCGGAATAACCAAATATGAAAAGCCACAGCCCATCTTCAAAGCAGCAAGGCTCGAATAGGCTAGAACTGGTGCTCCGGAGTATTCCTTGCATCCGCCGATGATTGAGGTGGTTAAATATGTTCCCTTGTGAGTATTGCGCTTGCGCGGACGAAAATATATCTCGAAATCGGTGCTTGATACCAAGTGATATTCCTTAGGCATAAGCGGATCAAGTTCTTCGATGCGCTGACAGGAGTCTAAACAGTCGTTGAGATAGATACTGAGAGGGGCGCTCAAAGTAAAGATAACATTAAATATAATTTCTTTTTTTATGGTGGAACCAGAATTGAAGTCGTAACCCGTGGGATAGATAATTCCGATAAGAGCGGCGGAGGGAGAGGAAGATATTGATTCTAACTTTTCAATGTACTCCACGTTGTTTTTGTCAAAGATACAATCGATATAGATTGCGTTATTAATGTTTCTTTTACCTAAGTCAAGCACATGTATCAATTTAATAATATTATGATAATTAACCCTCAGCAATTCGCTGATGCTTTCCGCAAATTCCCGACTTTGTTTTTCATCAAAAATAAAAGTAAGTTCCTGCTTGCCCCTTCTTTTTTCCACCTCGCTTACAAAGAGGTGAATTTTCTCAGCTAAAGCCGGTAAATACTTTCCTTGAATTCGTTTAGCTTCTCGTTTGATATCGACCATATTACCTCCTATCAAATTATGACACATGTTTGATGATTATAAGTTAAAATAGATGATTAGATAAATAAAACCACGGTCGAAAGCAAATAGCATCTAAATCATTAGAAAAACAAATTAATCCTTTGGCGAAAGTAGGTTTCGTTCGTCGATTATTTTCCTGATAATTTGCAAATCTTCCCAAGCCAGCTTCTTTTTACTCGGATCGCGAAGGAGTGCTGCTGGATGAAACGTTCCAACAAAAATTACACCCTTTTTCTCAATGATTTTCCCATGTTCACGAGTTATTCGATAGTCGGGACCGATAATCTTTTTTCCAGCGACCGCTCCCAGCAAAACGATCAATTTTGGTCGCTGAATCAAAAATTGCTTTCGCAAGTAGTCAATACAGGCACTTTCTTCCGCTGGAGATGGGTTCCTGTTCTCCGGTGGGCGACACTCGACAATATTGGCGATATACACCTTACTTCGGTCTAGTTCAATTGCTGCCAATTCTCGATCGAGCAATTGTCCCGCTGGTCCAACAAAAGCTTTTCCACTTAGGTCTTCTTGTCGTCCCGGTCCTTCTCCGACCAGGAGAATGCTCGAATCGATATTCCCATCGCCTAGTACCACATTTGTTCTCGTCTTGGCCAGTGAGCACTTTTGGCATTTTGAGACAATTCGCCAAAGTTTTTGCAATTCCTCTTTCTTATTCATATTTATATTTTACTACTTTTGTTTTCAAATTTCTTTTTAATCTTTTGACTCTTTTATTTGCTCCATTTATGTTGTAAAATATTGCCATTGAAAACAAGGAGAAAGAGCATGAAGAATACTGCTGCATTTTTTGATATAGATGGAACTATCTATCGCGAAGGATTGATCACAGAACTTTTTAAAAAATTGATAACGCATGAATTAGTTGATGAATCCCAATATATTGAAAGAGTAAAACCTGCTTTTTTAAAATGGAATAAAAGACAAGGACACTATGACGATTATTTAGATAAAATGATTGAGATATATTACGAAAGTTTGGTTGGTCTCAAGCACGACCACATCGATTTAATCGCAAAGAAAGTAGTCGAGCAAAAAGGAGACAGAGTCTATCGCTTTACCCGTTCGCAAATAATGCAACACCAAAAGCGTGGAACCAAGGTTATAGCTATCTCCGGTTCTCCGGTAGAGTTAGTTAAAGAGATGGCAAAAAAATATAATTTTGACGATTATAGAGGAACGATATACATCACCGATTCTGACGGTAAATACACCGGGAAAAACATCCCGATGTGGGATTCTGAATCGAAGAAAAAAGCGATATTTGAAATGGTCAAAAAATACGATCTTGATCTTTCAAAGTGCTACGCTTACGGAGATACTACAGGAGATCTTATGATGCTCTCTTTGGTGGGGCATCCCTATGCAATCAATCCGACAAAGTCACTTCTTGAAAAGATCAAAGAATCGGAAGAGCTGAGCAAAAAGATCACAATCATCATCGAACGCAAGGATATGATATATAAGATTCCACTCGACGCCATCGACACTAGTTTCAATCCTGAAGAATAAATTATCTTACCTACTTTTACTTTTCGGTGTTGATTAATATTCCTTAAGCTTTAATATTATATAAGTGAGGTGAATATATGAATATTTTGTTTTTCCTGATTCCGAAAGTGGAAGTTGAATATATCTACGATGATTTTACATTGCGTCAAGCGATTGAAAAGATGCAGTTTCATCACTATTCGACAATTCCCATTATCTCGCGTGATGGTAAATTTATAAATACACTTTCCGACAGCGATATACTATGGGAGTTAAAAAAGAACAATTTAGATTTGGAAAAGTGCGAAGATTTTCCAGTTACCGGTATTAAGCACAAGCGCATTACAAAAACCATAACTATCGATAAATCTATGGAAGATCTCGTCCTTTTAATAGCTGAACAGAACTTTGTTCCCGTCATAGACGACCAAAAAAATTTCATAGGAATTATAACGCGAAAAGCAGTCATCAAATATTTGGATGAAGAACTCCACAAGCGAGATTAAATTATGATTTTTCACTTTTGGTTATACAGTCGTGACACGCGATAATTTTGATAGGCTTTTAGCCTATCTTTTTTTTAATATTCTTTTTTTGAAATAGATAATTCATTCTCGAATATACAAGATCTTTGCAATTTAACTGTTTTAACATCTAAATATTAATGATATAGTATTCAAGGTATTTTTGGAGGAAAATTGTAGATGAAAATAGATATGAAAACATTTTTAAAGAAAAATTACGCTGTTTTTATTTTCGCCTTTTTGTTTTTTCTCATCGGAACGGAAAATGGTGGATATCAAATAACACTTATAAATATAACTTCAGATCTTCAGCTAACTGAAACGGTCAAAGGAATCGTCGTTGCTGTCCAGTATTTAGCTATTCTTGTCGTTCCTCTCGCTTTCGGAAGTATAGCAGACAAGTTCGATAAGAAAAAAATTACTCTCCTCTTTGTCTTGATATTTCTCGCGGGATGCTTAGTTATCACTTTTGCTTATTCCACAGCTGTATTTGTAATTGGAATTTTTCTAGTAGGTTCTGGTATCGCCATAATACAAACTTTGATTTCAGCTCAACTCATCGACATTTACCCCGCTTCAAATTCTAAAAAAATGACCATCGCCCAAATTTTTTACTCACTTGGTGCAGTACTTTCGCCTTTAATCTTTGATGTTCTAATGAAAAATGGAATGAGTTGGAGGTTTGTTTTTACGATTATTGGAATCATATGTATCATCGGCTTTATCGGTTATTATTTCTTGGATAACCACCCGCAGGAAAAAGTATTTGTCGATGGTGTCAAGCAGGAAAATAAAGCGAGTGAAAAAGATGCCAAGGCAAGATTGCCATGGCTTTATATAACCATCTTTATCGTCCTTTTCTTAGTCTATGTCGGCGCAGAGACAGGACTGGCATACTTCATATCTTCCTTCGTGGATTTGGAGTTGAACGAAGGCTTACTCGCGGCTGGATGCATATCTCTCTTTTGGGGAATGCAAATAACCGGGCGAATTATATCCGTCCCGCTCAACAAATATAAATACGTGATGCTTTTCACTTGTTTAGTTGGAATGTCAATAAGTATCTTCCTAGTTGGAACATCCCCTAATATCTACATGACTTATATATTTGTCGGAATGGCTGGATTGTTCTGTGGGCCAATTTATCCTTTGATTACAAGTATAGGAATTTCCTTTGCTCCACAAAAATCCGCAACTGTTTCCGGCTTTTATATCGCTAGCAGTGGAATCGGTGGAATGCTGATTCCCATCGCAGTTGGCTCCATTGGTGGACAATTCAATTACCGAATCAGCTTCTATGCCTTAGGGGCATTTGTCCTCATAGGAGTTTGTTCTTATGCCTTTTTCTTCTTTAAATCAAAAAGGAATAGAAAGCTCAAAATTAAATAAGGATAGTATTACCCGAATTATTTAATATAAATCTATCTCCAAATTCCTTCTTTAGAAATTCGATATTTTCATCTCCGGTACAGTGACTGACAGCTAAAAATTCCAAATTGAGCCCTTTTAGATAGTCTGATGTTTTTTTCAATCTCTCTTTGGAACAGTTGATTAAATGAGTTCCTCCAATGACTCCGCGAATTTTAAAATTGCTATTCTTTTTTATAGATTCAAGGATATTTACAACCCCGATATGCGAACAGCCGACGATGACAACTAAGCCAGTTTTGGTTTTGATGCCAATTGCAACTTCCTCTCTAAAACTATCTAACTGAAGCTTGTTTTCTCTTTCCACTAAATACTTTGCAGGAATAATTTCAAAATCATTAGTTTTTTTAAAATGAGCAAATAAATAAACGCTCTTTGACAATTGAAAAACAGGTTGAGTTACCGTCTTGAGAACATAACCATTTAAATCAGATGGTGAAAAGCCACAAGACTTGCTTTCTAACTCTTTGTTTTCGAGTAGTTTGTATTTTCGATTGAAGAATCCCTCACCAACAAAAATTTCAGGTTTTTGAGGTATTGATTTCAGCAATTTCATCAAACCACCAGCATGGTCATCGTGACCGTGAGATATAATTATTTTGTTTATTTCTTTCTCATCGACATTCAGCGGTCTGAAATTTTGGAGAAATAGTCCTGTCAACCCAGTATCGAATAAGTAGTTAATTCCATCAGCTTTAAAAAAAATAGACAATCCGTGCTCATTTTTAATAAGTGAATTGCCACTTGGATGATCTTCAATTAGAGTTACAATTTTCACAATCTTTCTCCTTTGTATACATCATGTGAACATGTGGAATACCATCTTCCAAATATCCTTTATCAATTGGCTTAAATCCCACAGATTCATAAAGGTTTTTGGCATAAATTTGCGCACCTAGTACAATGCGATCACATACGTAGATTGCCACTGCTTTTTCAATGGATAATTCCAGCATGCGCTTTGCGATACCTTGGCGGCGATAATCCGCATCAACAACTACTCTTCCAATCGAAACTTCATCGTATCTACCTACAGGAAGAATTCGAAGGCATCCAACTATCTTATCCAGATCTTTCACTAGCAGGTGTAAACCAGTTTCATCATATCCATCCATATCTAAATAAGGACAATTTTGTTCGACC
>JBAYAI010000067.1:0-6411 GCA_041669865.1 Bacilli bacterium | reverse complement strand
TGAGAGAAAATGCTGACATTAGAAATGAAGTGCGCGATTCCTACTTTGAAATAATGGTTGATGAGTACCAGGATAACTCAGATTTGCAGGAAGAATTTTTGCGCCTTATCAGCAACAACAATTTGTTTATGGTTGGGGATGTCAAGCAGTCAATCTACCGCTTTAGAAATTCCAATCCTACATATTTTATGAATAGATATTATAAATACAGTCGAAATGACGGGGGAGTTTTGATCGATATGAACGACAACTTCCGCTCTTCACCCAGCGTCGTTTCGGATATCAACTCCATTTTTTCTCGCATAATGTTTGCTGATTTTGGCGGAGCAGACTACAAGGTTTCGCATTGCATCAAGGCTGGAAATACGGAAATTGCAAAGGTTGATAACCTGAAAACAAAGCAATTTAATTACACCTTTGGATCGAAAGATAAAGTAGTAGCAAAATTCGAAGCCCAAATCATATGCGAAGATATTATCAAGCGCATAAATTCCAAGGAGCTAATTGGAGTCGATCAACATGAAGCGCGCTTTTCAGACTTTTGCTTGCTCTGCGACCGCGGCAGTAAATTTGAAGAGATTGCCAAAGTATTTAAGGATTACAAAATTCCTCTAAAAGTTGAGACTAACAAGGAAGTCAGTGACCAGATAATTGTTTTGTTGATCAAATCTCTATTTAGTTTGTATTCGTGCGTGGAATCTAATGATTTTTCTTCCAGCGCATTTAAACACGCCTTGCTTTCAATTGCGCGCAGCGCTTTTTGCAAGTACTCGCAGGAGAAGTTAAACCGCTTGTTTACCAAAGATTTATATCTTGAAGACGAGATTGTTAAGCGCATGCAAGCTGTCTATAAAAAGACAGCGGGCCAAGATGTGAAAACTATCTTCTTGGCTTTGATTGAAGAATTCAAGGTGTACGAAGCTATCAAGGATTTTGTATCTCCGAGCGCCACCTTCCAATTTTTGCAAGCTTACGAATCAATCATCGATTCAATGGCTAAACTGAGATACACTTCCTCCGAGGTGACTGAATATTTTCAAACCTTGAAAGAGGAAAAGATTCAAGTTCAACTTTATATCAATTCCGCTTCTTCTAATTCGGTTATCCTCACGAATATTCACAAGTCCAAAGGTTTGGAATATCCCATTGTCTACTATATTGGTCTCGGGAGCAAGTATCGCAACAGCCAATATCCTCGCGGTTTTTTCTATTCGCAGTTTACTGGAATTGTCCTTCCTTTTGTCAAGAGCGAATTCTCATTACAAACCGATGAAAAAGGAAAGCGAGAAACGATTGCCAATCCTCTACTGGAGGTGTATAAATTAATTGAGGACAACCAGGATTATGAGGAAAAAGTTCGCTTGTTCTACGTTGGTTTAACTCGAGCAAAGTATCAAATGATCTTCGTTGAACCTGCTAAGGAATACACGCCTGGAAGTTTGACGTTAAAGAGATGCCGTTCCTTCTTGGATTTGCTTAATTGTGCGAATTTTGTCGGAAATATCAGGAGTTTTACGCCCGATGATCTATGTCATAAATGCTACCAAGTTGAGAAGCAATCGATGGAAAAACTGCCGGTGAAGTTCACCTATGAAAAGATTGTTCCTTCCTACGTTGCGAATGTCAAAAAGACAGCCTCGATTGGAAGCGAGGTTCACGTCGATGAGAGTTTGCTCAAATTTGGTACTTATCTTCACAAGGTGATGGAGTCAATCGATTTTAAAAATCCCAATCTCGAATATGTCGAAGATGAGAAAGTTAAGAGAATTGCTGAGCGATTCATTAATTCCGATTTGATTAAAGAGCACCTCGACTGGGAATTTTACCCCGAGTATGAGTACTTTGATCCAGTTCTCAAGACCTTTGGATCTGTCGATTTACTCGCGGTGGGCAAGGAAGGATTGCTGATTGTCGATTACAAATTAAAAAACATATCTGACGAGGGATACAAGGTCCAACTTGAAACCTACAAGAGAAACATGGAAAATATTTTTAAGAAAGAAGCTGAGTGCTATCTATATTCGCTAGTCGATTCTACCTACGTTAAGATTTGCTGAGAATAGGGGGGAAGAAAAATGGATGAAAAAAAACTATTTAACGTCGATCAGGCCATAAAGTACTTAGATAACACCTACGTGCTCGCCTCAGTTGCCGACCGCCATGTGAGTTACTTTGTCAAAAAGGGCAACCGCATTGTCGTTTCGGATGAAAATTCACGCTTTACTCTTTCGATAGAGGAATTTTTGGCGCTATATAGCGAAGCGAAGTTTTCCTTGATTGAAGAGGAAGATGAATTGGTTGACCCGAAAAAAGATGAGGAGTACTATTCATGGGGGAAGAAGATGTAATGAAATTACTAGTCGATATTGGAAATACAAACTTTCACTTTTTAAAGATAAAAATAGATGGGAAAACCGAATATCTCAATTGCAGCAGGGAAAAATTAGGTTTGATTAAACCACTGCTTAATTCTGATACGGAAATATACATATCGAGCGTAAACAAGGACAACCTCAATGCTTTTTTGAACTTAGCGAATTCTAAAAATGCAACTAAGATCAATTACATACGCCCTGAAGATTTCGCTGATAGATTGAAGAAGATAAATTTGAAAATTCCCAATTTGGGTCTTCTTGCTCCGGATCTATTTCTCGACATTATCGGAGCTGAAGCATCTACTCTTGTAGCCGATTTCGGGACGGCGAGTAAATTCCTATTTGTCGACAAGTCGCTCACCTTCCAGGGAGGCACACTCGGATTGGGACTAAAAGCGACAAATACTGCTATGGCGGGAAGTACGGATTTGCTGGAACAGTACGAATTGAAATTACCGAGCAAATTCATTTCGTTTGAAACATCGGAAGCGATCAACATCGATACCATCTTTGGCAGCGCCAATAAGCTCATATCTCTTTATTGGCTGTTAAAAAAAGAATATAATGAACCTAACTTAAAGTTAATTGTTACCGGGAGTGACGCTCAGTTGATTGCTGATGCATTCAACCGATTGGAATTCAAGGAATATACCATCGATAAACTTCACACTTTCAAAGGAATGGTAAAAGCATTAGACTTAAGGGTAGATATTTAAAAGAAAAAGAGGAAAATACTATGGAAAAAACAAAATTACAAAAAGCATCTGAAAAATATAGAAGTGCGGCATTGGAAGATTTGAAATCCTTTGTAGCTATCAATACTGTTATGGACATGGCAACTTCGAGTGCCGAAGCGCCGTTTGGAACGGGTGTGCGAAAAGGTCTAGACTTCATCGGTGAATTGGGCGAGAAATTAGGTTTCAAAGTTGATTATTGCTCACACTATGTTACTGAATTGTCAATTGGCGAAGGTCCAGTCATCGACGTTTATTGTCACGCGGATGTCGTTCCTGTTTCCAAAAACTGGAAGACTGATCCCTTTCAAGTGACTATTAAAGACGGAAAGATGTACGGAAGAGGTGTGTCGGATGACAAAGGTCCCGGAATTGCCTCTCTATACGGTGTGAAGATGTTGAGCGATTTAGGATACATTGACGGGTATAAAGTTCGCATGATCTTTGGTGGAAATGAAGAGAATGGTTCGGCCGGTCTCGAAGCATATTTTCACAAATTGAAAAAGGATTATCCCGCGTATGGTATTTCGCCCGATGGTGATTATCCCTTAATCTATGCTGAGAAGGGAATTTATACGTACGAAGCGACTTACGACATTAGAATTCCGGGATTGCGCAACTTCTCATTTGGCCAAGCGACCAACATAGTTCTCGGCGAAGTTCGCTTTGAGTTGAGCGATGTGGAATCATTGACTGAAAAAGTCGATTCCTTTGGAAAAGAGCACCCTGAGATTAAGATTTTTATTGAGAACGGAGTAGTAGTCATTAAGGGAAAACCGGCTCATGGTTCCATTCCCTGGGAGGGGACCAACGCTGGTTTATACGCTTTGAAATTCATGTCAGAAGCATTGGGAATTGAAAAATTGAACGACATTTTCAACGACTATCAAGATGGTAGAGGTACATCATTTGGCGGTAACTATCCTTCCAAGTACTTTGACGGAGCTTCATACAATATTGGAAAGATGTCCTATACCTGTGGAAAGCTCGTCCTCGTTTGTAACATGCGCTTGCCCGAAGGTATCGCTCCGGAAGCGGCCTGTGCTAATGTCGAAGAGAAGACCGGGGCAAAGGTTAACTTTTTAGGTGGTTCACCCGCTTTGATCAACGATCCAAAATCACCATTCATTCAAGAACTGCTCAAAGCTTATGTTCAGGAAACTGGCGATTGCGAATCTAAGCCTCTTGCGATCGGAGGTGGAACATATGCGCGCGATTCAAAGAATACCGTCGCTTTTGGTTGCACTTTCCAAGGAAGAGACCCGAAGATGCATCAGGATGACGAAGTTTTCTCTTTGGAAGATTTTTACGCTTCAATGCACATTGTCGCGGCGGCTGTCGACAACCTCGGCAAACTTGCGGTCAAAGAAAGCAAATAAAGATGAGATTGCGATATAAACCGTGGGCAAAGCAGCTGATTGCTGAGCATAGAGACATTGCTTTAAATGAGACAGATTTAGATAATTTGCCTCATTTTGAATATTTAGAATTGGGTTGTGGTTGCGGTGGTTTTTTGATTGAAAAGGCCCTTCAAAATCCCGATAAGCACTACCTTGGAGTCGAGAAGAACTACATTGCTTTTTCGATTGCAATCAAGAAACTCGTCGGACTTGAAAACACGCCCGAAAACATTCACTTTATTAACGCTGATGCCAACAAGTTATTTGAAAAAATACTTCCAGGTAGCATCGAGGAAATATATTTAAATTTCAACGATCCCTGGCCAAAGAAAAAACACCACAAGCGTCGCTTGACCTATCCAAGCCGCTTGCAAGTGTATTTTGACTTGCTTAAAAAGGGCGGAAAAGTTCTTTATAAGTCCGATAATGATGGATATTTTAAGGATTCTTGCAAGTATTTTAAAGAATTTGGAAAATTTGATTTATTAATAAAAGAAAACTATGTAAAATTAGAAGATGGTGACGTTATGTCGGAGTACGAGCAAAAATTTCGTAAACTCGGTCAACCGATACACCGCATTGTCGGAACAAAGGAGACGGAAATTTAATGCGATATGAGGCGAATTTATTCTTCAATTTTCCCGCTTTTAAAGATACTATTTTTTTAGTTATCGACAACGATAAGATTCCGGATAAAATTGAGAAAAAGGGTAACTTTGTCGCCTTGTATAACAGCGGTAAACTCATCGGAGTCAATATCTTTAATTCCAACGAATATTTGAAGTTGAAAATCGACGGTCTCTTTCACAACCCAAACGAACCACTTGTCAACTTGATAAATAGTCTAATCAAGGCCTATCTCGGGGAGGACGTCGTATTGGTTCAGGCTCCGCTGTACCTTGCTCAGATCAATCAGCGAATCGACAAGCATATATATAAACTAAACCTCGGTAACAACCGCGAAGTCTATGCGACGAATACCAGCGAGGAAATTGACGTTGGAGATTTTGTTCTCGTATCATATGCAAACTCGCGTTTGGATGACGGGAATTTGACGAGCAAGTTTCTGCTCAAGGGAACTGACTACTTGATCGTGGCGGTAGAAGATACCCAGTTGAACGAAGAAGTTCTCGGATCAAGCACACATATATTAAAGGAGAAAAAATGATGTTGGAGATTAAGGAAAAAGAAGCGGGAAAGATTAAGAGACTTACAAATAAAACGTTTCAGTTTGACAAGAGATTTGCCGATGGCTTTTACACGGCTAATTACTTTCTAAAGACGAGAAAGATCGTTGAGGAAAATTTGGCAGGAAATATCGTTATGGAACAATTTTTTCAGCGTGCTGATAACGTTATGCTTTGCGGAATTGATGAGGTTATTGCTCTAGTTTATACCTTTGCGCGCAATCCCCAGGATTTAAAAATCCAAGCTTTGAACGATGGAGACATTATTTCCAGCGGAGAGCCTGTATTAAAAATAACGGGACGCTACGAAGATTTTGGCTTTTTGGAATCAGCTATCGATGGTATTTTAGCTCGCCGCACATCTGTTTGCACAAATTGTCACAATCTCATGGAAGTTGTAAATGGAAAACAAGTTTTAAATATGGGAGATAGGCAGGACGACCCCTATACTCAAATGGGAGATGGATACGCAGCATACGTGGCAGGAATGAGACTATTTTCCACTGACGCATATGGAAAATACGTCGGTCTCAAGGGAAAAGGTACGATGCCTCACGCCTTAATTCAAATGTGCGACGGCGATATTGTTCGCGCTGCTGAATGTTACTTAAAGACCTTCCCGGAGGAGAGAGTAACGGCTTTAATTGACTATCACAATAACGTAGTCGAAGATTCCGTGAAATTAGCTAAAGTTCTCGGACGCAAATTGAACGCC
>JBAYAI010000066.1:0-6463 GCA_041669865.1 Bacilli bacterium | reverse complement strand
GGTGGATGTTACAGGGCTCGAACCTGTGACCTCCGCCGTGTAAAGGCGATGCTCTCCCAGCTGAGCTAAACATCCTTCAAAGAGCGTCCTACCTATATTAACAAGATTGAATAGTGGTGTCAACAAATTTTAGAAATAATTATTATCAATCTTTTACACGTATATAAATGCGTTATTAACTAGTTAATATAGATATTTCTTTTGCATGTAATGCATTAATAATTATAACGTTTTTTTTAGAAAAATAAAGATATTATTACTGTCTTTTGCCTATTTTTTTCTCAAACCTTTTGGATAGCAATTTTTTAACTTAATTCCGACCTTATTTACGTATCCTAAATTTAAGCCTAAATAGGATACAGGATAGAATCCATCAGGCTTGTCGCTGCGGGTTGTTAATTCCTGTCCCATCAAGTAATTTTTGGCTTCTTCGTAATTTAATGATATGGAGTTAGCAGAGTCTAAATAGTGACTCAATGCGTGGTCGAATGGACATTTTGCGTATTTGGCACTGTTTGTCAACTTCAATCCCATGCGGATAGCATTTAAGTTTAACAGACTTTTTAAGTAGAAGGGAAGAGCGTATTTTTCTTTCTTGTATTTGAAAGAGTAAAGGTTCAATGTTATGTCGAAGTCTCTTTTCGCTTCTGCAGTATCTAACTTTGGTGTGGTTCCATCTTTTATGACTTTTGCAAGAAAGTGACCCTCTCCTCTATATAGGTGAGGAAAGAGATGAATTGTCCCATCTATCGTTCCTTCGTAGTATCCTTTTTTCAAAGGTATTTGTTCCAATTGCAAATCGGAGTGATTTCTAAGAAGAACGGCGATTCTATCCTCATTTTCCTCCTTTAAGTATGAGCAGGTTGAATAGCTGAGAGTCCCGCCTTTAGCCAGCAGCTTGTACGCAGTTTCTAATAGTTGGTCCTGCAGCGGTAAAAGCTTTAAAGTCTTCTGATAGGACCAGTCATCTTTCATCTTTGATTCTTTGCGGAACATTCCGGTTCCAGAGCAAGGGGCATCGAGGATAATCTTGTCAAAGTACCCTTGAAAGTCATCGAGAAAAAAGCGCGGTTCGAAGTTTGTCACAATCACATTAGCTATTCCTAGTCTTTCGATGTTACCGGAAAGTTCATCCGCCCTCTTTTTTGAATAGTCGTTGGCGATAATCAAGGCCTGGGGATTTTTTAATGCGTAAGAGATGGTCTTTCCTCCAGGGGCGGCACACATATCTAAGACAAGTTCTTTCCCCTTTGGTTCAAGGTACTTGCTAACAATCATCGAGGAACGATCCATGATGTAATACGCTCCGGCGTCGTGAAGTATGTTCTTTCCTGGCGAGTCGACATCCTTTAGATACGTGTAGAAATTAGGATTGTCGCCATCCTCTTCTATACTGTTAAATTCTTTAAAGAGAACTTGTGAATTTGTTCTAAAGGGATTGATTAACAAACCCTTGTATTTCAACGGTTTGGCGTTTTCTTCCTTTAGCTTGTCTATTTGTTCTTGCGACAAGTAATTTTTTAAGTGAGTGTACATAGTATTATCCATATATTAAAGTTTACCAAATATATGGCAAATAACAATTAATTAAATTTTGGTTGCTATATTAAAGATAGTTATTATGTTAAAATATAGTTAATAGTAAAAAAATTAAGGGGGTGCTTTTATGAAAGACGAAATGAAAGTCAGCAAAAAGAAACCGTCTCGTGTCGTCCTTAGAGGCGAGTACTCTGATTTATTTATTAGAATCGGAAAGTCCGAAATAAATAAACAGCATCAATTTCGAAAAATGTATTCAACCATATACGATTGCTACGAATATGTTTGGAGAGGGAATTTGGCCCACAACAGCATAATTAAATTCACTCACATGGATGGAAGAGTGCTTCCTGACCCGGAGGTCTACAACCAAATTTCTGGTCCAGGTTGTACTTTTTCCGGTGCGGAAGCCTGCGCGACTCTCATGTATGAAAACGCCTTGGTTTGTCCGGTTGAAGATTTTGACTTGGTTTACAATTTTGTCGACCACACCTCAAAATTAAAATATATTGGAAGGACGGGAAGACACACTCTATACTTGAGAATTTACGATAACAACAACGGAGAAAATAACGATCGCTGGGTCGTAATAGCTATAGAATAATTGCTATTTTTTTGCAAAGTTTGTAATTTATGCCCCATTTTAATCATTTGACTTTACTTTGGTAGATATATAGAATGTATAAGTGCTAATTATGAAAGGTGTTAAATCACTATGAGAATGATAGATATTATTTCAAAAAAGAGAGCTGGAGAAACGTTGTCAAAAGCCGAAATTAATTTTTGGATCAACGGCTACGTTGATGGAAAAATACCTGAATATCAGGTTTCAGCTTTGCTTATGGCAATAATTTTCAAAGGCATGAATGAACAAGAAACTTTCTATTTGACCGAGGCAATGTTGAACTCTGGAGAGACCGTAGATCTATCGAAGATCAAAGGTGTCAAAGTTGATAAACATTCAACAGGCGGTGTCGGCGACAAGGTTTCATTGATTTTAGGACCTATGGTTGCAAGCTGTGGTGCTAAGTTGGCGAAGATGTCAGGAAGAGGTCTTGGTCACACCGGCGGAACTCTCGATAAGTTAGAATCGATTCCTGGAATGCGCATTCAACTGTCGGATGAGGAGTTCTTTACTCAGGTTAATGACATAGGCATGGCAATCGTTGGTCAAACTGCAAAGTTAGTTCCGGCCGACAAGAAACTCTACGCCTTGAGAGATGTTACAGATACTGTTGATTCGATGGCCTTGATAGCATCTTCAATAATGTCGAAGAAACTGGCTTCCGGATCCGATACTATTTTACTCGACGTTAAGTTTGGAGATGGAGCATTCATGAAGACGATTGAAGACGCTCGTACTCTTGCTAAACTAATGGTTAAAATCGGTAAGTACTTTGGTAAAGACACCAGAGCGGAAATAACCGCTATGAGTGAGCCTCTCGGACATTGCGTAGGAAATAACTTAGAAGTTAAGGAAGCTATTCAAACTTTGAAGGGCAATGGTCCTGCTGATTTGAATGAAATATGCTTATCCTCCGCCTCGACCATTTTGGTTCAAGCGAAGATTGCAAAAGATGTAGAAGAAGCGCGCAAGATGCTTCAGGAAAAAATAGATAATGGCGAAGCCTTCGAGACGTTCAAAAAGTTTGTCGCAGCTCAAGGTGGCGATGTTACTTACATTGAAAATCCCGATAAGTTCCCGGTCGCTATGTATCACCAAGATATTCTTTCAACTAAGAGTGGATACGTTTCCGACCTTGAAGCTTTAACCATCGGTCTTTCTTCGATGAGACTCGGCGGCGGAAGAGAAAAAGCTGACGATAGAATCGACATGGCCGCTGGTATCGTACTTCACAAGAAGATAGGTGACAAAGTTGAAAAGGGCGAACCTCTCGCAACTTTGTATACTGAAAGACCTAACTTTGATGATATCGCGAAAGACATATATTCCGCATTTGAAATCGTAAATGAACCTGTAAAAGTTCTTCCGATAGTCAGAGATAGAATCGACTAAATTAAAATATATTAATAAATATAAACCTCGGAGGTCTCCGAGGTTTTTTAATCGTTAAATGATTGAGGACATTCCTTCCAAGGAAAATAATAATTTCTACCAAAGACTTTAAAGTTTTTAAAAAAGTAGGAAAATAAGGTATAATCGATAAGGATTAAAAGGGGAGAACGATATGGTTATTGCATCTTTACAAAATGTTACGAAAGAATATAACGGGGAAAAGTTATTTGCACCCGTAACTTTTCAAGTGGGTGATAAAGATCGCATAGCCTTAATAGGTCCGAACGGGACTGGGAAGTCAACTATCATCAAGATGATGACTGGTGATGTGCATCCGGATTCAGGGCAAATTGTCATCGGTAGCCAATACAGCATCGGATACTTATCCCAGTCGGTTATTTCAGACTTGAGCAACACTCTTTACGATGAAGCACTCAACGTATTTAGCGACCTGGTAAAACTGGAAAGAGATATCAAGAACGTGTGCCTCGCTTTGGAAAAGGAACACGAAAACGAAACATTGATAAAGAATTACGCCTCGATGGAAGAGCGCTTCCTTGCTAACGGTGGATACGAGTATCGTTACAAGGTGGATGAGATGTTGACTAAATTCGGATTTGAAAAGAAGGATTTTGACCGTCCTATCTCTTCTTTTTCCGGCGGAGAGAGAATGAAGATGTCTTTTGCGAAACTTCTTTTGATCAATCCAGATCTTTTGATTTTAGATGAACCGACTAATCACCTGGATATTTCGACAATTGAGTGGCTCGAGAATTACTTGCAGTCCTATCAAGGTAGTTTGCTCTTTGTTTCTCACGATAGATATTTCATCTCCTCTTTAGCAACGAAGATTTTTGAAATTGATCAAAAACACCTTGAAGTCTACTCTGGGAATTACGACTACTATGCGCACGAGAAAAAACTGCGATATGAGCAAAAGTTGAAACTTTATAAAAAACAACAGGAAGAAGCGAAGAAACTTGAGTGGTTTATCAAGTTCTATATGCCGAAACCTCGATTTGCCTCTCGAGCTCACGACAGGGAGAAAAAACTTGCTAAACTTCAAAAGCAAATGATCGATAAACCGAAGCTTACTAAGAGCAAGGTGAACATTGATCTTAAAGGTTCAGTGCGCGAAGGTAAAGAATTGATACAGGCCAGTGACTTAGTTATCGGATATGAAGGTAAACCTCTCATACGCGATATCAACTTTACACTTTACGGTTCTGACAAGTTAGCCATCATGGGACAAAATGGCTCTGGAAAAACAACGTTTGTTAAGTGCGTTTTAAATCAACTTAAACCCCTGAGTGGAGAGTTGAAATTTTTAACTTTGTTGAATATAGGTTACTTGAAGCAGGATGGAATCAATCTTCGCTCTCCATATTCGATTTTTAACTACTTTAGAGAAAAATTCCCCTTTATGACAAACCAGGAAATATACGATCACCTGGCAAACTACGCTTTTAGTTACGAAGATTTAGAGAAAATTATCGACAACCTTTCCGGCGGAGAGAGAATGCGAGTTGTCTTTGCAGAGTTGGTTCTTCACAAATACGACCTTTTGGTATTGGACGAACCGACAAATCACTTAGATATGATGACAAAGCAAAATTTAATAGACGCTTTGCGAGGATACAAAGGCTCTTTATTTGTTGTATCTCACGACCGTTATTTTGTCGATTCAATCTGCAATAGATTGCTATATTTTCAAAACAAAAAGGCATACACCTACGATGGAAGATATTCAGATTTTAAAGTTGAAGTTCTCGATGAAATAGAGCGAGAAACAGCTGAGTTAAAACAAAAAGAAAAGAAAGAACATCCCCGTGTAAAGAAAAACTACAAACCTACACATACCAGTGGGAAGAAGAGACCTAAAATATCAAAGAGCAAAATTGAAGAAAAAATGAATAAGCTCGATATTAAGATGAATGAATTGAGACCAAAACTCGAATTGCCCGAGTACTATATGGATTCTAAAAAGCTTCATCAACTCCAGGAAGAAATTGAAGAGGCGGAGAAAAAGTACGAAAAATTATTCTTAATGCTAGAAGAATACGAAGATTAATTGAAAATTGAATAAGTTAAAAATAGCAAAAGTTAAATCTTATATATTAAATTTAACAAAAAATGTCAAAAGAACTATATTAATGATATAGGAGAAAGAAATTATGCTATTATCCTTTTCAGTTAAAAATTTTATGTCATTTAAAAAAGAAGCGATGATTGACTTTCACGCGGCAAAGATAGATGAATACAGTGGCATCAATACTTTCAACGATTCTAAAGAAGGTGAAATCTTAAAAGGTGCATATATTTTCGGCCCTAATTCAGCTGGGAAATCTAATTTTCTCAATGGAATAACACATATGAAATATATCGTTCTCAATAGCTTTGCGAGAGATAATTTATTCGAAAATTTAAATTCTAAAAGGAAGATGTATTTTATATTTAATGACAAATATGAAAACTTGCCTATCGAGTTTAACTGCGAATTTAAGACTGATAAATACTATTATAAATATTCGTTTTCTATACTAAGGAATAAGATATATCACGAGCGCTTAGAAAGAAAAAGCAGCCGTTACTCTTTGATATTTGATAGAAATTCAAACATGAATATTACTGGAGCAAAAAAGTTTGTTTCCCGCATTAATAAATTCCGCAATAATATTCGGGATAACGCTCTGATTGTTTCGGTTATGACAGCTTTGAACGATGAAGAATTTAAAGATGTTTACGACTGGTTTAATAATATGATTGTCATTCGCGGCGATAGAAATCCGTCTAAGAACTTTAATGTTGACGAGTTAAAACCATATTTGAAATATTTGAAATTTGCTGATAAAACAATTGTAGAAGTGTCCTCCTCATCGAAAAAAATTAATCAAGAAGAAGCAAAAG
>JBAYAI010000065.1:0-6555 GCA_041669865.1 Bacilli bacterium | reverse complement strand
TAACTGTATATAGAAAGCAATATTTGACAATGTTAACGCAAAGAAAAGACTAAAGAATAATAATTCCAATAAGAAAGCATGGCAATTTCAAAATTTCTTTGCGTTTACTATGTCACTTAACATGATATATTTAATTGCACAAAAGATATTTAAAATGATAAAAGTATCAATCGTGATATAATATTCATATTATTAAGGAGAAATGTATGTTGAAATTATCTAGTAGAGATGAGCCTTACATAGTAACAAACTATACGACCAAAATAATTAATAATCGTGTCATAGCTAATATCTATTTGAATGAAAGGGTATTGAAATTAACAATTACTCAGGGAAAAAACATCGAAGAAAGAAAAGAAATAGATCAATTTTTACAAGTAATTCTAAGATTGGCAAGTTATCCAACCTATATTGTGCATTTGTCTCACGACAACAATAAGGAAGAGATAATTTTTGGAATAAAAGAATTGCTTAAATATAGAATTTTAAAAGGGAAACTGGAATAGTTTACACCTTTTTTATAATCGATTTTTTATATGGCAGAGATATAGAATTTATAAATTCTATATCTCTTTTAGCATGTAATTATAGATTTTAAAACATAGATTTAAAGTGAAATAGAAGCTTTTTATAAAAAAAACGTTGATTAATCAACAAAGTTTCTTGACAAATGCTACGAGAAGTTCATAATAATTGTTGATTAATCAACAAAGAGGAGATTCTCTTATGGAAGATAGATTCGAAAATTTTACGTATTTAGTTCTTAAGACGGGAAAGATTATTCAGCGAATTAAGAACATTGAAATGGAAAAGTATGGCCTTAAGGCCGTTCACGTTATGTGTATTTACCATTTGAGCAAACATCCAGTGGGCTTGACAAATAAAGAAATTGTGTCTTTGACATTTGAAGACAAAGCCGCGATATCGAGGGCCTTGACTCTTTTAATGGAAAAAAACATTGTCACGTCCCAAGATGGAGAGAGCAGAAATATCTTTACTCTTACCGATTATGGGAACAAGATAGCAAATTACATAGATGACAGGTCGATGGCCGCTTTAAAAAAAAGCGGACTTGGTGTGACAGACAAAGAGCGAGATGAGTTTTATTCTACTTTGAGAAAAATAGAAAAAAATATTGAAAATCACTACCAAGAACTATTAAAAAAATAACTTAGATAAAATGGGGAAAATATATGAAAGTTAAAATTATTACTGACTCAGCTTCTGACATTTCACAGTTAGAGGCGAGTGAACTAGGCATCAATGTTATGCCAATAAAGATTATTTTTAAAGAAGAAGAATTCTACGATGGCGTTACGATTAACAATGAGGAATTTTACAAGAGATTGATTGAAGGTGAAGATTTTCCAAAAACAAGTCAAATTTCTCCTTATGAATATGAACAGGAATTCAAAAAATACGAAGGGGAAGAATTGATTGTTATAACTTTGTCTAAACATTTGTCTGGCTGTTATCAAAGTGCTTTATTAGCTTCCAAAAATTTTTCGAACGTACATGTAATTGACAGCGCTAGCGTGACTATAGGTCAACAAATTCTTGTGAAATATGCTCTCAAACTATCAACGGAAGGAAAGAGGGCGAAAGAGATAGTTGATTTGGTAGAATTGGCTAAAAAAGATTTGTGTCTAGTGGCAGTGCTCGATACTTTAGAATATTTGAAAAAGGGCGGAAGGATATCTGCTACAACCGCTTTTGTTGGCACAATTCTTTCCATTAAACCAGTAGTTGCAGTAAAAGATGGAAAAGTAAAGATGCTTGGCAAGGCCCGCGGAAGCAAGAATGGAAATAATATGTTGCGAAAAATTGTTAAAGAAAAAGGTGGAATTAACGAAGATCTTCCTTACAAAGTTGCTTATGCGGGACTGAGCGATTCCTCAATGAAAAAATATTTAAAAGATAGCAAAGATTTATATAGCGCAAAGGTGAGTGATGTTCCTGTAGGTACTATTGGAGCGACAATTGGAACGCATGTAGGACCGGGAGCGGTTGCGGTGGCTTTTTTTAAAAATAACAAGCACGAATAGCTGTTAGTGTATTATATATTTAATAAAGCATTCTAATTATTAGATAAGATTTGTTTTAACATATTTTTGGCTTTTATAATAATTGTAAGATGTGTTTAACAAAGATTTTTCGAATGATAACTAATTTGATTTGCATTTTGTGAGAACGCTCATTTTCATCTACTATTTATAAGATATTTAAGGAATACAATTGTTCATCATTTTAGAAGAATAATTGTTATTAGTTGAAATGGTTAAATCGATTGTATTTAGATTTTCCAACTCGTTGAAAATGTATAGTTAATTTTAGTGACTGTTTTTTCAAAATCGATTCAAAATGAGGTTAATATAAGTCATAATTAATGCATTTATTATATAGTTAGAATATACTAACTATAGATAAAAAGGAGAAAAAAATGATAAATAGTAAATTGATAAAAGAATTTGACTCCAAATTGACCGCTCAGGATAGAGCAGTTTCAGGAGCTATTGCTAAATTTGGTATTAACGAGACTTCGTTAAACAATGATATATTGAGAAAACACACTCACAAATTTTCAACGAAGACATTGAGAGGCGAGAGAACATCGCAAAATAAAAGCGGGAGATGCTGGATGTTTGCTGCCTTGAATACTGCTAGAGTAGATGCAATGAAGAATCTCAACATTGAAACGTTTGAATTCTCAGAGAATTACACTTTGTTTTGGGATAAGTTTGAAAGGACAAATTATTTTTTAGATGCTGTTATTGAAACCGCGGATGAACCATTAAATTCAAGAGTAGTCGCTTTCTTATTAGCTGATCCTCTCGGAGATGGAGGACAGTGGGATATGTTTAAGGCGATTTTAAAAAAATATGGCGCAGTCCCTAAAGAAGCTATGCCTGAAACATATTCCTCTTCCAACACAGCTGAACTCAGGACATATCTTACAAGTATGTTGAGATTTTTCACAAAGCAGTTGAGAGACGAATATAAGAAGAGCAAAGATAGAAGTGTTCTAAAGAATATGAAGAAGGATATGCTTTACAAAGTCTACAACATTTTAGTTAAAGCATTGGGCAATCCACCTGAGAAGGTTCAATTTGAATATGAGGACAAGGACAAGAAATTCCACAGAATGCCAGAAATGACTCCACAGGAATTTTTAGCAAAGACTGTGAAATGGAATTTAGATGATCGCATTTCTATAATTAACGCTCCGACTAAGGATAAGCCATTTAACAAAACATACACCGTTAAGTTTTTGGGAAATATTTCTGAAGCCAAACCCGTTAAATATTTGAATTTGGAAATAGACAGGCTAAAAGAGATTGCGATAGAGTCTATAAAAAACGGCGAACCCGTTTGGTTTGGCTCTGACGTTGGTAAATCTAGCGAAAGAAAATTGGGAATTATGGACATGGATGTTTATAATTACGATCTGACTTTGGGATACAAGCCGAAGTGGGACAAAGGAAGTAGACTCGATTATTATGAAAGTCTTTTGACTCACGCTATGGTCCTGACTGGAGTGAATCTTGATGATGAAGGCAAACCAGTTACTTGGGAAGTTGAAAATTCATGGGGAGAAAAACCCGGTAAGAAAGGAATGTTCTCCATGGGTGATGAATGGTTCAGCAATTTTGTTTATCAAATAATGGTAGATAGAAAATATTTGACAGAGGATGAAAGTAAAGCGTTCGAAGAGGAGCCAAAAGTTTTGGACCCTTGGGATCCGATGGGAGCCTTAGCTTTGTAATTAATTTATTCTTCTATAAGCTATTGCAATCTTGCAATAGCTTTTTTAATGAATGTATTTAATTATCTCATACTTATTTTTCTATAAATCCCCTATGTGGATTTGGTCTTTTTTATACCATGAAGTGACTGTCATTAAAAAAGGGATGTATAAAAGTTATACATTCCTTAAACATATTAATTTATTTAATTGTCATATCTAATGGGTGTTACCATATTGAAAACTTTTTTTTCATCTCTTGGGTCAAATATAACACCTCTTTCCAATCTAGAATTTCATCTAAATTATCAGTATAGCTTGGGTGATTTTCTTCGGAATATGCATCTTTACCACAAAAGTTTGTTCCAATCTATCGCTCATCGATAATTGCGTTATTTGACTAAAATGTAGTTTGGTTAGGATCAACGATGGGACGACCATTTTTCTTAAATGTATAATATACCGATTCTAGCAATTCCGCTTCCATCTTGGTGGCTTGTTCAATAGTTAAGTTTTCCTCTTCAAGTGTTATGTCTTCCAACGTATTGGAACTCATGGAAGAATCAAAAATTTAGCATGAAGTGATTCATAAAATCAAAAGAGCGCTAGAGGCTAAAAAACAGTTTTTTTTATATATTTTCCTTTCTATTTTGTCAGCATAATTTACATATTGCTGGATCTTATTAGTGGAAAAAGCAAATGTCTACTTCATTCAATATATTACATCTAATTAAAAATCACTTAAGATTTCAATCTATCTTAGAATGCCGTCGATTAATATAATTTCCGCTATCAATTCTATCTTTGATTGAGTATGACAACTTAAATGGAAAAATAAATTTAAGATAAAAGGTAATAAATTAGACATATATATAAAATTCAAACTATAATAAAAGAGTACTGATAAAAGTACTGAATATATAAGGAGAATAAAAATGGCAAATATTAGTAAAATTTTAGCCCGTGAAGTTATTGATTCGCGTGGAAATCCTACAGTAGAAGTTGAAGTTGAGACAGTTTCAGGAGCGTTTGGACGGGCGATTGTTCCTTCTGGAGCCTCTACAGGTGAGAGAGAAGCACTTGAACTTCGAGATGGGGATAAGAATCGCTTTGGAGGTAAAGGTGTTTTAAAAGCTGTTAAAAATGTCAACGAGATTATCGCACCTGAATTAATAGGAATTCCGGTATACGAACAGGTCACTATCGACAATCTCATGCTGAAGCTCGATGGAACCGAGACAAAGTCGAAACTTGGAGCGAATGCAATGCTGGGTGTTTCCCTCGCATGTGCTCGCGCTGCTGCTGATTATTTTGGTATGCCGCTGTATCGTTACCTTGGCGGACCTAATGCCAAGATTCTTCCAGTTCCCATGATGAATGTATTAAATGGTGGAAAACATGCTGATTCATCAGTGGACTTCCAAGAATTTATGATTATGCCTGTCGGTGCAAAATCAATTCGTCAAGCTATTCAAATGGCATCAGAAACATTTAATGCGTTGCGTAAAATTTTGAAGAAACGCGGAGATGTCACTTCGGTTGGTGATGAAGGTGGATTTGCTCCTAACGGACTTAAGAGCAATGAAGAACCTCTTGAATTGTTAGTTGAAGCTATCAAAGCTGCTGGGTACAAACCTGGTGAAGAAATTGGCATAGCTATGGATCCTGCTTCTTCCGAATTCTATGATGAAGAAAAAGGATTATATGTTTTAAAAAGATCGGGCGAAGGTGAAAAGACAACCGATGAGATGATTGAAATGTATGAGAAATTCGTCGATAAGTATCCTATTCTTTCTCTTGAAGATGGACTGGCAGAAAATGACTGGGATGGATGGGTTAAACTTGAACAAAAACTCGGAAATAAAATTCAAATTGTTGGTGATGACTTATTCGTTACAAATCCCAAGTATATTGAAAAGGGTTTGAAGCTTAAAGCTGCTAATTCTGTCTTGATTAAGCTCAACCAAATTGGCACTCTTACTGAGACTTTGGATGCAGTGAGAATTGCTACTCAACACAATTGGACATGCGTCGTCTCTCACCGTTCTGGGGAAACTGAGGATACTACGATTGCCGACTTGGTAGTTGCACTATCTGCTGGCCAAATAAAAACTGGCTCGATATCGAGAACTGATAGAGTTGCAAAATATAATCAATTGATGAGAATCGAAGATGAACTTGGAGATGTAGCCATATATCCAGGAAAATCTTGCTTCTATAATATAAAATAAGCTAATTAATATTTAGTTTATCAGCGAGCAAATGCCATATTTTTGCGTTTGCTCGCTTTTTTTGTGGGAAAGCATCCAATTTAGTAAAGGATTAGTCCAAAGTGAATATTCATGAAGAAGATATCATTCGTTCTTTAGAAAACTAAATAAATTTGGTATGATATAAATATATAAATTAATCGATTTAATATCATCCATTTATTTCTTATATTTACTAATGATTTTTTGTTTTTTAGAACTATATTTATTTGTTTATTTAAACTTCGATTGATTGGAAATAATGTAATATGAAATTTGAGTTAACTTTTGATTTAATCGGTATTATCTTGTTCTTTGTTTTGTTTTTTTTTCATCCGCACTTACAAAGGGGAAAACCAAAGAATAATAGTTACAAGGTAAGTGTGGTGATTCCTGCTAGAAACGAAGAAAGAAATATCGCTAATATAATAGGAGATCTAAAAAAGCAGACGTATCAGCCATATGAAATTATAATTGTTGATAATATGTCTAGCGACAATACTAAACAAATCGCATCTAAGAGCGGAGCGACTGTCATTTGCGTTGAGAATAAACCGGAAGGAT
>JBAYAI010000064.1:0-6570 GCA_041669865.1 Bacilli bacterium | reverse complement strand
ACTAGATCTTTAATTCTCGCAGCAGGAGTTCCCGCTCTCGGTGAATATATAAAAGTGTAAGCATTGTCGAATTGCACCTTTTTAGCAATATCGAGAGTCTTTTGAAATTCCTCTTCTGTTTCGTTAGGGAAACCGACGATGATATCCGTTGTTAAATACACATCTGGTATATATTTTCTAAGCATGTCGACGAGTTCTAAATAACGCGCGGAATCATATTTTCGATTCATGCGCTTGAGAACTTCATCCGAGCCAGACTGCAAGGGTAAATGAAGCGCAGGCATGATATTGTCATACTCCGCCATCACCTTAAACACCTCTTCTTTAAAGTAAGCGGGATGAGAAGTCATGATTCTAATTCTCTCAATCTTAGTTAGAGCAACCTGTCTAAGCAATTCATCGAAAGAATTGCCCTCGGGAAGATCGTATCCATAAGCGTTGACATTCTGTCCGAGCAAGGTCACCTCTTTATATCCTTTGTCAATGAGACAATTAACCTCTTTGACAACATCCGCTATCGAGCGCGATCTTTGTTTACCTCTGGTATATGGAACAATGCAATAGGTGCAAAAATTATCGCATCCATACATGATGTTGACAAATGCTTTGTATTGGTCAAAACGAACGGAAGGTAAATCTTCAACAATATCACCTTCGTTGGATATGACATCTATCATTCTATATTTACCAGTGACACAGCTGTCGAGAAGAGTATATATGCTATCAATATTGTGCGTTCCAAATATGAGAGTTACGTAAGGGAAGTGATCCTTAATATAGGTTACAGGTGCTTCCTCTTGGGCCATACAGCCACATATTCCTACTATCTTATCCGGGTTAGCTTCACAGGATGCTTTTAGTCTACCCAATTCACCGTAGATTTTATTTTCAGCATTTTCGCGAATGGCACAAGTATTAAATAGAACTAAATCAGCCTCAAACATGTCTTTCGATTCGCTCAATCCCAAATTTTTTAAGTAAGCTGATATCACTTCTCCATCTCTAACATTTGCTTGGCACCCGTAAGTCATCAAGCAATAGGTTTTTCCCTTAGCCCAGTTCCCCAATTCCTCGGTATATGTTTCGTTAGCTTTTCGAGTCTTTGGAACTTGCTTGAAGTTTCTCTTTCCAGCTGCTTTCAAATTTGGAGCTGATATTATTTTTAATTTCTTTCTTTTCATTTTTTTAATCCTTTTCAACTAAATATATGAGTTGCATGTCAACAACTCGATTCATCTCATCGTCAATTTCCATCACTAGCCCGTTAAAGATTGATGTACCACTATCCACCATCTCAAATCGACTAGGAATGCCTTTCCAGGTTAAATTAATTGCATCTTCCGATTTTACTCCGAGTATACCATCGTAATATCCACACATTCCCAAATCCGTGATAAAGGCTGTTCCTTTCGGAAGAATTCGCGGATCGTTTGTCTGAACGTGAGTGTGCGTTCCCACGACTCCCGTCAACTGTCCATCGAACCCCTTAGCCATTATCATCTTTTCCGCTGTGGATTCAGCGTGAAAATCAACAAACACCATATCCGGTTTTGGCAATAAGTTCATCAAATTTTCGACAGTATCGAATGGATTATTATTCGCCCCATTCATAAATCCCCGGCCCAGGACATTGATGATGCGAATTTTCTTTCCAGAAATTTCAAAATCCAAATACGTCTTTCCTGGTATGTCAGGATACATATTAGCTGGACGAATCATCTTCGTGTATTCCGCTTTGTGAGAAAAGACATCCTTTACACGCAAGTAATGATTGCCCATGGTAATACAATCGATGCCCGCATCGATAAGCTCGTTGTAATGCTTGATGGATAATCCTTTGCCATGGGTCGCATTTTCTCCGTTGGCAACGACGAAATCAAGGTTGTATTTCTCCTTGAGTTTCGGCAGTTCTTTCTTGACGATATTTCGGCCCAATTTTCCTACTATATCACCGATAAATAATATGTTCATCGTATATCTCCCATTCTGTGCTTCTTGTCTAACTACACAGCTAGTTTTCCAATAAAAAACCTTCTACTAATTATATAACAATCAATAGAAGGTTTGTACTTTACTTACTTAGCAATTTCAACAGCGCGGAATTCGCGAATGATTTGAACCTTGACTTGGCCAGGATAGGTCATTTCATTTTCAATCTTCTCTCTAATTTCGCGAGCGAGTTGGAAAGCCTGTGTATCGTCAACCTTTTCGGGGATAACCGATACTCTAACTTCACGTCCTGATTGCATAGCGAAGCAATTGGAAACTCCAGAGAAACTCTTGCAAAGTTTTTCGAGTTGTTCAATTCTTTGAACATAGTTTTCCAAAGTCTCCGAGCGAGCGCCGGGACGAGCCGCGGACAAAGTGTCAGCCGCTTCAACTAATGTGGAAATAACATATTTTGCAGGTTTATCTCCGTGGTGGGATTCAATAGCGTTGATAACCACATCGGATTCTCCATACTTTCTCGCCAGTCTAGCACCGACTTCTACATGGCTTCCTTCGAGTTCAAAATCAGCCGCTTTACCGATATCGTGGAAGAAACCGGCTCTCTTAGCGAGGGTTTGGTTCAATCCTAGTTCCGCCGCCATAACACCGGCTAAAATACCTACTTGAATCGAATGGTCCAAAGCGTTTTGACCGTAGGAAGTACGGTACTTCAACTGACCGATATACTTGTACAATTCTCTATTGACTCTCGTGATACCGTACTGCGCACAAGTTCTTTCACCAATCTTGCGAACATGGATATCCATCTCTTTGGAAGTCTTGTGGAAGATTTCTTCAATTCGACTAGGTTGAATTCGTCCGTCTTTAATCAAAGCTTCTAGAGTCAATCTAGCGACTTCTCGCCTGATGGGGTTAAAGCAACTGACAGTAATAACTTCAGGAGTATCATCAATGATGATATCTACCCCAAGTAAGGCTTCTAGTGACTTGATGTTTCTTCCTTCGCGTCCGATTATTCTTCCCTTCATATCTTCAGAGGGGAGAACGACAGTCGATATCGTTTGTTCACTAGTCACATCCTGCGAATATTTAGCGATGGCTAGAGAGATAATTTCCTTAGCTTTCGTATCGCATTCTTCCTCAGCCTGGTCTTCGCGGTTTTTGATGTATGTCGTAATCTCTTTCGACATTCTCTCTTCAACGCGCTTCATGATTTCTTCTTTCGCTTCGTTAGTTGACATGTGAGCGACATTTTGCAATTCGTTAATTATGGAATCGAGTTTAGTTTGTACCTCTTCTTCCATATGCTTAACGTTTTCAATTTTCTTGTTGTAATTTTCCTTTTGAGCATCGAGCGACTCTTCCTTAGAAATTAACAACTGTTCTTTCTTTTCAAGAGTGATTTCTCGCTGGCTCAACTTCTTTTCGGTCTCGACAACGATTGACTTTCTCTCTCTAATGTCTTGATCGCAGTTCATCTTCATTTCAGCAATCTCTGCTTTTGCATCTAGTTTGGCATTCATAACCAACTTATTTGCTTTCATTTCCGCATCGTGAATTATCTTGTCAGCATCGCCTTTTGCTCTTCTTTCCTTAAAGTGCGGAATAAGCAATATTAAAAGCGCTCCTACGATAAGACCAATCACTAATGCAATTACTATAAAAGTAATAGCTAATGATACATCCATACTAATATCCTTTCATATATACATACAAAAAATTTTTGTATGCACTTTGTTCAAAATTGATTTATTTCTATAAAAATTAATATCACTATTAAAAAATGAAACTATTCCTACGGAAAATTTTATTATTTATAAATGCTGGTAGGAAGAACATATATAATTTAATAATGCGTAATTTAATTTAAGAATTTATCAATGTACTTTCTTTAAAGTACATTTAAATTATACACAAATATCAAGATTATTACAAAGGGAAAATTTGCTACTTTATAGGTGGAAAATACTGCAAACTCCCAGCGGAAGATAGCAATCACACCTTTCTTTTACGCACCAGCTTCCTAGCCGACTTTTTACAATTCTTGTATGATAGTCATATGAAATTATTAATTACTGGTTTTGAACCTTTCGCTGGAGATTCGATCAATCCTTCCAAGGAAGTCGCTGAAAAATTATCATCAAAGGATATTTCTGTGCACATTCTTCCCGTATCCTATAACCGGGGAAAGAAGAAATTCCTCGAAATAATCAATTCGGAAAAGCCGGATTGCATCATTTCGCTCGGATTAAATGCGCGAGCAAAAAATATTCACATCGAGCAAACAGCCTACAATTCAATGGGCGCAAAAAAGCCAGATGAAGATGGTGTTGTCAAAAATAGCGAATCTATTATTCTCGGAGAAAGTGAATCTAAATCAACATCGCTTGACGTTGATTCACTTGTCCAATTGTGCTGTAGCAAAAATATCGATTGTGAAAAATCTAACGATCCTGGAAGATTTATTTGCAACATGATTTATTTCTTAGCACTCTCAAGCAAAGCGAAAAAAGCCTTGTTTGTTCACCTTCCAAAATTTTCTAACATGAGTTTAGAAAAGATGGTTGAAGCAGTTAAAATAATCGTTGAAGCAATTGATATTAGCAAGTGATTTTTTAAGATTGTGATATCAATAGGCAAATTCCCAAGGGATTTTATCAATTAAAAATAAAAAGAAGGCTAGCCTTCTTTTTTTTCTAGATGTAACTTTCGAAAGAATCCACAATAGATCTCATCGAAATTTCCGAAAGAATAAATTCTTGTCCCACCTTGTTCTTCCAGGATTGGTTTAACCAGTTCGAATACCGGTTCGTAGTCTGCAGAATTGATAAATATAGTTATATTATTGTTGATTCTTAAAGCTTCGAAAGCAGCAACAATATCCTCAAAAATAAAATCCAAATCTAAGAAAAATACAGCGTTATCTTTTATGTATTTTTCCATTTGGTCCTTCTCGATTATTATTGACTTTTCCGTAATAGATCGCAAATAGAAATTTAATTCGGTATGTCCAACAAAGATAATTTCTTTGCTTTTAATAACTTCTTTATAGTGTTCATTTATATAATTCTTGCAAGCAATCTTGTCACCAAATGTAGAAATAGTAAACTTGCCTTTCTCGCTCACATACAAATTTTTGGCAGTGCCAGTAAATATATGCAAGAAGACATTAATACCTCTATAATTACTTTCAAAATTTTCAACTATCTTCGGATTTTTAGACATACTCAGTAAAGTGTTTGTCACAAAAGTGCTATCGCATTTAACTCCAGGTAAAAAAATCGCAATAACGCGCACATCGCGATGGGGAGGAAGTAAACTGAGCTTCGCAAAAGATTGGTAAATATCGTTCACATACTTAATAACTATATTAAATTGTTTTAGAATAGCTATTTCAACAGGATTCGGTTTGGTAGCAATGTTGATTTGAATGGCCGATTTCGTGTCTTGCTTGCGAATGACCTTGGAATATTTAACACATTCAGTGACATTGCCGTAAAGCATGTAAATGATTTCCTCATCAGGATTTTTTTGCTCTAGCTTTTTTTGCCGGGGAACATAGAGAATCTTGTCACCCTTCCGACCATAATTTAATTCTTTAAGTTCTTCAAACATTTCTTTTGCGACCTTCGAATCGCATTTAGAAAGATATGAAACACCGCAAAGAATATTCTTTCTTTCTCTCTTGTTAATTCGTCTTAATAATTCTTTGTCTATTGCCATAATTTTTCATTAACCTTCTATCTTGATTATTTGTATTATTGCATATGCTCAGCTGAAAGTGGACAAATATACTTTAAAAAGTTTATGCACACTTTTCAAATGCTTAAAAATCAACATACGACTTATAAGAGCATTGCGCTATTGCATTTAGTCAAATATATTATATAATTTACTTACACCAAGAGGTGTGAAGTTTACCTGGGGATGTAATGGTTTCGACAGGTAAGGAAGAGCATCTGACGCAGCGGTGTGGTGACCTTATCACCAAAGCAAGATAAATGCTAAACCTTTTTATCAAAACAATACACCTGCATTCGCAGCAGCTGCTTGCTAATTAGCGCAGCGTAAGCTGAGACTTCGAGTCTCATGTATCGTCCATAATGATCTCGCTAGTTTCTTCGGAGCTTTATGGGCGTAACCAAGAAGAAATATATCATTCTGAAGTTAGTCTAGGAATGATGAATACTGTGGCTAACAACCTGTTATCTATTTCGATTACAAACGGATAACTTGTACTAATGTAATCTAAGCTGTAGTGTCGGTTGTAGGGCCTTATTTGGACAGGAGTTCAACTCTCCTCATCTCCACCATATTGAAAAACACGTTTGATGCTTTTGTATCAAACTTTTTTCGTTCTACTGATAACTACATTAATAAGGCTCGAAATATTATTATCTATAGATATTTAAATGTATGAAAAATTTAGGTAATTCCCAAATTTTCACAGTTAAAATTACATCACAACTCCTTTTATTTGAGTTTCATATACTTACTTTTTTTAATATCTACTTACATTATCTTACTACGTAAAAGTGGGTTGCCGTTCGGCCTCTTTTTCAAGTACAGCGTCCACATATTTAGTACTTTTTCATCAAAAATAGAGTATTTTTATTCATT
>JBAYAI010000063.1:0-6649 GCA_041669865.1 Bacilli bacterium | reverse complement strand
GCAGTAGAGAACGATGTAATTCGAGAATCTCTTGTGGACA
Organism: Bacilli bacterium; assembly: GCA_041669865.1. GTDB lineage: Bacteria > Bacillota_I > Bacilli_A > RFN20 > CAG-288 > Scatoplasma. The sequence goes on along the minus strand of JBAYAI010000063.1, from coordinate 6,609 downwards.
ACGCTGTTTCGCATCTACTCGACCTGGCTTTTTCAACAGACCAAGCAGTACAATCTAAGTCAAATGCTTTCAACATTGAAGAACACAATCTATTTGCACAAAAGGCAGCGGAAAAATCAATTGTATTATTGAAAAACAAAGATTCTATATTGCCACTTAACAATAAACAAAAAATTGCTATTATTGGAGATTTTGCAAAGCATCCTAGATATCAAGGTGCTGGTTCTTCTAGCGTGAATCCAACTAAGCTCGAGAATGTTTTGTCCATAATTGATGAGTACGATATTAATTACATTGGGTATACAAAAGGTTATAGTCGTTTTGGAAAAAGAAGTGCAAAAGAAATAAATTCAGCGATAAAATTAGCCCAAAAAGCAGACATAGTTTTACTATTTATAGGATTGGATTCATCAAGTGAAACAGAGGGTGTAGATAGAAAATCGATGAAATTGCCAGAAAATCAGTTGGAATTGATTGAACGACTGAAAGATGTAAATTGCAAGAAAGTCGCTATATTATCATGTGGAGCCCCCGTAGAATTGGATTTTGAAGACAGCATGGATGCCGTAGTTCACGCATACCTATCTGGTCAGGCCGGTAGCAGAGCAATAATGAATATTTTGGTAAACAATGTTAACCCATCTGGGAAATTGGCAGAGTCATATCCTTACAAACTTAGCGATTGTTCTTCAACTAAGAATTTTGCCAAAGACACGAATTCAGTCGAATATCGCGAAGGTATATTCGTCGGTTATAGATATTACGATACTGCAAATGTTAAAGTTAGATACCCTTTTGGATTTGGCTTAAGTTACACTCAGTTTGAATATTCGAATCTAAAAATTAGTGAAAAAGGAGTTTCTTTTTCCATAAAAAATATTGGTGAGTACGATGGTGAAGAAATTGCTCAACTATATATTGGATTGAAAGATAGCACGCTTTTTCGTGCGAAAAAAGAATTAAAAGGATTTGCCAAGGTTTTCATCAAAGCGAAGAAAAAAGTAAATGTTAAAATTCCTTTTGACGATAAGACTTTTCGGTATTTTGATGTTAATTACAATACATGGAGAGTTGAATCTGGGAAATACGATGTAATGATCGGAGCTTCTTCTCAAGACATTAGATTACAGGGAACAATTGAAAGAGAAGGAGATGGGAAGTCGCGCCCTTACAAAAAAAGTTTACTTCCGTCTTACTTCACGGGTAATGTTAGAGATGTAAAATTAGATGAATTTGAAAATTTATTGAGAAAAAAAGTTCCTAATAAAAAAGATATCTTTTATCGTAAAAATAGAATAATAGTTGATCGAAATACTTCGATAGATCAGTTGATTTACGCTAAAGGGTGGGTAGGAAGAGCTTTCAATAGATTGATCAATATTCTCCTTTGGTATTATAAAATCACAAAGAATAGAAAAAAAGAAAACGAAATCATATTCGGCTTTATACACAAACCAATTAGAACATTATCGAGAATGAGTAACGGGCTGATTTCTTGGGGACAGCTCGAAGGTTTGATCATCATGTTTAATGGAAAACCAATCAAGGGGATGTCTAAGTTTATTTTAGAAGGTTGCCGAAAGAAAGATACCGTTAAGTTATATAAGAAAAAGTATCAGCAGGAATAATAGGATAATGAAAAAGATTAATTACAACACCATCTACAAAGAATTTGTGAATAAGTTAGACGCAAATAAAAAGCCGACTTTATTTTTGCATGCTTGCTGCGGTCCCTGTTCAACATATCCATTAGTAGAATTGTTGAAGCACTTTAAAGTGACAGTAGGTTTTATAAATCCCAATATATATCCCGAGAGTGAACATGAGTTGCGATTCAAAGAATTAAAAAGATTCGTCGAGGAAGTCAATAAAGAGAGCGAAGAAAAAGTTGAACTAGTCAAATACGATTATGATTACAAGACCTTTTTGCGTGCGGTGAAAGGTCATGAATTAGATAAGGAAGGCGGGGATCGATGCACTATATGTCACCGACTCAGATTGAGTCAATCTTACGAATATGCCAGCAATAATAATTTTGACTACTTTGCAACAGTCATGACAGTTTCATCGAAGAAACCTTCCATCCTAATCAATCAAATTGGATATGATTTACAAAAGAAATATACAAACACCATTTATGTTCCATCGGATTTTAAAAAAGAAGATGGAACATTAAAGGGAATTAAGATTTGCAAGCGATATAACTTATATAGACAAAACTATTGCGGGTGCTCTTTTTCTAAGAAAGAGAGAGAAAAGATATTAAATTCTAAGAAAAGTAATTAGTTTATTTTTTTAGGAAAATTCTCCGTGTTTTCACGTGAAAAAATTAATTAAAAAGCGTTTTTAAACGATTGAACTTGTAAATAAAAGTAACTTTTAAATTTGATAAATTTCAAAATATGTTACTAATAAATAGAATAGTTACATTTGTCACTTTTAGTGCTTTTTGTTAATCATGACATCTTTGTAAGTATGCTAAATTAGGTATGTAAGGGTTTACTTTTATTATTTTTTATTCCAATAAAACTGTTTGTACCTAGTCAAAAAAGTAAAAAATAATAATTGTAATCAAACGAATTGATTTTCTAATTTTTAGTAGGAGGAAATGATGAATAAAAAAATCAAAAGAGGGATTGGGATTACTGGTTTTGTCTTAACATTTGCTGTTGTGGCAACACTTAACGGTGTTTGTGCTTCTTACAGCGATGTATTAAATCAGTGGGCATCAATTACCAATGTCGATGTAGATGATGAAGAATTAAGCGATTTAATGGATAACGGCAAGAGCATTGCTGAAGATATTGAATCGGAAGGAGCGGTTTTAACTCAAAATAAGAATAATGTGTTGCCGCTTGATAAAGACAGCGTTTCCAAAGTAAACGTCTTTGGATGGGGATCAACCCAATGGGTGTATGGTGGAAGCGGCTCTGGACAAGTTGTTACTGAGGAACAGGACCTGATAGGAGCACTCAACGATTACGGTATAGAAACCAATACCGAACTCACTTCAATGTACAGTGATTTTTTGGATAATCGTCCATATTTTGACACAGGCACATTGCACTCTTACGCATCTCAATTTTCTGTTTTGTACGAACCAAATATCGATGATACGAGATACTATTCTGACGATATTTTAGAGGATGCTGAAGCTTTTTCCGATACGGCAATTGTCGTTTTGACTAGAGTGAGTGGCGAAAGTAACGACTCTCCAAAAGAACAGTATTATTCAAATACAAAAAATGGAGCAAATATCAAAACTGATTCCGAAAGAACTTATTTAGATATTTCTCAAGATGAAGAAGACTTATTGAACTACGTTTCAAATACATATACAAATACAATTGTTCTTGTTAATTCAACAAATATGATGAATTTAGAATTTGTCGAGAGATATCCGAATATAGACTCTTGTTTATTTGTAGGAGCGACAGGAGAATCTGCTGCAAACGTAATTCCTGAATTGCTATATGGAGATATAAATCCAAGTGGAAGATTTACCGATACTTATCCGTACGACTTAAAATCGATTCCAAGTTATGCTAATTCCGGACCTGATGAAATAAATGGAGAATGGGGTATTTATACCGACAGTTCAGGTTACTATCCTGCTGATGGGACAACTAACGGAAATACTGGAGATAATTCTACTTATCCTGGCGTTGCTTATGTCGATTATTCTGAGGATATCTATGTCGGATATAAATATTTTGAAACTGCTGATGCGGAAGGATATTTTGATGATGTCGACAATCAATACGGTCAAGGTTATGACGGCGTTGTTCAATATCCTTTTGGATATGGACTCAGCTATACAACTTTTGAACAAAAGATCGCCGGACTTTCCAAAACAAGAAATTCAAATGTTACCGATTCTGATGAAATAACAATCGATGTCAGCGTTGAAAATACCGGAGATGTTGCTGGACAGGATGTAGTCCAATTGTACTTAACTAGACCTTATACCGAAAATGGTATTGAAAAACCCGAAGTTGAATTAGTCGATTTTGGAAAAACTTTGACACTTGAGCCCGGAGAAACGGAAACTGTAGAGCTAACTGTTAGTGTCAGCGACTTTGCTTCATATGATTGTTACGACAAAAATAATAATGGTTTTGCTGGCTATGAAATAGAAGAGGGTGAGTATCAATTAAAAGTGATGCAAAATTCTCACAACTTAATAGATGATAACGATGCAGTAATCACATATAAAGTAGCTTCAGATATTCAATTGACTGAAGATCCTATTAGTGGAAACACTGTCGAAAATAGATTTCTTGATACCTCCTCGGATGGGATATCTATCGACGGATCAAACTCAGGTCAAGATATAACCTATATGTCTAGAAGTGACTTTGAAGGAACTTTCCCCTCTGAAGCGAGTGCAAATAGAGAAATGAGTCAAGCGCTTAAAGACACGAATTTATATACTGCGCAAGATGCTTTAGATTTTATTGATGAAGATGATGAAGATATAACCACCGGAGCCGACAATGGTCTAAAGGTATACGAAGATGGAGAAATTACAGATTTAGGACTTGAATTGGGCGCGGATTTTGACAACGAACAATGGGATGATGTGTTAGATGAGTTGACCATGGATGAGTTGATGAATTCAACCCTTCATGGATATGTACACAATGAAGAATTAGATAGCATTGGAAAACCTTATACCGTCGAAGTTGATGGGCCTTCTCAAATTGGTAGTTTCAATGTTTCAAAATCTGGTGTTGGTTATCCTAATGCTACGGTTTTAGCTCAAACATTCAGTAAAGATTTATCATACAAATTTGGAAAACAGGTTGCGAAAGAAGCGCTATATTGCGGATATGATGGATGGTATGCACCTGGATGCAATCTTCACAGATCGCCTTTTGGTGGTAGAAATTACGAATATTACAGCGAAGATGCATATTTGAGTGGAATTATGGCTGCTTACACCATTAAAGGTTCGCTCAACATTGGTGTTTACGTCTATCTCAAGCACTTTATCGCTTATGAACAAGAGACATATAGAGATGGATTATACACTTGGTTGACTGAGCAAAATTTGAGGGAAAATTATTTAAAACCCTTCAAGATTGCCGTTCAAGTCGGTGGATGCACAGGAATTATGACTTCATATAACCGCTTGGGTGCAACATGGACTTCAGGAAACATCGATTTGATTACCGGTGTACTCTACGGAGAATGGGGTTACAAAGGATCAGTAATTACTGATTACGCAGATCACCACGAATATATGAACATGGATCAAGCTTTGCGTGCTGGTACCACATTATATATGGATGGGTATTTGAATAATGGAACTTACCAATACGAGACATCTTCCAACACATTCAAACAGAAGCTGCGCGAGGCTGCTAAGAGAAATATCTATACTTTCTTAAATGCAAAGTACCAAGCTAAAGTCTATTACGAATTGGGAGACGATCAATTTGCACCAGTTCACAAAGGCGAATCAATCCAATACTGGAAATACATTTTGGGAGGAGTTGACGCAATTGCAGTAATCGGACTTGGAACATGGAGTTACTTCTTGTTCTTCAAAAAGAAAAAAGTCAAAAAGCAAGGTTAAGTGATCGATGAAAAAATTGCTTATTCTTAGTGTGATATCAAGCATAGGAGTTTGTTTGTTGGCTAGTTGTGAATCCACAATAGCAACTAGCTATTCAACAAATTCGATATATAAAACGACGGGTGATAAAAGTTCTCTCATGGAATTGCAGGAAAATATTGATATTGAAAGCAATGAACAAGGCGAGGATTTCGACACTGTAGTTTCAATAGAAAATGTGCCAAATCAAGATGTAAATATGATTGGCGGCGCCCTTACTCACTCTAGCGCATACCTATTGATGAAGGATGAGGAAGGAGGGAAAAGATCGGAAATATTAAAAGATTTATTTTCTAGCGAAGGCGCTAATTTCAACGCTATTCGCATACCAATTGGTTCAAGTGATTTTCATAGCGAAGAACATTTCTTCACCTGCTGTGATATCAAAGGAAGCGATGATAATTTGCTGAAGAACTTCACTCTTTCTCACGATGAAAACATAATCAGTGTAATTAAGGAAATATATGAAATTAAGCCTGATTTAAAAATTATCGCTGTTCCTTGGAGCGCACCAGCTTGGATGATGCTTAACGCCAACAAGTCAAGCGTGGATCCAGATGGCTATGCTCTATGTAACGGAACGCTCAATAGTAAATATATATCCACGTATGCTGATTATTTGGTTAAGTTTGTCGAAAGTTATAAAGATATTGGAATCACGATTAACTACTTGAGCTTAATCAATGAGCCTTTAGTCGAATATACAGATTATCCAAGTATGCAAATGTCTTCATCAACAGCGGTCAAAGTTTCTAAAAATGTTATCAATAACCTTCCTGAATATACTGCTTTGTTAGCGTATGATCACAATTGTGAAGATGAAATGTATTCCTATTTATCAAATGAATTTCACACCAAATCTATGAATGAGAATTATCAAAATATAGCTATTCACGGATATGGGTCAGAGCCTATTCCTACCGCACTACCAAAGTTGAAGACGCTGTATCCGGATAAGAACATTTACATGACGGAAATAACCGAATACG
>JBAYAI010000062.1:0-7033 GCA_041669865.1 Bacilli bacterium | reverse complement strand
GTATTTGTTAATTTTAGTTCCCATAAAGAACTCCTTTCTGGCGGGAACAAAGATAGAATTATGATATCACAAGGATGAAAAGATACGAAAAAGAAATTTTTGCGTTTACTATGTCACTTAACGAAAGTTATCATTTCAAAAGAGACAAAGATTTTTTTTATTGACTTTTAAAATTTTGTGATATAATGAATCGATTAAGGAGATGGGCTTGTGATTATTTTTAAAACCCTTTTTGCTGTGTTTTTTACAATCTCCGTTGTCGAGTTAGTGATAATTGTTCGAAAAAATCTCCTTCGACGGATTCACAGGGGTGTGCGCTTAAAGATATCTAGACTTGCATCGCAACTAAGAGACTGCAATAGTGATGTGGAAATATACAATAAGATATTAGCGACGCTAATGTCTATTTTTCCTTGTGCTTCACAGGGGAGTTTTTTGATTATAGATAAAAAAAACGAAGAGTTGATGCGCTTTGCCGCCATCTATAATCTCGACAAGAAATTGATCAATGAAACAATACCTACCAAACAAAGTTTTTTATTCTTATACAATAGAATGAAAGAAGTGGCAATTGTTAAAAACCCTGCGGCATTATACTTGAAATTGGTTAATTCTCACTCGGAAAAGATAAGAGAGAGTGCGAAGGTTATAAATGAATCGTTGATGGCACCGATTTATTTTGAGAACAAAGTTTTCGGTGTGGTAAATATTACTGCCCTTGGAAAAAATCGATTCAAACGGTCCGACATTGCTCTTTGCAAATACATCTTAGATGAGTTAAACATGATCCTGGAGTACTTTATTACGAAGAATGAGATGAATTATGTGATTGAATATGACAGCCTGACTAAGATTCATTCACGCGATGCCTTTTTGGGAAAATTGAATTTACACATTGCTTCTTTGAAGGATGATGATGAATCAATCTTTATCATGATTGACCTGGATAACTTCAAGGAAATAAACGACAATTTTGGTCATTTGGTTGGCGATAAGGCATTAGCATACTTCGCTAGAGCTATAAAAAACAATATTCGACCAGTCGATGACTGTGGAAGGTATGGCGGGGATGAATTTGGAATACTCTTTCGCAACTGTGATATGAATGATGCAATTAGAAAGATGAAATATATACAAAAATATCTCGAAGATAATCCTTTTAGAGGTGAGATAGTAATTAAATTTAGTTTTGGTGCAGCATCCATTAGAAAAAAATACAATTATAATTTAAAGGATGTGATTGCTCAGGCTGACACCAATATGTACAAATCTAAATCTGTTAAAAAATAAGAAAAATTAATTTGCAAAAAATCATTTCGTCACCCATAAAGCGCTATTGGGCAGCGCAGAAAATCAAAAGGAGTTTTTTCATAGATGCAGCCTTATTTAGTCGCTATTTCAATCGTGCTTCTTGTCGCTCTTTTAGTTGAGGGGACAGTTCACATTATCAGTAACCGCGAGAAAGCTAATCACGATAGAATCAATAATATATTAGTTAGATTGTTTTCTGATCTTGCTAAATGTAAAAAGAAGGAAATCGTATACTCAAAGATTCTTAATGTGTTTATCGATATTTTTCGCAGTGCAGAGAAAGGATCTTTTGCTCTTATCGACGAGAAAAATATGAGCAAAATGTACTTTGCCGCTATTGAAGGTTACAGCAATATTTTATTTAAGGAAACACTAAATACCAATCAAACATATCTATATAAGAAAAATCGATATTCGGGTTCGGCGATAATAAAGAAGCCTTTAGAATACATCAAAAGAGACATATCGCCTGAAGTTGGCTCGATTTTGTTGAAAGAAAAGAAAGGAGTCAATCAAATTTTAGTGACACCTATCTACGGTCATCAAAAAGTTTGTGGCGTTATTTTTATCGATTCATTTGGCAAGAAAAAATTCAGAAAGAGGGATGTCAAATTGATGAAGTATTTCATCAATAGAATGAGTTATTTGTTGGAGTATTTCGTGACTAAAAGTAGGATGGATTACAACATAGATATCGATTCTCTCACCAAAACATACTCTAGAAATTACTTTTACAATTTGTTGAATAGAGAGATTGAAAATAGACGAATCAAAGATAGTATTTTTTTGGCTATTTTTGACATTGATAATTTTAAGCGAATAAATGATACCTATGGTCACATTATTGGAGATGAAGTTTTGGCGGATTTCGGGGCGAAACTTATGAGCCACTGCAAGGCAAACGAATGTGTTTGCGGACGTATAGGTGGAGATGAATTTGGTATTCTAGCAAAAAATAAAGATGTGAAATATATGGAGAAGAAAATTAAAGATATACGTCGAGACTTAAGAAATAATCCATACAAAAAGCAGTATAAATTCGAATTTAGCTATGGCTTTGTTGTACTTGAAAAAAACGAAAAGATGGATGCTAAATCCTTGATTAACAAAGCTGATTTAAAAATGTACGAATTGAAAAAAAGTCGAAAAAGAAATGGGTAATATAAATTTTCGAACTCCAAACTAGTAATAATAGGTATATAATGAATAATAAGTGGAGGCCCAAATGGAAGATAAAAAGAAAGTTATTCTTCACGATTGGCAAGTAAAAAAGTTTGAACTTTATGGTTTTTTAAAAAATTTGAAGTTTTTTGAACCATATTTGCTTATTTATTTGACAGGAAATAATATATCTCTTCTACAAATAGGTATTTTATATTCCATTCGCGAAGTTATAGTAAATGTTTTTGAAATTCCTTCCGGATTTATTGCTGATTATTTTGGAAGAAAGAAAGAACTTAGTTTCTGTTTTATAATGTATATCATCTCTTTCATATTCTTTTTTTATAGCTCCACTTTTGCAATAGCGGTGGTCGCTATCATCTTTTTCGGAATGGGGGAAGCCTTTAGGTCTGGCACTCACAAAGCGATGATATTTACTTATCTAGAAGAAAAGGAATGGACGGAATATAAAACGTTTGTTTATGGCAAGACGAGATCTGCTTCACTGGTTGGTTCAGCCATAAGTTCGGTACTCGCTATTGTTATTATTCTTCTTGTTCCTGGGAATGAGTACATCTTCTTGGCCTCGATCATTCCTTACCTTTTGGATTTTGTCTTGATTCTTTCATACCCGAAGTCCTTAAATCAATCTGCTAAAGATGAAAGAATATCGGTCAAGCAGATGTTTTTAAACTTATTTCGCTCATTTAAGACTAATCGCAACTTGCGCCACTTGTTAGTGGGTGAAGGATTCTTTGAAGGAACGGTCAGCTCGATTAAAGATTTTGTTCAACCAATCTTAGAGACTATTATTTTAGGAAGCGGGATTGTTTTATTTGCCAATATTTATTCAGATGCGACATTGAACCAAGAAGCAAACTTAAAAATCATTCTCGGTTTGACCTATATGGCAATCAACATAGTTGGATCTATTTCTTCACGTGAGACTTACCGATTAAAAAAACACGCGACTGGTTCATTTTTAATTAACTTTTTCTTCCTTTCTTTAATTGTCGCACTTGCAATTTTAGGTTTATCGATTAATTATTACTATGCAGTTATTATTTGTTACTTGTTAATTTACATTGCTCAAAATTTAAGAAAGCCAATATTTGTCGAAGAGTTAGATAACAATATGCAAAAGAACGAAAGAGCAACTATGCTATCAGTTGGTTCACAATTGAAGTCCTTATTTGTTATCGTATTTGCTCCTATAGTTGGATGGGTTTCTGATTCCTACGGCATAAAATTTGCAGTTCTTGGTCTCTCTTTGCTTTTGCTCTTATCCATTCCGATTACTTGGAATAGCAAAAGAAAGGCAAAAGATCCAACAGTTTAGTCCATTTGGTTTGAAAAAAAGAAGAAAAACCCAAAAACTAGTGAAAAGAAGGTTTATATTCAATTGACTTTAATTCGATTTGCTAGTAACATTGTAAATGGCTAAATTGCAATTCAAACCCCGGTAAGGTTACAATTTGCTTGATTTGAAAGGAATATTATTGAAATGGAACGTCAGACTACATTAGTCAAAAAAGAAAATACCAAAAAGAATTGGTATATTGTAGACGCGGCCAACAAACCTCTCGGTCGTTTAGCCTCAGAGGTCGCTGTTATGTTAATGGGGAAAAATAAACCCGATTACACTCCTACAGTTGATTGCGGAGATTATGTCATTGTTATCAATGCGTCCAAAGTTAAAATGTCAGGAAATAGCAAACTTAGAAAGAAATGTTATTACAACGTTTCTGGTTATACTGGTGGTCTTAGAACAAGAACTGCTGGTGAAATGCTTTCATCCTATCCTATCGAACTTATTGAACGTGTCGTTCACGGCATGCTTCCTAAAGGTCGCTTAGGTCGCAAGATGAACAAGAAACTATTCGTCTACGCTGATGAGAATCATAAACATGAAGCTCAAAAACCTGTAGCCAAAGAGATTAGAATTTAGGAGAAAATGGACAAATGGCAAATAAAAAAACAACCAAAACCTATTACTATGGAACTGGTAGACGTAAGTCTTCAACTGCCAGAGTATACATTACTCCTGGCACAGGTAAAATAATCGTCAACGGTAGAGATGCTAAGGATTATTTCCCATACGTGACAAATCTTATTGTTTTGAACCAACCCTTTGAAGTAACTAACAACGTCGATAAATTCGATGTCAAAGCCTTCGTTAAAGGTGGTGGTGAAACTGGTCAAACAGGCGCAATTAGATTGGGTATTACAAGAGCCCTCCTTAAGGTCACCGACGAGTATCGCCCTCTCTTAAAAAGAGCTGGACTTATCACTGTCGATGCACGTGTTAAGGAAAGAAAAAAGTACGGTCTCAAAGCCGCGAGACGCGCTCCTCAATTTTCAAAACGTTAATCTTTATTCCAGAAGATTATTGCAACTTGAGATTGAAGAAAGCAAAACAAACAAAAACAGCGTTGGTAAATTACCAACGCTGCTTTTTATTTGAACTTTGCGAATTGAATTATACCATCTTTGAATATTGCATTATTTTCGCCGTAGATGAGCGGGAGAGCATAATCGATAAATTTTTGATTTACGTTGTTTCCTTCTGGAACAATCATGTCAGTTGGAATTGTCTTTTCGACATTTGCAACTTGCGATAAGTCAGCTTCTTCATAACGTATCATATATGGATGCGAACTCAGTCGCTTGATAATTATCATTTTACCATTTGAGCCATTTATTGCAGATGTAACTGATCTTCTTCCGACTTCAATTGCTTCCTCGATATCTCGTTTGGCGGATAGGTGATTTGCGGCTCTTTGTAGTAAACTCAACTCGATTGCTCTCGTTTTTATTCCCGTTTTTGAAAAGAGGCTAACTAAATATGAAGCAACTCCGCCCATTTGTTGATGACCGAAAGCGTCGATAGAGCCCTTTCCGGCAACAAAACTTCCGTTTTCATCTTTAATTCCTTCGGATACTACAACCAAACATTTGTTTTGTCTATTGTAAATCGTCTTGACATCTTCGACAAATTTTTCCTTGTTAAATGAAACCTCGGGGAGATAGATCAAGTCAGGTCCGTATCCAGAGAGAGAAGCCAACTTGCTAGATGCAGCCAGCCAGCCCGCATTCCTTCCCATTACTTCAACTATGTTTATCCTTCCTTTTTCGTATGAGGATGCATCGTAGGCAATTTCTGAAATTGCTGTCGATATAAATTTCGCGGCTGATCCGAAACCTGGGGTGTGATCTGTAATGGGTAGATCGTTATCGATTGTTTTAGGCACCCCGATGACGCGGCACTTGTAGCCGGATTTTTTTAAAAATAGAGATATTTTATTGCAGGTATCCATTGAGTCATTTCCGCCGTTATAGAAAAAGTAGCGGATGTTATATTTTGTGAAGATTTCGAGAATTCTTTTGTATTCTGAAGAGTCTTCTTCTATTTTTTTCAATTTGTGTCTAACCGATCCAAATGCTGCACCAGGTGTGTGGGGGAGCAATTCGATTTGATCTGAATTTTGCTCATCGCTAATGCGAATTAAATCAGCGTTCAATATTCCATCTATTCCGTGATGGCAGCAGTAGATATCTAAAATATCGTCACTGTGTTCCAGCGCCTCTTTGATAATTCCATAAGCAGATGCGTTGATTACCGAAGTTGGACCTCCAGACTGACCGTATAGCAAATTCCCGATAAGCTTCATAAGTTTCTCCTTTAGTTTAAAAATATTATCTCACAATGTAAGGGCTTTTATCAACGTGCTTATTTGCGAAAACATCTTGAAAAAAAATCTAATTACTGGCATACTCATTTATGGCTGGATGCTTAGCTCAGTGGGAGAGCACTTCCTTCACATGGAAGGGGTCGTAGGTTCGAAACCTACAGCGTCCACCATTTTTTTAATTTTTTTGAAATAATCGAATTTTTGGCGATATTTGTCACGAATTGTATGTAAGCACTTTTATAAAAAATATAATGCTTAATCCTTGTATTAATTTTTTTTGTGAGTTACAATCACATTCCTTCGATAGGAGAGTAATCTAAATCGAAGCGAAAAATAGAAAGGAGCATATGATTATGGAAAAGAAGTATTTAGTTCAATTCAAGAACAATTCAAGAACAGACAACAACAAGAAAAAAGGTAATGCTTTTACAAAGTTCGCTAAGCGTTTCACCTCGTTAGGTGACATCATTAATTCAGTAGAATAGAATTAATGGGAAAAATAGTGAGGCTGGAATGCCGAACTTTTTTTTTGCTTTTTTTTATCAATTTAAGTGAATATAGGTTAAAAAAGAAGAAATATCTTCCTATTATATATATGTATCTATAATATGAGAAAATTGAAATGCATGATGTGAACAATTATAAAATAGGTGAATGTTACGTTCAGTGAGGGAAAGAATCACTTTAAGATGCCAAAACAGTTTTTGAAATAAAGCAGCAAAAGCTGATAATAAAGAGGATTTATGTAGAAAAATGCATAATTTATAGCATTTTCACTCCTTCCGATAGATAATTTGAATTTTTTTGCTATTAGTGTACTAAATTAGTTGACTATGGGGACTTGTTAAGTTAATATAATAAGGCTGAAT
>JBAYAI010000061.1:0-7122 GCA_041669865.1 Bacilli bacterium | reverse complement strand
GGTCCGAACCCCGTCCAGGTCACCAATTGTCATGTGTACGAACCCTCTTCGTTTATCGAGGTGGATTCGTTATCATAGCCAGCTACCAAAAGTATCTTGATACTCTTTGGAAAACTAATCACGGCTTCGAGTAATCGGAGTCGTTTTTGTTTGATTCTTCTAACATTAAATGCTATAGACATGCTATAATCAATATATGAATTATAGTTTAGGTATAAAAGAGCTAAGAAATACTCTAATAATTACTCAAGAGGAACTTGCAAAAATTCTTGGCGTTTCTTTTGCAAGTGTTAATAGATGGGAAAATAAGAAATCTATCCCTACTACAAAAGTGAGACGTAAACTTAATGCACTTTGTCTAAAGAACAATATTCATATCGATTGGGAGGGGACAGAAAATGAGTAATTTACCACATTTGATAGATAACGTAAGGATTAATTTAGAGGATGTTCTTAAAAAAATAGCTCCAAACTATACTGAGCTTAGCATTGCTACGGGCTATTGGGATTTAATTGGAACTTCAAAACTTATTGATCTTCTCCAACGATATACCAAAATAAGAATTCTCATTGGACAAGAGCCAATGTCATATAGATATTCAAAATTATTGAAACTTGATTTTGAAAATCCTGATAAGAGTTTTCCATCCTTAGATGTTGCAGCTGATCTAGAAAAAGATGGTACGTCGGAAGACCAAACAATTTTGAGAAAAACGGCTGTTATCCTTGCTGAAATGATGAAAGAAGGAAAACTTGAAGCAAAGGTTTATAGAAAAACAACACTTCATGCCAAAGCATATATCTTTGGCGGAGAGGATTCCAACAATTCCATAGGAATAGTCGGCTCAAGTAATTTTACTGGTGCTGGATTGAAAACCAATACAGAGCTCAATACCCTTGAAGATGATTACAGGATTATCAGTTTCAAGCCAAGTACACCAGACCAGGAAAACGGTTATTTGTCATGGTTTGAATCTCTTTGGAACGATGATGATGCTGTTGAATGGACAGGAGAATTTAAGAAAATACTTGAATCTTCTCCAGTGGGAGACATGTGCTATGGGCCTTACGATTCTTATATTAAAACTCTTATGGAAGTCTTCCCTGATGAAATGATTCCACCTCAACCTTTGGATGAGAATACATCTGATATTCTTTTTTCATTTCAAAACAGAAACGCTGGTATTTTGATTAATAAATTAGCTAAGAATGGCGTGGCTATTTTAGCCGATTCAGTTGGTCTTGGAAAAACAGTCACAGCAGGTGCTGTCATCAAACATTACTTGGATAAGTCGGAACAAAAGGCCAATATTCTTGTCATTGCCCCTGCCGCCTTAAAACAGCAGTGGATAGATGATTTGTCTAGCATATTGAGTGTTGATTATATGAATGGTGATTATAGAATTGTTTCACAGCAAGATAGTAATGCTATTGATCACATATTCGATGAATACCATAAGGAATGGAGAAGACAAAAAAGTATTGATTTGTTCGTTATTGATGAAGCTCATAACCTTAGATCAAACATAGGGAGAAGACATGATTCAATATTGAAATTGCTCCAACAGCATTCAAAGGCAGATATTCTTTTGCTTACTGCGACTCCAATTAATAATTCTCTAATGGATATTGCTAATATCATACAGCTTGCTTCCAAGGGAAAGATAAATTCTGTAAATGTTTCATATCCAAGGCCTGATGGAAGTGGCACCGAATTAATTGATTTTTTTGAAGCATTAAAAAGAATTCAGTCATCTATCAAAAAGGCTGAGAAAAATGGAGACAATGTCGATAATATCCTACAAAAAGTCAAACCGACAATCCATGAAGGTTTACGTCACTATCTAGTGCGTTCTACCAGACAAGGCGTAGAAGCAGAGGGCGGGATTATTGATAAGAAGACCGGCATCAAGAAATCGTTCCCTAAATCGGTTGTCACGTCTATTACTTATGAATATGGTGAAAAAGAAACCACAGCGCTTTTTGATGCCATTGGAAATCATATTACTGATACGTTTGAGGGTCTTGATCCAAGAAAACTAAACCTAATGCTGATGACTAATTTTACTCAACAATCATGTCACCCATTAGATTTTCTCAATGAGATATTACTTGATGAATCGAAAATGAACGATCGTTTTAGTCTTTCTAATAAAGATGTCGAACAAAATGAAAAACTGTTTCTTGGCGAACCAGTTAAGAACCTTGTTCATAATATATTGCAGATTATTTTTGTAATGGGATTCACCCCATATAGGCCTGATATCTATCAACACAAATATTGGAATAAAACACTTGATGAGATTAAAGCACTAAAGGATGTTCCTGATAATGTTAGGGTTCAACTTGCTGTTCATAATATTCTTCAAATTACATGGCTTAAGCGTATGGAATCTTCTGGAGCTGCTTTAATGTATTCTGTTATCAATTATGAAAAGCGACTTACTCTCTTTGAAAAATATTTAAACAAAGGATTTATTGTTAATCTTTTAGATGCAAGTTTGCTTGAAAGTGACTATAACGATGGTGAAGATATTGAGCAAGCTTTTGCTGACTATGACAAATATTTGCAAGAAAAAGAATCTTTGATTAATAGTGGAGAAGACCCGGAAAGTTTAAAGAAACAAGGTGTTGAAAAGAAGATTGCAGATCCGAAATATTACAACATAAAGCAGATTTCTAATGATTTGGAGAGAGAAAAGAAGATCATTCTGTTACTAAAAAAGTCTTTAAAAGAGTTAATTAAGCCTGAAAACGATACTAAAGCGCAAAAACTTCATGATGAAATCAAAAGTGCACTATGTTCGGGAAAATATGGCAAAAAGGTCTTGGTGTTCTCTTTCTTCGCTGATACCATCAATTACTTAAAAGACAATTCAAAGGAATTGTTTAGCGATATTGATGCAGATTTTGAAAACCACTCTGCTTTTATATTCGGGCAAAGTTCTAAAGTGGATAATATTGTTCAAAGATTTTCACCTACTTCGAAACACTATGAAATAAAGCCGAATGAAACAGAAATCAACTATTTGTTTTCAACGGATATACTATCAGAAGGTCAAAACCTTCAAGATGCAGGTTATCTAATCAATTACGATTTGCATTGGAATCCTGTACGTATGATTCAAAGAAATGGACGTATCAATCGTTTAGGCTCTGATTTTCAAGAAGTTCTAATATCAAATATGCGCCCTAATAATGAGCTTGAATTATATTTAAATCTCGTTAATAGGCTTGAAAGAAAAATCAAGACAATCAGGAATACAATAGGTCTTGATCAAGGCGTTTTATCTTCTTCCGATGAGAATCCAATTGAATTTATCGAAAAGTATTATTCTGATGGGACTTTGCCTGATGAAGATGATGACCTTCTTTCTCATTCGGACAAACATATCATCGAACTCAGAAAGTTTTTATCATCTAATCCCAAAGGGTCTAAAGGATTTGAATTAGTTAATAAAATGCCTTTAGGAAAATGGAATTATTTGTCAAACAAAACTGATTTTAATGGAAGCTCTATTGGAATGATTAAGGTAGATGGAAAAACGGTAAAAAGTTTTAAGCCATTCTCTGAATTGTTTTTTGTAACAATAAAAGAAGATGGACGTGGTGAATATGTTGCATCCTATGTTGATTATGCCAAAGCTCTTGACTTTATCAAAGCTGATGAAAGCGACAATTCAAAATTGACCGATAGTATAATGATTGATAGGCAAAAAGTCTCTAAACGTGCCTATGCTGAAGCTAATAGACAAGCCTCTAACCCAAGCCAAGCCTACAAACTGACACCTCAATATATTAAGGCATTGCAATATTTAGCTTCATATTTGCCAAAAGATCTTAGCCTTAGCGTTGATATTATTGGTACCATTGAAAAAGGAGTATTGACTATCGATTTACGTTCTGATCTTGAAAAGAATCTAAGACAAATAAACAAGGAAGCAAAAAGGGGTTCTTTGTATTCTTCGACAATTTCTGAATTCATTAGAATTTTCAATGATATTCAAGGTAACGTGGCTGAAGATAAAGATGTCGAAAAAACAACGGGGGTTTTATACTATGCAAAACAATGATGACACATTTTCTCAATTAAACAGTTTGGTTGTTTCTCTATCAAAAGAAAAAGACAAAAGAAAAATTTTAGACATTGGTTTAAGCGTTGCTGATGAAGTAATGCATATTTTAGGTGTTCCCTATAATCAACTTGACAAAGGTGATGATGAATTAGATAAAGCTTTGCCTAATGCCAAATTTAAAAATCAAAAAATGGAGCAATGGTTTGAGAAACATCCATATTTAGGGAATGCCAGAATCGCTTTATATCATTACAACAAGGGAATATACCCGATTGAGAGTATGTTTTATATGCTTTCCGATTCTCCAAGAAAAGAAAAAATAGCAGCGACAACCCAATTGTTCACCAATTGGGAAGATAGCCAATTAACAATGATTCCAACCTATAAGGTTGGCATTGATTTCTTTTTGAGTCCAAAGACAAAATCCATTCTTCTTGTTATCAGTAAAAAAACAAACCTTCGTGTTTTGGAACTATCAGAAAAACTAACAAATACTCAAATTGAAATATTCAATAAAGTAAAAAACGTCGCTTTATATGATGGAATTGATTTAAAGACAGGCTCGAGGATTCCCTTTGAGCCACAAAGAACAATTCATACGACCTTATGGGATGCTTTTGAACTTAAAGAAGTTAATAAAAAGTTCTATATTGGTATTGCCGAACACTTTCAATTATTGTGTCAGCATTTATGGAAAAATGCCCCTGAAGGAGTCGATTCTGCTGAAATTAAAGAAAGCGCAAAGGTTTTTTCCAGCAGACTATTAGGAAGACTTTTATTCATTTGGTTTTTAAGGAAAAAAGGAATAATTAATAAGGACTTTGCTTATTTCGACGTTGATTCACTTTCAGCAACTGAATATTACGATAAAGTCCTCAAAAGATTATTCTTTAATACTCTTAATACCCCAGTTAACGAAAGAAAATTTGGAGATGATTTGATTACGCCATATCTTAACGGTGGATTGTTTGAACCACACATATCAGATTGGGCGGATAAAAAAACCAGTTTTCCTGAAGGTTGGTTTAATACTTTGTACAACCATCTAAATGAATTCAATTTTACAACTGATGAATCATCACCTGAGTATGAGCAAATAGCTATTGACCCCGAGATGCTTGGCAGGGTCTTTGAAAACCTTTTAGCTTCTATTGTCAGTGAGACTTCAAAAGCTGCAAATGAACGAAATCAAATGGGAGCCTTCTATACTCCAAGAGAAATCGTTACTTTTATGTGCAAGTCTTCATTAAAGGAGTTTTTAAAGCGCCATGCTTTATCTGACAAGGATTATGATGGTATTGATAAATTAATTGATTTATCCGATTCGGATTTTATTTTTCAAAAGAGCACTGGTACCTCAGATCTTTGGGGAACCAGATCTAACGTTGTAAGAGCTGCTTTAATTGAAGCATTAAATAATATAAAGATTCTCGATCCTGCCTGTGGATCGGGTGCTTTTCCTATCGGGATGTTACAACTTTTCGTAAAGACATATGATAGATTGAATGCTATTTATGATAGCAAAATAGGGAAAATGAGACCGATTTCGATGATGGAACATAATAATGTCTATCTCACAAAGCTTTTCATAATAAGGAACTGCTTGTTTGGTGTTGATATTGAACCAATGGCAGCGGAAATTTCTAGATTACGAGCCTGGCTATCATTGATAATCGATGATAAAAAAGATGTAGATCCTTTACCTAACTTGGATTTCAATTTTGTTTGTGCCAATTCACTCGTAACTTTAGAAAATAGTCAAACCACATCGATTTTCTTTGATGCAGAAGAATACGATAAAAAATACGATTCTTTAATCTCCAAGTATTTCAATGCGCACAGTAGAGCTGAAAAGGAAGCCTTAAGGAAAGAGTTTTTTGAATTGTTGGCTTCTGGTGACACTACTTTTTCTAATGATTCAAAACTAATTCGCAGAGTCAATCAAATTAAATCATGGAATCCATTTGTCCCATCGAAAGCTGCTGACTTCTTTGATCCTAAAAAAATGTTCAACATCGATGCCTTTGATATTGTGATAGGAAACCCTCCATATATTCAATTGCAAAGCATGAAAGAATTATCAAGTGATCTTTATTATCCACTCGGATATGAAACGTATTGTGCAACTGGTGACATGTATTGTTTATTTATTGAGCGAGGTAGTAAACTTCTGAAAAGTGGTGGAATATTAACATATATCACTTCAAATAAATGGATGAGAGCCGGTTATGGCGAAAAATTGCGAGGATATTTAGCTAATAAAACAAATCCGCTTTTATTGATAGATTTTGGTGGAACTAAAGTCTTTGATTCAGCCACTGTTGACACTGATATTTTGCAGGTTGCTAAAGAAAAAAATAAAGGAAAGACTATTTCCTGCGAAATTAACACCGATTCAGGGGAAAGCGGCAATAAAGAATGCTTAGATAATTTGAGCGATTATGTACAGCAAAATTTTTCTATTACTTCTTTTCACACTTTAGAAAATTGGGTGATTTGTGAAGGCTTTGATGATAAAATCAAAAGCAAAATAGAAAAATTTGGGAAGCGTTTAGGAGACTGGAAGTTGAACATATATCGAGGCATTTTAACCGGATATAACGATGCTTTTATCATTGACCAAAAAACTAAAGATTGTTTAATCTCGCAAAATCCAAATTGTGTTGATTTTATACGACCAATTTTAAGAGGCAGAGACATCAAGCGTTATACTTATGAAAATTCCCATCAGTTTTTGATAGCGTTTCCGTGCGGTTTTACAAATTCAATTAGCAAGCATGAATCCGCTACAAATTGGCTTCATTCTTCACATCCAGAAATTGAAAATGTTTTATTAGATCATTCAAATTCTAATTCTAGTAAATCAAAAGGATTGATGAATAGAGATGATCAAGGAGATTATTGGTGGGAATTAAGACACTGCGCTTATTGGAACGTTTTTAATGGGCAGGTTATTGCTTGGCAAAGAATAACTCATGAAAATCAGTTTGTTTTAACTCAAAAAGGAGATGTTGTTCTTGATAGCATGGCTTTTATCAGTGGTGCT
>JBAYAI010000060.1:0-7132 GCA_041669865.1 Bacilli bacterium | reverse complement strand
CAAATATAGGCGTTTTTAGTACTATTTGATATTTTTTACCAATCGTTATGAATAATTACTCTCTACTGTTGCGTGCTTTTTTGATACTCACTTGGTAGATTATCACTGGTAACGGCCCAACCTTTGATGTAGATAAAATTGCTGTTAACAATTTCATAATCAGCATCAACTCCCATCGGTTCTCCATTGGTAAAATAGTTTATTGCATCAATAATAGCTTCAGCTTGTTTGTCGGCATCATTAAGAACTGTACCGTACATATATCCATCGCGAATGGCTTTATAGCCAACATCAGTTCCATCTACTCCAAGCAATTGAACAGGTTGATCCAAAGCATCGACATTATATTTAAACACATCTTTCTCTATTAAATAATCCATCGCCCCGCAAGCCATGTCATCGTTGTTGGAAAAGATTATTTCAACTTCATCTTTAAAATTGTCATATTCTTCTGCCATAACTTTGTACGCTTCGGTTCGACTCCAGTCACAAATATAAGTATTTATCAAATCGACTGCATATCCATCATCGGAAAGTTGACTGATAACTTTCGTGCTTCTCTGTTCGGCATCCTGATGACCTAATTCACCTTTGAGAATGACCGCTTGAATCTTACCATCGCCGTTCTTATCATACTTGGAATTTAGCGATGTAGGGCTCCCAAATATATCTTCTGCTAATTTTGCTTGAAGCTCGCCTTCGTAAGAATTGTCCGATCCAACATAGAAAGCATTGCTTTGATTTTCCATATCATCAACGAGTGGCTCACGGTTGAAAAATATTACATTTGCATCGTTGACCGAACTCTTTTCAATGATAGCAGATGCGGATAAACGATCAACCATGTTGACAAGAAGTAATTTTTGACCATTATCTTCCAAGGCTGTATTAATTTGTTTCATCTGCGTCTTTTGAGATTTTTCCGCGTACTGTAAATCGATGTCAAAATCACTCTCGGTATTTTCCACAATCACACTCTTTAATTCGTTGATAAATGTATCGTCGCTGTCGTAAATCATCAGCGAAAAACTCGATTTTGCTTCGCCGCAGCTAGAAAGCAATAAAGCACTGGTAATCAATATATTTCTAACGATACTATTTTTCATCTTTTTCCACCATGTCAACCGGAATATAGATGTACACCTTAGTTCCGCAGTCCAATTCCGATTCTATCCTAATATCTGCTTTTTCTCCATAGTAAAGTCTGATGCGCTGATATACGTTGTTAACACCCACGCCATCTGTCTCTGTTGCATTGTGGAAAGAATCGTATATCTTTTGTATCTTATCTTCGAGAATTCCAAATCCGTCATCTTTTACCATAAAGACGATAAATTTATTCTTCAAGGTTCCCTCTATGTCGATTCGTCCGCCCTCCGGCTTATTCTTGATGCCGTGTACTATCGCGTTTTCCACAATAGGCTGCAGTATCAATTTTGTCACCTTGTAATCGAGTATATCATCCGAAACTTTGATTTCGTAATTGAATTTCTCGCGGTAGCGCATCTTTTGAATGAGAAGGTAGTTTCTCACGTGTTCCACTTCATCTCTAATAGGAATGGTCGATCTACCCTTGGACAAAGAAATCCTAAACAATTTTGCTAGAGCGATAATCATATTTTGTGCTGTCTCATTCTCGTTCTTATTAATTTCATATATGATTGAATCCAATGTGTTATATAAAAAATGAGGATTGATTTGATTTTGCAGAACGCTCAATTCCGATTTTCTCTTTAAATTTTGTTCAAGAACAACTTGATTCATCAAACTGGAAATACGCTTTATCATTCCGTTGTAGTTTCTAGTTAAATCTTCCACCTCATATGTGCCTTGTACTTTCACTTCTTTGGCATCTATATATCCTTTTTGCGATATTTCTTCCATCGCCAATCTCAACTTGTAAATGGGTTCAGTCACCTGATTGGAAACTGTGCGTATTGAGAGCAAAGTAACTATATAAAAGATAACTGATATAATTAGATCGACGAGCAAGAGCATACTGGTTGTGTTCGCTATGAAATCTATATTTGAAACGACGGCTAGACGCCAAGTGGTATTGTCAATCGTGTTGATGGAAAGAAAGTAGTCGTGACCGTTAAGTGAAATGTTTTTAGAACCAAAGACCAATTCCTTAAATAAATCCAACTCGCCGTCCAACAATTCGCTAGATTGATAAACCGTATCGTAATTTTTATCGTAAATAACAACGTGACCGCCTTCGCCAAGATCGATATCTGAAATGGTAGCAATCGCTTTAGTAAAATTCAATGTGAGTTTTAAAATTCCTCTACTGTTTTCACCGTATTCTATGTATTTTGAAAGGGTAAATATATATGAGCCATTATCGTTTTCAATGCTGGAAAACACATTGATAAGCGGGTTGTTAGCAGCATCCAAAAACCAAGTTTGTCCGGATTGATCCAAGAGGTCTTCGATATTTGATGATGACACAACCAAATATCCAGCATTTGAATACAAACTGATATCCTCAATCTCTGATTTCAACGATTGTATTGACTCGAAATAAGATGTCAGTTCATCCTCATCCAACTGATTCTCTTCTTCTAACTTTGTTTCAATATTGCTGGAAACATTAACGACACCTTCAAAATACGTATTGTAAATATTCGACATTTGAGAAGTTGTCTCTTCCATAACGGTTCCATTATTAGTCACAACGTTTGTCCTAAAAATCACGTAGGAAGCAACGTACATTACTATGATAAAAAGAATCGTTACCAAGGAATATACGCGCATGAGTCTCGTGCGCAGACCTTTGGGATGGTTATTGTTTCTTTTGTCCATTGTTCTTATATCCCTGCGGAGAAACACCGTAATATTTCTTAAAGCAGTGAGAGAAATAGTACGGATCCGTATAACCAACTTCCATCGCCACATTTATAATCTTTTTATTTTTATCATTCAGCAGTTTCTTAGCTTTTTCCATTCGGAGTGATGTCAAATATTTGGTGAAAGTCAAATCTCTTCTTTTCAGCAATTGAGAGATATATGAAATAGAAAATCCTAGATTCTTTGATACTTCTTCCATACATATATTGTCATCGCAGTAGTGAAGATGAATGTAATTTAAAACTTGGTCCATCGCGACATCGATGCTCTTCTCTCTATTTCGAGAATTAATTTGGCCTATTGTATCTACTAATTCATTGAAAAATTTTAAAATATTATCCTTTTCTTTTATCTTTGTAATTGTGGCGTAAATGGTGTCTTGAGTCATGAATTTATCGTACAGTTCAGTAAAATTTCTACAAGCATTTAATAGAGCGGTCGTCATATTGGTCAGGATAAATGTTATGGTTTCCATAAAAGATTTATCTTCATATATATTATTTACTATTTTTGCTATTCTCTCTTTAACCTCTCTAATATTTCCATAGGTTAAATCAAAGGTTAAATTGCTGTACTCGTTGTCATCCACCTTTGCAATTTTTACCTCTTGATTTGAGATATTGTCGAAAAATATGACGTCGTTTCCACCAAAGAGAGTCCTATATTCCAAAGCCCTTTTCGCATGACGAAATAGTTTTCTAAAATTTCTCCCCTTTGCTTCGCAGGAAATATTCGACACACCAGCGCTGAGGTTAACTTCACAGGTCTTGTTGATCAAGGCGATTATCTTGCTGAATTTATCTTCAAGTTCTTCGATATCACACAGTTGATTTCCATAGAGATAAACGCATGTATTCTCCATTCTTTCAAAAATTGCGACATTGTAATCGGGAGAAAATTCCTGATCGATAAATCTTCGCAAACACGAATTTACTAAACTTATCTTCTCAAAGCCTATAGAACTAAAATCAGCATCTAAATCAAAGATAGCAATTACCGCTTGATCAGCATTGACATCAACTCCTTCAGACTGTAGTTTTTTTTGCAAAAACTCTGGTATTTCCTTCAAAGTAATTAGTTTAGATAAGTCGCCACTTCGAATAACATTTAGATAGTTTATATCTTCTTTGAATATTTTTGCTGTACTTGTTCCGTATGATACTTCCGCGACGATCTTAGATTTAGCATTTTCTAAGACTTCCTTCAATTCATCCTGGGAAATTGGTTTAGAAATGTATCCTAAAACCCCAAGTTTGATGGCTTCCTTCGCATAGTCAAATTTATCGTATCCGGTGATGATAATGGACTTAACTAGAGGAAGAGATATCTTCGCTTGCTTTATTAATTCCAACCCGCTAATAAAAGGCATTGCTATATCAGTGATGATTAAATCAGTCTTTAGCTTTGTTACGTTTTCAAGCGCATCGTATCCATTTTCAAAAACGCCGACAATTTCAAAATCGTCGCTAATATTCTTTACCATATTCACTAGGCGCTCTCTCACGTCTATCTCATCATCGGCAATAATAACTCTATACATAAATTTGATGAAAACCTCTTTTGTTTAATTCTAACATAGTAAGCGCTTTACATAAATAATATTGTATTAAAAAAGACCCCGAAAAATTAATCTCAGGGTCCAAATATTGCCTTATATTAGATTATTTACCAGCTCTTTTAAGTCTGATTTCAGCTTGAGCAGCAGCTAATCTAGCACCCGGTACTCTGAAAGGAGAGCAGGATACATAGTCAAGACCAGCAGCATTGAAGAATTCAATGGATGCAGGATCTCCACCGTGTTCACCACAAACACCGACGTGAAGTTCAGGACGTGTTGCACGACCTTCTTTGGTTGCCAATTTTACTAAGCGACCAACACCGGTTTGATCAACGGAAGAGAAGGGGTCGATTTCAAGAACTTTTGCATCGTAGTATGCAGGTAAGAACTTGGAAACATCATCTCTTGAGAAACCAAATGTCATTTGTGTTAAATCGTTTGTACCGAAGGAGAAGAATTCAGCTTCTTCCGCAATTTGGCCAGCGGTTAAAGCAGCACGAGGAATTTCGATCATTGTACCAACGTGATAGTTGAGCTTTTGACCTGATTCTGCGATGACTTTATCGCATTGTTCGGTGATGACCTTCTTGACATACTTGAGTTCTTTGATATCCATGACAAGCGGAATCATAATCTCGGGTTGAAGTGTTTTGCCCAAGTCTTTTTGTGCTCTAAGAGCAGCTTTTATGATTGCAGTAGCTTGCATTCTACCAATTTCAGGATACAAGACATCTAATCTACAACCACGAAGACCCATCATAGGGTTAAATTCGTGAAGAGCTTCAATTCTTGCTTTAATCTTAGCGACAGAAATGTTCATTTCTTTTGCTAATTCTTCAATTTGTTCTTCCTGTTGAGGTAAGAATTCGTGAAGAGGCGGATCTAATAAACGAATGTTAACATTCTTTCCGTCCATAGCCATGTATAAGCCATAGAAATCTTCTTCTTGGAAAGGAAGGAGTTCTGCTAAAGCAGCTTCTCTTTGTTCAACCTTATCGGAAAGAATCATCTTTCTCATGTGGAAGATACGTTCTTTCTGGAAGAACATGTGTTCCGTACGGCAGAGACCGATACCTTCAGCGCCGAATTCAACAGCTTGTTTGGCATCGCGAGGAACATCAGCGTTAGCGCGGATTTCCAATCTCTTATACTTATCAGCGGCTTTCATCAATCTGCCGAAGTTTCCGGAAAGTGCAGGAGGTACTAATTTGATTGCACCTGCATAAACAGCACCGGTTGAACCATTGACAGAGAGTGTGTCATTTTCGTGTAAAACAACATCACCGATAGTGAGTGTTTTAGCTTCTTCGTCGACTTCGAGAGCGCCACAACCTGCTACGCAAGCGCGACCCATACCACGGGCGACAACGGCAGCGTGAGAAGTCATACCACCACGCATGGTAAGAATAGCTTCAGCAGCATTCATACCTTGAATGTCTTCGGGTGAAGTTTCAGCGCGGACTAAGATGACATTTTCGCCTGCATCGTGTCTAGCTTTTGCATCTTCAGCATTAAAGGAAATGTGTCCGACACCTGCACCAGGAGATGCGGGTAAACCTTTAGCGATAGGAGTTGCGTTCTTGAGAGCTTCAGCATCAAAAGTAGGGTGAAGCAAAGCATCGAGTGCTTTAGGTTCAATTCTCAAGACAGCTTCGTCTTCTGTAATAACGCCTTCATCAACTAAATCCCAAGCAATCTTCAAAGCAGCATTTGCTGTTCTCTTACCTGTTCTTGTTTGTAAGAAATACAATTTACCCTTTT
Source organism: Bacilli bacterium (assembly GCA_041669865.1). GTDB lineage: Bacteria > Bacillota_I > Bacilli_A > RFN20 > CAG-288 > Scatoplasma. Next base: position 963 of record JBAYAI010000060.1, on the reverse strand, counting down.
CAACGGTAAATTCCATATCTTGCATATCTTTGTAATGTGCTTCCATTAATTTAATGGTTTTTACAAATTGATTGTATACTTCAGGCATTCTCTTTTGCAATTCATCAATGTGAAGAGGAGTACGAATACCCGCAACAACATCTTCACCCTGAGCATTGGGAAGATATTCTGCATAGATAGCTTTTTCACCGGTTGAAGGTGATCTAGAGAAGGCAACACCTGTACCAGATGTTTCTCCTAAGTTACCAAATGCCATTGATTGAACGTTAACAGCAGTACCCCATTCGTAAGGGATAGCGTTCATTTGACGATAGACATTAGCTCTAGGATTATCCCATGATCTAAAGACAGCTTCGACAGCTGTGATTAATTGTTCTTTCGGATCTACAGGGAATTCTTCATTGAAGACATTCTTGTAGTATTCCTTGTACTTAGCGACTAATTCTTTAAGTTCTTCGGTTGTAACTTCGGTATCGAGTTTGTAACCGTTTTCTTTCTTAAGATCGTCGAGCATCTTGTCCATATCAGTTCTAGGGTGACCCTTAGCAATGTTAGTGAACATTAAAATGAAACGACGGAATGAATCGTAGGCAAATCTTTCGTTACCTGATTCTTCTGCTAAGTATTTAACAGTCTCATCGTTGAGACCTAAATTAAGAATTGTATCCATCATGCCAGGCATACTCGCTCTAGCACCTGAACGGACAGAGACTAAAAGAGGGTTTTTACCTCCGAAGTTCTTTCCGGTCTTTTCTTCAATTCCTTTTACATACTTATAGATATCTTCTACAAGATATTCTGGAAGCTTTTTGTTTTCTTTATAGTAAAGATTACAAGCTTCTGTGGTGATTGTGAACCCAGGAGGGATCGGAATCCCAATATGAGTCATTTCGGCAAGACCAGCACCCTTACCACCTAAGAGTTCTTTTCCTTTGCCATAGGCTTCTTCAAATGAAAATACGT